>JANNWZ010000026.1:0-10628 GCA_031409295.1 Mariniblastus sp.
ACAGCCATTGTTTAGCGCGATGGGGCAACTCGGCTTTGGCCGCTTCCATCGCAAATACGATCGTGACGCTGGAACAGATCAACACAAATGTATTCAACGTTCCGATCCACTCGACAACGCCTACCGTAGCGGGTGCAGGCCAACTTCCTGTTGGCACGCCAAACCGAAGAACAATATAGGTCCCAATCAGACCGGTGAAAAACATGATCTCGGTTGACAGGAATAACCAGACCGCCAATTTTCCTCGCGACACCGGAACAGCCGGCTCGTAGGTTAATACGAGGTGTCCCGTTGAGTTCGGCGGATCAGCGATTGGTGAATGAGGAACGGTCATGAAGTTCTAAAAAATCCAAGTTTGTCGGAGGTCCTGGCCAGCTTCTTGGCTAAATGGACGAACCGTCTATTGTTTGCTAAATCGTCGAAGATATCCAGTGGAAAGATGAACCGGGGCTACACAGTCCACGGCCGATTTACCACAAGTCGTCCGGAATTTGATCGTGGGGCAGGTCAGTACCCTAATTCACGAATCCCGTTCTTTCGCATAGAATATCGGGGTGAGCGCTGTCGTTATTCGGTGTTCGAACAGTGTTGAATCGCTTGATCTTCGATTCAACTTGTGACAATATGTCCGCTCCGACGAGCCGGTTGATTTCCCTTTGCACTTTGCCCCCATCATCCATGTCTCGCCGTAGCCGTGCTCGCGAAATCGTGCTCCAGGTCCTTTATCAAAGCGACATGAATCCCGACCAACCGGACGATGTTCGCCAACGTTTCATTGAAGCGAGGCTGAATTACGATCGGCAATTGATTGCGTTCGCAGTAGAACTGCTCGCTGGGGTTCGACAACACCAATCGGAAATCGATCGACAGTTGGAGATGACTGCGCAGAATTGGAAACTCTCCCGGATGCCGACTACCGATCGGAATGTGTTGCGTTTGGGTGCGTTTGAAGTATTGTTCACCCAGACTCCCGATCGCGTCGCGATTAACGAAGCGATTGAGTTGGCCAAACGCTATGGAACCCAAAACTCAGCCCAGTTTGTCAATGGAATTCTCGACCGCTTGATGAACAACAAACCGTCGAGTCAGGCCAAGGCGTCAAACACTCCAGGGATTGATGCCGAGAACTCAGGATCAAACGCCTAGTTTTTTATAATCATTCGCATGTTTTTTCCTGTTTCAACCCTCAATTAGATATATGGCTCGCTGGAATCCTTTTGCCCGTTCAAATAGTCCGGATCCCGTTGGCTTGTTTGGCCGATTCAAGCAAACGCTGAAAAAAACGGTCGATTTACTGAACACCGACATCCGCGATCTGGTGGGCAAAGATGGGCGGTTGGTAGATCAGGAATTTCTTGACGAGCTGTATGCGATCTTGATCAAGACCGATATGGGCTTGGGACCAGCCGGAAAAATTCGAGACGATCTTGGTTCGCAGTTTCGCGGTCGCAAAGTCATGATGCAGGATTTGATCGCATCCGCCAAAATTACGATTCGCGAAATCATGCAACAGGATTCAACCGACATTCAACTGGCTGAATCCGGGCCGACCGTCATTATGGTTGTGGGTGTCAATGGAGCCGGGAAAACAACTTCGATTGCCAAATTGGCCCATCTGTTTATTAGTAACGGAAAAACCGTCGTACTCGGTGCTGGCGATACGTTTCGAGCGGCGGCGGTCGAGCAGTTGACGATTTGGTCGCAACGTATGGGCGCCGAAATTGTGACCGGCCGACAGGGTAGCGATCCAGCGAGTGTGGCGTTTAAAGCCGTCGAGCAAGCCAAAAACAACCAAACCGATATCTGCATTGTCGATACCGCCGGCCGACTTCAAACACAGGCCAATCTCATGGAAGAGTTGGGACGAATTCGCCGCGTGATTGGCAAAGTGATTCCCGACGCACCGCATGAAGTTTTGTTGGTGCTCGATGCCACGGCGGGTCAAAACGCGATCAGTCAAGCGCGAGGTTTTTCCGCTGCGGCCGGTTGTACGGGAATTTTTCTGGCCAAGCTCGATGGAACTGCCAAAGGCGGCGTGGCCATTCCGATTCGGACGGAATTCGGCTTGCCCGTCAAGTTTATCGGCTTGGGCGAAACTCCCGAAGCGTTTGCTGAGTTCGACGTCGATTCCTACGTCGATGCGTTGTTTGATATGGATTGATCCGTCACCAGTTAGCCTTGCAACACGCTCGTCGCCAAGGCTTGGAAGATCAGTTCCAATTTATCGAATTCGCGGTCTTCGGCCTGAAACCAAAACAGCAATTGATAGTCACGATTGGGTATAACTTGCAATCTGGCGCGGATCAAAAAGTCCAAACAATAAAACATCGCTTCCACGGCGGTCCCGTTAGCGGCCGCAAAATCGGTTTGGCACGGCGTGATTTCCAAATCTGGATAAGTCTCTTGTAACGTGGCCAGCGTGGCTTTCAAAATTTCGTCGGGATCGGAATCGATTTCGTACAAATGAACGGCCCACAACGCTCCGCCATCCGGAGTTTCTAAACTAATTGAACAAGGAAGGTCGGTGTCGGCTTCGTCAGTCAGTTTCCAGTTTTCGGGGTAAAGAAACTTGAGGCCGCGTTTTTGATAGGTTGCTGTCATCGTAATTTGCTAGCAATTAAGATTGCGAAAAATGGGTTTCGTGTGATTTCGGAACTAAGCCGGGTGGGAATCCCAGATTTTTATAATCCAAAATCGCTCGGTTCGACATTGTGCATCGAATCGAATGATCTGAAGTAAGCGATTATTCCGATATATTCAAAAGAATGACAGGCTGCTACGCTTGGCGGGACTCGGCGAATCGGGCATTAATTCAGGAATTGTCCCGAATTAAGTTCCGGATCTTAGCGGAACGGCGCGAGCCGTCCGGTGTCACAAAAACCGGAGCGCTCGCGCCCTTCCGCTACCATCAAACCGCGGAAGTTAATTCGGGACAATTCCTTAGGGCGTTTTGAACTTTGAAGCGACTGAAAATACTTTACGAAACCCAACAGCGAACCGGTGGTCGCAGTTCGCGGTTTTTTGACAGCGCGGGCTTCCGACAATCCGCACGATTCAGCGCTAACGGTCGCAGGCTGGAATGGTTCGTGGTCGGGTTGGTTCTGTTTTCGTCTGTGGGCTGTTCCAGTTTCCAGCCTTTTCAACGTGCGAAACAATTTTCGAATGCCTCCAAGCAATGGACAAAAGGGGGGATCGAAGCGCTGCATCAGGGTCGGCTGAGCCAGGCGAAATCGCTATTCAGTCGCGCGACCATTGAAAACCCAGCGGACCAGACGGCTCATATCAACTTGGCACGCACTCTTCAACAGGAAAATGACCTGCAACCGGCGATCAAACACTTGCAACAGGGGATTGATTTATCGGGAAATCGCGATCCGAAATTGATGGTGGAGTTGGGCGAATTGTATTTGCAGGCTGGTCAATGGTTGCCCGCGAAACGCCAAGCCGAATTGGTGTTGGAGTTAGATCCCCGGTTCGCACCCGCTTGGGCGCTGCAAGGCCGCACGAATCTGGCCAAAGGGGACCTGGAATTGGCACTCGCCGATTTTCAACGAGCCGCAGGCATCGATCACAATTTGCCTGGCATTCAGTTGACCATTGTGCAAACCTATCAACGAATGAACCAACCGCTGCGAGCATTGTCGGCCGTGGAACAGCTACTCAGTCAATATCCGCCCGATCAACAGCCTGAAACGGCATTGGTCGCCAAGAGCATTGCGTTGATGGAATTGAAACAAGTCAGTCCCGCCATCGAATTGCTCCAGGCGGCCAGCGAACGAGAGGATGTCACGAGCGAAGTCTATTTGCGGTTGAGCCAAGCCCAATTATTTGCTGGCCAAGCGTCGCAAGCGAGACTGACCTTGAACCGAGCGAAATTGGCTTTTCCGGGACAGACTCAATTTGATGCGCTGTTAGCGGACTTGCACTCAGACGCGGAGCATGTGGCGTCGCGGTAGGCCGGCCAATCGAAATGATTGGATCGTCTCCACGTCCGTTTCGACCGGTCCTAATTCGAACAACCGGATTCTTCGAACGATCTGCCAGCGAAGTTTGCTGGCTCGGCGAAATTGCCGATAGAGAAGCAGAGATCAAATTGTCCCTTCTACTCTGTGGCCGAGGCCAAGCATGACTGTCGAAAATCACCTGTTTTCCAATTCGGATTCGTCTCAGGCAAATGATTCGTTTGCGGATCGACGGAACCCGGCCGTGCAACGAAACTCACCTGGTTTTGAGCGCCGCCAGTTTTCCGATGGGCATGCCAGTCTTTCATCTGAAGCCGCAGAATTGGGCTCGGCGATTGATCAATACAAACTGGAACATCGCCGGCGATACATTTCGTACGAAGAAATGTTATCCGTGATAAAATCGTTGGGTTATGCGAAACGGTTGCAAGATTGAGCCCAGCTTGATCGTGCATTGGTTCAGCCAATTGCCGACTCTGGTCAACAGAGATAGAGTCAATCAACGCTCGGAAAAGGGGCGGCTCCCGCAAGTCTCGATAATGGATTTCTCATTCCAGTGCTCCCCGACAGCATGGACACTGGTTTCGAATTAGCCGGAACGCACTAGCGTCCGGTTACATTGCTGGTTTCGAATTAGCCGGAACGCACTAGCGTCCGGTTACATTGCAAAAAACCGGGGCCTAGCGCTGGGCTGTCAAAAATTTGGTATTGACAGCTGGAAATTGCGTTTATGAAAAGTTCCTTTTTTGTTCGCGTCCAAATCAAAAAAAGTCATTTACTCCCCCTCGCCCCCCAGCCTCTCTCCCCTGGAATTCGGAGAAAGCTGGATGAAGTCGCGATCCGAATTCGTCCGAATTCCAGGGGCGAGGGGAGCAAAAGCTGCGCAAGCTGAATTGTCCGCAACCTCAAATTTTTGACAGCCCAGGCTAGCGGCCAATGGCACTTACTTTGTAGCGGAACGGCGCGAGCCGTCCGGTAGTTGCGTGGGAATTACGGATGAAAACCGGGCGGCTTGCGCCGACTCCGCTAACAATTACTCGAATGTGAATGCCATTTGGCTAATGCCCAGCGGCTGATTTCGCCGACCCGCTCCCGCAGCCTGGACACCAAATCGCGTCGATTGACAACAGAATTGTGGGTCGCTAATGCGGTGGGAAAGAACCATGATTTCGCCGTGTTTGTCGGAAAATGTTAAGAATAATTAATAGCTTCTGCCGGTGACTCGATCCCTTTCAAGTTTGTTGTTACACTAACGCGCCGCGTTTTTTGTGCACCAAACAGCGTCAGGTATTATTCGAAGCCGAGTATTAATTCATTCAGGTCATCGGTCATGTTTTCGATTCAACATTTTTTCAGTCAAGACACCAAGTTTTTCGATTTGCTGGAGGCTAGTTCCAAAGAGACTGAGGTGCTAACGCGATTGCTGATCGAATTGCTTAAGGATCGCACGCACGCGCATGCCTTGGACGAGTTTGCGCTGGCTCGCGCCAAAAACAAACGGATCACCGACCAAATCAGCCAGGAGTTGGTCAACACTTTTGTGACCGGTCTCGAAAGAGAAGACATCGAAATGGTGTCTTATGCACTGTACCGAACTTGCAAAACAATTGAAAAGTTCGCCGAGCGGTTTAATCTGGCGCCTCAACGGATGTCCGAAATCGACTTTTCGATGCAAACCGAGTTGATGGACCGGGCCACCAAGACGACATCAGAAATGGTTGGCCAGTTGCGGAAAAGTCCCTCGTTGGAGACGATGAAAATGATGAATGATCGGATGCAATCCATTGAAACGGCAGGCGACGAAGTCATCCTGAAACTGCTCGGAGAGGTTTACAGTGGCAAATACGAACCGATTCAAGCGATCATGATTCGTGACTTGTACGACTTGCTGGAGAAGGTGATTGACCGCTGCCGCGATGCCGCCAATGCCATTACGCATATTGTGTTAAAAAATTCCTGAGTCGTTGACAAAAATTTCCACGTAATACTGTGCGTTCCAACCTGCCGTTTTTGTATCAGCGCAGGTAGCATCGCAATGCTGGACTCCACAAAAAACCCTGAACGCAACCAATGATTTTGATTTTGCTAGTGATCCTGATCGCCTTGGTGTTTGAATACATTAACGGATTTCACGATACCGCTAATTCGATTGCGACGGTGGTTGCCACCAAGGTATTGAGCCCGCGACAAGCGATCATTCTGGCGGCAGTTTCCAACTTGATCGGAGCATTGATTGGGACAGCAGTTGCCAAAACAATTGCTTCGGGACTGGTTGATCCCAAGGTGGTGACCCAAGAAGTATTGATCTGTGCTTTGTTGGGGGCAATCACTTGGAATTTGATTACGTGGTATTGGGGGCTGCCCAGCAGTTCGAGTCATGCGCTGGTCGGTGGGTTGGTGGGAGCTTCGGTTGCAGCGGCAAATAGTTGGCATGTTGTGATCTGGTCCATACCGGACACGGAACATTTCTACGCGGGCAAGGGGCTGTTATGGAAAGTGGTCGTGCCCATGTTTGCCTCTCCTTTGGCGGGGTTCACACTGGGGTTTTTGGTCATGGGGCTGCTGTATTTTCTGCTTCGTAAATGGAAACCTCGCTGGGTGAACGCTGTATTCGGCAAAGCCCAACTCGTCAGCGCTGCTGGAATGGGATTAATGCATGGAACCAACGACGCACAAAAAACGATGGGGATCATTGCTTTGGCACTCGCAGCCGGAACAGCGTCGGGACAATTGGACAACTTGCCAAATTGGCTGTCCTTTTTGCAAATTGCAGCTCCTGAGGCTGGCAAGTCCATGGACATTCCCATTTGGATCAAAGTAGTTTGTGCAGTTGTGATGGCCGCAGGAACTGCAGCGGGTGGTTGGCGGATCATTAAAACGCTGGGCCACCGAATGACCAAGTTGCAGCCAGTGCATGGCTTTGCTGCTGAAACAACATCGGCGTTCGTGATTGGAATCGCCTCGCATTTCGGTATTCCTGTTTCCACAACCCACAATATTTCGGCGGCGATTATGGGCGTTGGGTCGGCCAAGAGGTTCGGTGCATTAAGATGGACCGTCGTTGAACAAATGGCATGGGCCTGGCTGTTGACGATTCCTATTTCGGGATTTATTGGCTATTTTTCAATTATGCTGTTGAAAGTGGTGGGCATTATTCCGCCTAGCGATAATTAAAATCAGATCGTTTCCGAGCCCAGCGTTGAGGTGAGATCCAAATGACGGGTTAACTTCGTAACGAACCGAGCGACCCTTCGAGCACGGCAGCGCCCAATCAACCCTGTCGATTGCCGGATTTCTGACTCGTCCTTTACTCTGTGTCACCTGCTTTGGCACGATCCGAGGAAACCAGAAATTCACTCAGTCGGGGGATCATCATTGCTGTCGTGGCGAATCCATAGGCCAGACACACGACCAACAGCACGGCCAGAAAACTGCCCAGCAAATAACTCGTAATGGAGTAAAACATGGCCAACGGCAGCACCGCACAGGCCAGCACCAGGGCCGGCGATGAAGGCATGTTCCAACCGAGTGCCAGATACAAACCAATCGCTCCGCCGACGATACACGCCAGAAACGGCGTTAATTGAGCTTCGACGTTCCCGGTAAACGAAATCATCATCAACATGCTCGTGATGACCCCCAGGAATAGAAAAAACACCGTGCCCAAGCTGACCGCGATGGCTTGTCGACTGCCCGCATACAGCATTCCGCAATGCACACCCAACATCGCCACGAACACGTGAATCACGAGGAGCCCAATGGTCAAATACAACAGGTTTTCACCAGTAATTACATTGTTGAACCAGAGATAACCGCTCATGACAATGGGCAACAGGATCATGTCCATTGCTACGATCAAGACTCCACACAGTTTGCCGAACAAAAATTCCGCCGGTGAAATATCGGTGACCCGCAATAGATCCAGTGCACGCCCATCGCGCTCCGTCGTGATCGAGGTGACCGCCAACGCATTGACCATCACAATACTCAGCAGGATAAATGGTGCCAGCGGCTTCGTCGTGACGTGAATTTCCACTCCGGAATTGGACGTTGTGCGAGTTGCCAACCCGGAATGGACCAGCGAATAAAGGGCGAGGAATACCGACGCAGCCAGTAGCCAATACACGATCCGAATGAAAACGATTTTTTTGCCGTACGCCCAGGTGCAGGTCTCTCGCCAGAGGATGGGATTATCCCAAACGCGCCGGCTTTTTTGATTCGCGACGCGGGCTCGATCATCAACATGCCCCGACCGAAGACTCTCGGATCGTTCGACGATCTGTCTTCCGGTGGACTGATCGGCGGGAGCATTAAGATCCGATCCCATGCCAACACGAATTGCCGCTCCGTCAAGCGTTGCCACTTCATCCACCAACTTGCCGGTAAACATGTCAATTTGATTGGTCGCATCAGAATCCTGTTGACCCGGACGAATCTCGCGGTTGGGATTCCATTTGCGAACTCTCAGAATCGCCACACCGCACATCAATGCTCCGAGCCCTAACGAAACGATCAAATAGGGTAGAACCGTGATTGGCCAAGTTTCCGGAATCGTCGGTTGGCTTGCCGCCAAGACAGCGCGAAATGGACTCGTTGCACCGGCGATTTCGTCGGCCTTCAATCCCCACATGGCAAAACCCGAGATGCCGACTGCTTCCCAAAACCCCAGCCAGAACACAATCGCAATTCCGACCAACGCCAAAGTTTGAAACGTCTTCTCACGCCAGAAGGCTAACAAAGCACCGAGACTGCCAGCCGCAAACGCAGTCGTCGCGGTCACGGCAAATGTCCAACCCACCTGTTCAAATGACGTGCCGCCAAACAACACGATTAACATGAAGATCGGCAGACTCGTCATGAGCATGACGCCGATGTTCAACATACTGGCGAACAGTTTGCCCAAGACCAATTCGCTGTTGGTCAATCGACTCATCAATAACATGATTAGTGTTTGACGATCTTTTTCGATGGCAATATTGCTGGCGGCGGAAATGGCGGCCAAAAACATGATCAAGGCCATCTGCAGTGGGGCCAGAATCTGGAACAACATCGCGCCAAACCGCGCCATGTCGCCAACATTTTGGATGATCTGGGTTTCTTTCAGGATCATCCACGAGGTACAGATCAACAGCAGTAAAGCAATTGCGTAGACCGTTCGCATCAAGTAATGACGAACGCGACGGGGTGCTACGACTGCTTCGCGGGTAAATACTGGTCCAACGAACAAAGGGATCAGACTCCGGTGGTATGTACAGGGAACAAAAAAGCGTGTCAGGGATTATTGGATAATGATCGCTGGGCGCTGTTTTGACAATACGACGCTGGGCAGCGAACTATTTATTGTCGTCGTTTGGTTGAATTTAGTATTGGCAGCGTACCATAATGAATCGAGACTCGGAGCCTTGGTCATTGGTTTGTTCATTAAAATTCGCCCGTGAATAAATCAACCGTTCAGATTTTTTCTATTCGATCAAACCAGCATTCCCGTTAAACGAGCAAACATGGCACTATTACCCAGGTTTTCGATTCGACAATTGTTGATCGCCATGATTGGGGTGGCCTTTCTTTCGGCTTGTCTTGCTGGAGCCTATCGAGGCAACTTGATTTTTTATGGATTGATCGTGGGGGTAGTCACGATGATCGTTTCGATGGTCGGCTTGGGTGTCGCGTATTGGCTGGCTCTGCTCATTGCCAAAATGAGCCAATCGTTAGTGGGAAGCAGATCTGTGAAAGAAAAACTGATCTGGCTGGCAATTGCGTTCGGTTCGGTGTTCGGTTCAGCCACTACTTCAATAGCCCAATCGGCCTTGCCGCCGGGTAAATCAGGATACACGGTGACGGTCGACGACCAATATCCCACCAACGGAACAGGTTATCGAACTGTGCGAATTCAATTGGAAACCAATCCAAAGTTGCCCGTGACAAAAGACGTCAGTTTCCAAGTGACGATCAGTTCGAGAGATTATAGTACCAGCTCTCAAACATCCACATCGGTTCCACTCGTGCTGCAATCTGGCCAGTCCGTCGTGTCGGCGGAATTGTATGTACCATCGGAGTCGCTGTATGGAAATCAAAGTCAACAGCTACTGATCGAGCGGGAGATCTTTGACGGTCAGTACAATCCGCGAAGAGATTTTGTTTATGAGTTGGGAGGCAACGGACTATTCAACTCGCAGTTCGATTTCCCTTCCGTATTGTTTATTTCGTCTGCCGTTTCCCAAAACAATGGAATCTATTTCAGTTGTTGCGATGGACAGGTTCATTTTCCTGGGTCGACGACACTTTCCCTCCCGACCAATGAAGTGATTCCATCGTTTGACAAATTAGTCGAGAGTTGTACCGATGCTACCAATAACACGTTGATCAATCGAGCTGTACCCAACGCCACCATCACTAACAGCGTTACCGGGATTACCATGGTCCCACAAATTCATGCGGTGCACCCAGCGGAGCTGCCGCAGGACTGGATCGGATTGTCGAGCGTCGAAGAAGTCTTGATTTCGTTAGGTGAATTGAAGAAATTGGCTTCCTCCCACGATTTGCAACGCGATTCGCTGGAAAAGTGGGTGGCTGCCGGCGGAACGTTGGTCGTAACTGGTACGGGGACGGCATTCGAACACGCAGACCAAGTGTTTAAATTATTGCTGGGAGCTAAACGGGCCGAGA
>JANNWZ010000027.1:0-4349 GCA_031409295.1 Mariniblastus sp.
CAGCGTCAAAATCGTTTCGAAATTGACCCGCCTCAAAAGGCTGGAAAGCAGCAATGCCCAACGAGGCACCTTTCGAACAATAAAGAAACCATCTTCACCAACGGCTTGGTACAGTGGCATAAAAATCTGTCCCGCCCGATCGGCATGAATCGGCCCACGACGATCTTGTGCCAACAAAGCACCTTTTTGGATGGGATGAAAATTAGTAAATCCCGGCTCCATGACAAACTCGTCATCGAGAGCAAGCCCACGACGATAGACGACTTCCACGATTCCCTGTTGGTCGCCACTGCAATCCTTTAACAGCCGTCTATGTTGAACCAATTCAGGAACTTGGTCGGCTCGGACGATACCGGCCGCCAACATCGCCAAATAAATAAAAGCGACATGGACGTCAATCGATTTGGGATCATCATGTTGACCGGCCTCAAACGCCATCGCGACGGGACCAAAATCATTTAGATAACTGAGCAGCGGGCCCTGCAAGTATTCCTCGATCCCCAACACGGTTGGGACAGGAAATTGCAAAGCAAAATTGCGATTGTCAAGTTGATCATTGATGGCGATGAACGGCACGGTCGGAGCGGACGTCGTGTGCAGATCAACAAAATACAACTTGGAATGTTGGGCGGGATCACCCAGCGATTGGCTGTACCGTTTCAATAACGGTTCAATCACATCAAAAATCTCAGTTGCTTCCTGGAATTCTTCCGGCATAACCGGCGGACGTTTAGTCGCGTCGTAATACTGTCGCGAAAAATCCTGATCCCAGATTCGATTCAAGTCGCGGGAAAGGTAGCGCCGATGTTGGGCCAACGCCTCCAGGTTTCCAACCAGCCCGAGCAATCGTCCTTGTAAGGAAACCTGACGTTGGTCTAAATCCTGAAATACTCGTTGTAGTGCGATCACACCGGATGGCTCATTGCCGTGAATTCCAGCGACGAAAACCAGTGTTGGTCCACCTGACAAACTCCGGCGGTCACCAATCAAGCGCTCGGTCTCAAACTGTTGCCCCGCAAAACCAAACCTGATCATTCCGCCGCCAACTTCTTTCGCAAATTGAGAATATCATTGACCGTGATAATGCCAATCACACGATTATCTCGCACCACCGGCATGCTGCCAAACTTGTTGGCCAACATTACTTTTTCGGCTTTGTCCAGCGATGTCTCCGGCGCGACAGTCAATATGTCGGAGGTCATACAAGCGTCCACAAGCGCGTCTGGATCCTGGTTGCCAGAACTGCGAAACCTATCGATGTCACGCGTCGAGATGATTCCTTTGATTTCTCCCTTGCCATCTTCCACCGGCAAATGGTTGAAACCGTTCCATTTCAACAGGGTCGCGGCAAAATCAACTAGGTCATCCTCACGTACCGTAATCAGATTGGTAATCATGATGCTGTCGACGCGATCATACCGGTTCGGAATCAGCGCCAACGTGGATTGTCCTGGAATCTTCCACTCATGCACGGGTCGGTCCGAAAGACAATTTTCCTTCATCATGTTGGTGATCATCAACACAGATTCCTCGACGCTGTTTTTCGCGCGCAACGACCGCAAGGAATCGATAATCCAATTGGAACCGGTTTGTTTGCTGGCCACCCGCAGCTCGATTGTTTTCAAATAGCCTTCGTATTCTTCGCGCGGAATACCCGTTTTCTCCAGCCCTTCCGCCGCCATGGGCAATAGTCGTTCCAGGATCAATCTCCCCGCATCGATCCATTTGCCGAACCAACGCAGTTCGCTGTTCAAACCATGCTGTGCTGCCTTGAGAAAATTCGAGCGGACCTCTTGAAAATAAAAGTGCTTCCCCCAGGACGAGCGGCAGTCGTCGGGCATCGCTTGCATCAATCCGATCCAGAACGCGACGTTGGCCATTTGATCGTGCGGCGTTGGGCCAGCTGAGATATAGCGATTTTCAATTCGCAAATGCGGTTGACCATTTCCGACGCCATAACAGGCGCGATTCCATTTATAGAGGGTTCCGTTGTGCAAATTCATGGCTCGCAACTTCGGAATCTCGCCTTTGGCTAACAACGCCAACGAATTTTCTTCTTCCAGTGCCGCCGAAATAATCAACAAGTAATGCGCGACGTCATTTTTGAAAATCTCGACGGCCGAAGACTTCAGCCAATCATAACCAAACGCCACTCGCGGTTGTTTGTCGCGCATGTAATTACTGGCGTGCCGAATCTCAATACTCTGGCGGAACAAAGCAATCCGTGTTTCGCTCCATAATTCTTTGCCCAGCAACATCGGTGAATTTACGCAAGCCGCGAGTACGGGGCCGGCCAGCACTTGAGCCCAATTGTATTTATCGGCAAACTCCGCTGGATTAATCTGCAGGTGAATCTGGAAACTGGTGTTGCACGCTTCGAACAAAATCGAGCCGTGCTTCAAATTGATTTCGTCGACTCCTTCGATGTACAGTGAAAAATCCTCGCCCCGCAACTCGCGCAGGATTTTGTCCATCGCGCGAAACCGAGGATTGGGGGTCATGTATTTGAAGTCCAATTCGCTTTTGCGAATCGTCGGCAAAATTCCGGTCAACAAGACATGACAATCGTATGCCTCGGCCTGCTTTTTTCCCAATTGCAACAACTCGTTCAACTGCAAATCCATCTTTCGCAAGCAACCGGGTTTGGCTTCCTGGGGATCCAAGTTGATTTCCAAATTCCATTGCGCCAATTCCGACGTGTAGTGTGGTTCATTGATCGTCCGCAGAATCTGAGGCCCCGTCATGGCCGGTCGCAAATCGTCCTTAATCAGACACAATTCCTGTTCGGCCCCAATGCGAGTAATCCCGGTTTCAATCAAGCCCTGCTCAATCATCTGTTCCAAGGCGCCGATATCATCGAGCAAGTGCCGCAGAAATGCCGTTTTCGTCTGTCCGGAAAGTGGACTGATCTGTTGGTCACCCATGGGCTGGCCCTATCTTAAGATGGAATTTATCGAACGCGTGGTCGCGACTAAGGCATTTACTTTATCAGTAATCAAATCGTGGGGAAACTCTATTCTACCGTTCCGTGTTGCATTTCAATCACGCGCATAGTTTTCCACTTGCCACCCAGGAAGCGGCACAGAAACACAATTCCTAGCAGGCAGACCCACGCCGTAATCAAACCCCAACAGGCATAAATTCCCCATTGGAATTTTTCGACAACTAGATAGCTGATGGCTGCCAAACACGTCGCCATCAACAAACTGACCCACATGACAAAACGGGTGTCGCCGGCTCCTTTGATCGAATTGGCCATGATCATCATCGTCGCATCAAACAAGTTATAAGCCGCCACAAATTGCAAAAGTGTGGCCGCCAATTGGCGGGATTCTGCTGCGCTGGTCGTGGTCCCATTGGTGTTTGACGCTGCGAAAAAACCTGACAGAAACAGCTCGGGGGCAAACCAATAAAACATCGAAATACAAAACATATACCCCCAGCCGATAATCAGCGACGTCCACGCCGACCGGGCCGCCAGATCGGCCCGATTTTCGCCCAACCGTTGGCCGACCAGAATTCCGGCCGTCAGTCCCAACCCCCAAATTGGCATGAAGGAAAAACTGCTGATGCTAAACGCCATCGAACTGGCTTCCGCTTCCACCGAACCCAGCCGCCCCAACAGCATGATGAAAATCGTAAAACCCACCACATCGAGAAACATCTGCAAACCACTCGGGACACCGAACTTCATCATCCTACCGAACAGCGACCGGTCCCAGCTCCAATTTGCCGTGCCAAATTTTTCGCGATGAGTTTTACGCAGCATCAACGCGAGATAGGTCAACGCTTTGAGCCAGAGCGATACCGCCGTGGCGTAGCCAGCTCCCGCGATTCCCATTTCGGGAAATCCGTAATACCCAAAAATCCAAACGTAGTCCAATCCCAAATTCACCAAAGCATAAAAACAATCGACCCACATGACCACTTTCGTTTGACCTCGACCGCTGAAAAACGCCGAAGCCGATTGCGAGATCAACATTCCGCCGCTGCCCCAACACAGGGTTTGAAAATAAATTGTCTCCATCGGCGCGATCGTGGGGCCATGTCCGGCCCACGCAAAGATTATAGGGGCCAAGGGAACTCCCAAGGCGGTCACTGGAATGAACAGCGCCGCCAACCAGATCGCTTGCCAAACCGCGCTGCCGATTTTCTTAAACTGTCCGTCGCCATGGTACTGCGAGACAAACGTATTGGCGTAGGAACAAATTCCCAGCGGCAGACACAGAAAAGAAAACCAGACCACATTTCCTTGAAACGCCGCCGACATCGCATCGCCACTGACCCACCGCAACATCATCCGGTCAACAAAGGTCATCACCGTCCAGGAGAGACTGGAAATAATCAAC
>JANNWZ010000028.1:0-2775 GCA_031409295.1 Mariniblastus sp.
GCCACAGGCGTGATCGAGTATCAGTACTTTGTCGTTGATCCTGGCTTCACCGAAGACAAATGGATTCAGGCCGCCGAATGCCGGATCGGAAATCACGCCGTCGTCCATCACATCATCGTCGCGATTCATGACGAGGAACAAAAGCCTGCTCACGGTCAAGTCGAATCCGAATGGATTACGGCCACGGCACCTGGTTCTCCTCCGCTGATCTTGCCAACCGGATATGCCAAATTGGTTCCATCCGGTTCCAAATTGCTGTTTCAAATGCACTACACTCCCAACGGAACTGCCCAAACCGATGTCAGCTCGGTAGGATTCAAATTCATCGATCCCGCGCAAGTCAAAAAAGTTGTCGGCACTCGTGAAATCGCCAACACCGAATTTCGAATTCCGCCGGGTGCCGACAATCATGAGGTCAAAGCAGAATTTCGGATTCGAAAAAATGCCTTAGTCCTGTCGCTGTTTCCCCATATGCATCTCCGCGGAAAATCCTTTCGTTACACCGCGAATTATCCTGATGGCAAATCAGAAATTCTCCTCGACGTCCCGCGATTCGATTTCAATTGGCAGAACGGCTATGAATTCAACGAACCCAAATTGATGCCAGCCGGAACAGTCATCGAGTGCGTCGCACATTTTGACAATTCAGAAAACAATTTTGCCAACCCCAACCCCAAAAAGACCATCCGCTGGGGCGATCAGACCTGGGATGAAATGATGATTGGCTATTTCAATATGGCACTGGCCGATCAGGATTTGACTGTCACCAATGATGATGACTCCAATTAGCCAGCCGGATCTTCTCAATAATGGAAAAACTATTTCGACAATCCGACAGTCATCAAGATGCTGAATTGCTTAGTCAACAGGACGACAACCAGCTTTCTATGACCGACCGTTTCCAAGCCTTTATGGTAATCATGGCACCCTATTATGCAGCTGCCGGACGACTTCAGAGAATTTATCGAGTTGATGATTGCCAACAACGTACAGTTCGTGATGATTGGGGGCTACGCCTACAACCTTTACCGCAATCCGCGCGCGACGGGTGACATCGATTTTTTTGTCGAATTATCCGCAACAAATGAAACCCGAATGCGGACTGTTTTAATGCAGTTTGGTTTCGGAGATACGCTTCCGCCGGTTGAAACTCCGTTACTGGTGGATGGAAAAATCATCATGCTGGGACGGTCGCCATTTCGCATCGACCTATTGACTTCGATTGCTGGAGTCACGTTTGCGGAAGTCGAATCGACCAGTCAAATTGTTGAATTTGGCGGCTTGGAAGTCAAAGTCATCTCCCCGGTAACTTTGCTAAAAAACAAACAGGCTACTGGACGGCCTAAAGATCTGGTGGATGTTATCGAATTGAGAAAACTTCTTGGTTTGAAATAGATCTGGCTAACCCTAGGCGAGTTGGCAGTTGATTGTCAACGTTTAGAAAAAATGTACACTTGTACAAATTCTAAATCGAAATTTTGTCACTCACGTAGAGGCAACGATGGCAACTAGCCCTGTGCTTTCGACTCATTCCGATGAGGAATCTGTGCCTTCAAGTCCGCCCGCCAACGCCGCTGAACAACTTGCGGCAGTGCTCGAAAAATATTGGGGCTATTCGAGTTTTCGACCCTTGCAGTTGGACGCCATGCAATCCGTGATGGACGGACGTGATTCGTTGGTGATTTTCCCGACGGGAGGTGGCAAGTCTCTCTGTTTTCAAGCGCCTGCTGTGTGCCTTCCCGGACTGTCGGTCGTCGTGTCGCCGTTGATCTCGCTGATGAAAGATCAGGTCGATGCCTTGCAAGCGTGTGGCATTTCAGCCTCCGTATTGAACAGCTCGATCTCGGCCCGAGAAGAACAGGAAGTGCTAAATCGAATTCGCAGCGGAGAATTGAAGCTGCTGTATCTCGCTCCCGAACGATTGTTGACGGAGCGAATGCACGAGTTGTTGGCCAATCTGAAATTGTCGATGTTTGCGATCGACGAAGCGCATTGCGTCAGCGAATGGGGACACGACTTCCGCCCGGAATATCGCGGACTGTCGATATTGAAGAAAGAGTATCCGGGCGTCGCGGTGCATGCCTATACCGCCACCGCCCCGGAAATTGTCCGGCGCGACATTATTTGTCAATTGGGATTGGTCAACCCGAATTCCCTGATCGGTTCGATGAATCGGGCGAACTTGATTTACCAAGTGCGGCAGCGCGAATCCGGACTGGGACAGATTCTGGAGGTGTTGGAAAAACATCGCCATGAATCGGGCATCATCTATTGCCTTTCCAAGAAAAATGTCGATGCCACTGCAGCCGCTTTGAATGAACTGGGCTTGAAGGCGCTACCCTACCATGCCGGTATGAGTGCCGAGGAACGCAAACAGAATCAAAATGCGTTTCTCAAAGAAGAAGTAAATATCATCGTCGCCACCGTGGCGTTCGGCATGGGAATCGACAAATCGAATGTCCGGTTTGTGATTCATGCCACCATGCCCAAGTCAGTGGAGGCCTATCAACAGGAAAGTGGTCGCGCGGGCCGCGATGGACTGGAGGCCGAATGCTGGCTATTCCATTCCAGCGCCGATCTCATGTCCTGGAAACGCTTGTTGGAACAATCCGAGTCGCCGGACGGTCGCGAATCGGCGATCAAGGCCTTGAATGACATGGCCAATTTTTGCCACAGCAGCCAGTGTCGACATGTTGCTCTGGCCGCTCATTTTGATGAACGGCTGCCGATCGACAATTGTGGTGCCTGCGATGTCTGCTTGAATGAAGTCCCGCA
>JANNWZ010000029.1:0-17310 GCA_031409295.1 Mariniblastus sp.
CGGTTGGACCGCCGAGAAATTTACCGTGCCGGAAGAGGTTAGGCAGCATTTCGCCGCCGGTATCGGTGCTCGCGGCAAAGCAGCTTTCACAAGCTGGTCCGCAAAATACGCCGAGTATCAATACACGTTTGCCGACGAAGCGACCCAATTGGAGCTGATGAATTCACGAAAATTGCCGACCGGCTGGGAGACGGCGTTGCCGAAATTTCCGGCTGACGCAAAAGGGATGGCGACGAGAATCTCGTCCGGCAAAGTACTCAATGCGGTTGCCGCCGTGATACCGAACTTCATTGGCGGGTCCGCCGACCTGGCCGGCTCCAATAAATCCAATAATGACGATCCGCGGGCCGGCCACTTCAGTAGTCGCGATTACAGTGGAAAAAATTTCCATTTCGGAATTCGCGAACATGGCATGGCGGCAGCGGGTAACGGAATGTCGTTGTCCGGATTACGCCCATACGTTGCGACGTTTTTCGTGTTTACCGATTATTGCCGGCCGTCAATTCGGTTGAGCTCAATCATGCACCAACCGGTGTTGTACATCATGACCCATGATTCGATCGGTTTGGGCGAAGATGGTCCGACGCATCAACCGGTTGAACATTTGGCGGCGTGCCGGGCGATCCCCGGAGTGTTGATGATGCGACCGGCAGATGCCAATGAAGTTGCCTTTTGTTATCGCGCGGCTTTGGAAAATTCGCACCGCCCCACCGTGATGGCGCTGACGCGACAGGATTGTCCGACCCTCGACCGTAACAAATATGGTGCGGCCGAAGGAGCGTTAAAAGGGGGCTACGTGGTGTCCGATACTATCGGCGCACCGGATGTTATTTTGATAGGAACAGGAAGTGAGCTGCAATTCTGTTTGACTGCCGCGGAAGAGCTGACAAAATCCAATATCAAGGCTCGTGTGGTCAGTCTCCCCTGTTGGGAGTTATTCGACGAACAATCGGCCGATTATCGTGAGAGCGTTCTGCCGGCGTCCGTGACGAAACGTGTGGCGATCGAGGCCGGCATCAAAATGGGCTGGGAAAAATACTTGGGAAATGCCGGAACGTTTATCGGCATGAACGGATTCGGAGCGTCGGCACCGGATAACGTCTTGTACGAGCATTTCGGAATTACTGCTCAAGCAATTGTGTCAGCGATCAGGTCGATGTAATTGCCCAGATGGAGCCAATGGCAGACTAGTTCTGGACAGAGTCCGAATTCAGTTTGGCTAGGCTATCCGCAGTCAATTTGTCAATCACATTTTGCAAATGATTGCTCGGAATCGCATAGCTGGCTGCCCGACCATTGCGAGCGATGTTCAGGCCTAACACGTTGCCGTCAAGATCGACGATTGGTCCACCGCATTGTTCAGGAAACAACGGGGTATCGTGTTGAAACACGGCTGGAAAGCCATCGGCGCGGCGACTGGGAATCGTGCCCAGTCGATTCATCATTTTGAACCGAGCCGCGCGTTCGCCGGATAGCCTTTGCCCAGCCAATTCAGCAACTGTTGTGGCTGTCGCATCACCGCGCAAATACTCGATCTCAATTCGATCCCCCGGACGCTTGCTGCGAATCTGATGCACCAGATTCGACACGTCCTTTACCGGCTGATCGCCCAGCCGAACAATTACATCGCCATTTCGCAATCCCGCGTTGTAGGACGCAGTACCTGGTTTCACGTCAGATATTAAAACACCGCGCGGCGTGGTTTGAGGTTGAACGCCGAGAAATGCTTGTTCACCCGAAACAGTGGAACGAACGTTAGAGCTGTAGGTTCCCAGCGCCATCACGCTTCCGTCGTAACCAGGGCTGAGGACAAATGAGCCCAGTAACGGTTGTGCCGTTGACCAACGAATCGGTTGCAACAAACCCGATTCGAGGACGTCGACTGAAATCAAGACGATGTCATTCCGTTTATCGACGCGTACCACCTTGGCCGGCGATTGACGACCGTTGGCGAACCGACAAAAAATCTTCTCTTCGGTTTCGACTTCACTCGCTTTGCTAATGATCAAACCCTGGGCATCGATCACGACTCCCAAGGCCAATTGTTTATCGGAATTGAAGATGCCGACGGTACTTGCGGAGGCGGATCCGACAACAGGCCTAAGCAATTCACGTTGGCCTTCGTGTTGACGTTCTAGCGGATGGAACGAACGTCCACGCAAACTGGGTAATTCAAATTTGAGGGCGATGTTGCCACCACCATCGATCGCTGTAATTCCGTCGAGTCCATCAAAAGGATTAATCGGATCGTCTCGAAAGCGTCGAAACTGTTGCGGTGTAAACTCGACAGTCGCAGAATTCTTCTTGACGGCGTCCTGGAAGCTTTTTGCCAAGTCGTCGTCGAGATCTTCAATCAGTCGTTCGAAAACGTCGCGGACGTCCTGCGGGAGCTGCGCTTGGGATATCGACCACCCAACGTGGATGGTCAGAATAAACAGAGCGAAAAATTTTATGCCGCGTCCCATGCGAAAGACCCCAAAAATTTTACTTCAACTGAATTTCAAAACGGATATTTTTGCCGTTTCTGGAAATTGTCATCGGAAAAACGTCGCCAGCATTCAAGGATTTGATCAGGTCGATCAAAGCGCTTCCATCTTTGACCTGAATTCGATTAAAACGCACGACAACGTCGCCAGGTCGAATTCCTGCCTCTGCCGCGGGTGAGCCCTCATTGACCGACTTGACCAAAGCGTTTGGAGCTGTGCGATCGACCGTGATGCCGATCTTTCCAGGGCGTTGTTTGGTACCAGGTTCATTCAGTTCCGGCAAACTACCCCACGTTTTGCCCGCTAATAGTTGATCCCAGTCACGTTCGAAAATGTCGACGGTAACGTGGCGATTTTCGGCTACCGAATCCCCAATCGAACTGTGAATCGCCACCAGGCGTCCGTCGAGATCGAATAGTGGACCACCGGAATCGCCGCCAATTAACACCGCGTCCGTAGTTATCTGATGACGCTTACGCGAAATAACTCGCCCGGTGCGAACGGGAGGCAGTCGCCCCAGTTCCCAACCACCTGAATGTCCCAACGATACCAGCCACTGACCCAGGAGTGGATCACCTGTGCTTCCGGCACGATCCAATTTCGCCAATTCCACAAACGGCCAAGGACCGGGTTCCGTAATTTGGATCATGCCCGTATCAACATCGAGATTCTTACCCAGTGGTTTCGCTTTGACGGTGCGACCAGTGGGCAGAATAATCTCAAACGGACCGTCGCCAGTCATTACGTGACCCGCCGTCAACACGAGTCCATCCGCACTGACAATCACTCCGCTACCAAATCCCACTCCATCGGTAACGGCAACACAGGTGCCGATGTTTCGAGAAACTACGGAACTGACCTTTTGCTCAATCTCTTTAAGTCGCTGCAAGTCGGCGAAATCGTGGGCGCGACAGACAGAACCAAGGGCTGGCAACAGGAAACCGATCAACGCGATCGCGAGAAGTCGTTCCGCACGTCGCTTGGGTAAGCGGTTGACAATCGGTGGGGCAGCGTTCACTCGGCTTCCGATTCTAAAAGAGTCGTGGCCTTCCATCGGCCACCGGTTCAAAAAATCAAGTACAATCCCGTTGTTCAGCTAAGTTAGATCGTCCAATCAAACACGTTGTTTTGGATATCGGCAAATTAACCAGATATTCTATATTATTCATTTTGACAGAAATTGTATCGAGCCTAAATCTTGTCAGGGCAAGGATTTAGCGACATGCTGTCAGATTCAAGTTTGTCATGGGACGACTGTTTTGCTACCAGGATTATAGTGATGCAGTCGTGTTACGGAAAGAAAACGGGTTAGTTCGATTGTATGAAATCGCTGCACCAAGCGCTAATATTGTTGTGGGTCTCACCCAATTCTTTGATCGGATTGTTGGTAGGAATGTCTGGTTTGGCGACGGGTGGGCGAGTCCAAGTCCGCCGGAATTGCTTGGAATTTTATGGGGGATTTGTTTCCTGGATACTCGAGCGGATACCTCCCGACGGAGTTTTAGCCATGACTTTGGGACATACAATTATCGGAAAGTCGGCCGAGGCGTTAGCGATTTGCCGTGATCATGAACAGATCCATGTGCAACAGTATGAACGTTGGGGGCCGTTGTTTTTGCCCGCCTATTTGGCTTGCTCGGCCTATTTGAGGTTGTTGAAACGCGATTGGTACCGCGAGAATCCGTTTGAAATTGAGGCCTATTCAAAAGCTGAGCTGGCGAGCAATCGTGGCCGTTTCCAAGAGTGATTTTTTGGAAAAAAATTTGGCGGCGTTAGAATCTTAACGCAAATGACTTTATGCTGCGTTATCACCAGTAAGAATTGTGGGTCTTTCAGCAACTTGATAAACCGTCGAATTGTTTACGCAAATCGGGTCACCTACACTCGGATTAACTTGAATTCCGTTTAAACTATTGACTTGCCATCAACCGCGGCCCAACTTCAATTCAAACAGGCAGACCTATGCATTTACTGACGCGTGCGATCACCAGCTCGCTGGTTTGGTTGGTGATTTGCGGTTTGCTTTCCCCAACTTGTTTTTCGATTTGCACCGTCTTTCCGTTCGGAGAAGATGATTGGACCGAAGACGTCGCGGCGGCGTTTGAAACCGCGAAAAAAGATAACAAGGACTTGCTGCTTTTGTTCACCGGTTCCGACTGGTGCCCACCCTGCAAAAAATTGGAAGAGGATGTGCTCTCACAAGCCGAATTCAAAGTTGAAATCACCAAACACTTTGTGTTGGTCAAGCTGGATTTTCCTCGCTCCACACCTCAAGACGAGACCATCGCTCAACAAAATAAGCAATGGTCTGAGAAATTTGGCGTGGATGCATTTCCGACAATTTTTTTGGTAGATCAAACTGCTAAGCCCTACGCGATTGCCGGTTTTGAAGAGGGAGGTTTTCAAAACTATTTGGGCATGCTCGAGGAAAGCCGGCAATTGCGGATCAATCGAGACGAAAAACTAAAACTTGCCGAGAAACAGACTGGGCTCGAGCGCGCTAAATTGCTTGACGAAGCTTTGGGTGAAATTCGCGAGGAGATCGTGTCGCTGTATTATCCAGAAATCGTTGCCGAAATTGTCGAGTTGGACAAAGAGGATTCTTTGGGCCTGCGAACCAAATGGAATTCGGCCGAAGAAGCTGAAACACGCAAAGTCATCATGACGGATGTGATGTTGATTTCGCGATTGGAAAAACCGCAACGCGCGATTGAGTTCATTGACGAGGTGCTCAAGGAAATGGAGTTCCCAGCCCAGGAAAAACTGGAAGTCCTGCAGATCAAATTGAATCTCGTTCGGCAACTCGACAACTTGGCCGCGAGCGATGCACTGCTCGATGAGATGATCGCGATGGAAGGTCCCACCGCGGAAACGCGGGAGCGGTTACTCGTTAAGAAAATTTACTTGATGATTGGTTCGAAACGCTTCGATGCCGCTTGGGTGTTGTTGGAAAAATCCTTGAAGGAAAATGGAAGTAGTCTTCATTTGTTGAAAGCCAAAGGGGAAATTCTCGATTCCCGCAACGAATCGACTGCCGCCATCGAAGCCTATGACGTCGCGATCAAGGCGGCCAGTAACGATCCCGATATCCTGATTGAATTGGTAAGTGCCAAGGCCGATGCGCAATTCGCGTTGAAGCTGGAAAGTGAGGCTTTGCAGACGTTGGATAATTTCGCCGATGATAACAAACAACCGGTCGATCTGCGAGCGGAAGCGTTGTTGCACAAATCGCTGATCATGCGCGAAACCAATCGCCTTCGTCAGGCCCGACTGGCCGAGAATCGGGCAATCGAGATTAGTCAGACGGCGCAACAACGTCGCGAAATTCAAAAAATCGTCGAAAAAATCCGCGCCAAATTTGGCGAGTAGGAACGTCTTCTTTTCAACTGAAAACGGAAAATTGAAAACCAAATGCTTTTCCGCTATGCCCTTGAACCAGATTTGTCCGCTGCCGAATTCGTGGACGTGTTGCGTCGTTCGACGTTGGCCGAACGACGCCCCGTCGACGACCTGCCGCGCATCGAATCCATGCTTCGCCATGCCGACGTCATTGTGGCGGCTCGGACTGGCGACGGACTTTTGGTCGGCGTTTCGAGGTCCATTACGGATTTCGCGTTTTGCACTTATCTTTCGGATTTGGCAGTCGATCAGGCTTTCCAAGGTCAGGGAATTGGCAAACGGTTAATTGAAGAAACACATCAGCACGCTGGTCAATCAACGGTGTTGATCTTGTTGGCCGCCCCCGCAGCGCGAAGCTACTATCCACATATTGGTATGGAATCCCACGACTCGTGCTGGATCATCCACTCGACTTAAATGAATATCGTCTTTCGGTAGAACGCCACGGCGATCGAGCGAGTTTCGCTTTCACAGCACTTCAACTCTAAAGTACCATTTATTAGCGTTTTACCAGGGCCTGATTTTTGAACCCTTTCGGTCTACAATTGAGTGTCACTATGAATCCAATTCAAGGCGAAGATTTGATGATAACTGAAAACCGCCGCTGTCAATTGACCGTTCGACGCTGGGCGTACTTTACCGGGTTGGCATTGACCCTTGGATTGATTTTTTTTGCGCTTGAACTTTCGAGGGTTTTGGCTGACGAGCCACTCCAATACAACCGTGATATCCGTCCGCTATTGGCAGAGTATTGTTTCGCTTGTCATGGGGCTGATAGCGCGGCAAGGCAAGCAGATTTGCGATTGGATCGGCGCGACGACGCAATTGGCAATGGCGCGATTGTGCCAGGCAAGCCGCATGACAGCACCTTGATCGAACGGATCTTCTCCGATGATCTCGAGCAAGTCATGCCGCCACCAGAAAGCAAAAAATCGCTGAGCGCCGAGGAAAAAAACCGACTCCAGCAGTGGATCATTCAAGAAGCCAACTATCAACCACATTGGGCCCTGCTCGCTCCGTCAAAGCCGGCGCCACCTGAAGTAACGGATGAAACTTGGTCCGGCAATCCGATCGACAAGTTTGTTTTCCAGGAGTTGGAGAATCGAGGATTGACCCCGGCTCCAGCGGCGGATCCGCGCACACTTTTTCGACGCTTGCATTTGGATATTACCGGACTACCCCCCTCGCCAGCGGATACGTTGACTTTTGAAACGGAATTCAGACAGCAGCCAGCAATCGCTTTGGAGAATTGGATCGACCGGTTGATGTCGCTCCCGAGCTGGGGTGAACATCGCGGGCGGTATTGGCTGGATGCGGCTCGGTATGCTGATACACATGGGATGCATTTCGACAACTACCGCGAAATGTGGCCCTATCGCGATTGGGTGATTCGATCGTTCAATTCCAATCAACCGTTCGACCAGTTTGTCATCGAGCAATTGGCCGGGGACTTGTTACCAAATCCGACGAAGGACCAATTGATTGCGACTGGCTTTCAACGCTGCAACATTACGACGAACGAAGGCGGCACGATCGAAGAAGAAAATTTGGCTTTGTACGCCACCGATCGGGTTCAGACATTTGGTTGGGTTTTTCTGGGATTAACCACCAACTGTTGTCAGTGTCATGACCACAAATTCGATCCGCTCTCAATGAAAGACTACTATTCGTTAGCCGCGTTTTTTAGAAATACGAGTCAATCCGGCTTGGACGGAAACTCAAAGGACGGAAGTGCATCGATTTTGGTTCTGCCGTCAGAAATGGACTTGCCCCGGTGGGACCATTTACCGAACGAGATTGCGGCGGCTAAGTCGGCGCTGGAGGAACACAAGATTTCCGCGAAAGAACAATTTGAAACGTGGCTCACCGGATTGACTATCGAGAATGTCAATTCAGAAATTTCCAGCGAGGGATTAGCGGTTCACGCGAAATTGAACGAAGGAACTGGCGATCAAGTTAGTAATCAGGGGTCTGGCCCCGCCACATTTTCCGTCGTTGGTAAATCACAATGGCATCCGGAAGGAAAATTCGGGCCCGCACCAATGATGAACCAAGACAGTACCTTTATTGTCGGCGAGCCGGGCGACTGGGATCTCGATCAGAGTTTTAGCTATGGCGCGTGGGTCAATTCCGCCAATCGCCAGACCAATGGTGCCATCATTGCGCGAATGGATGATCAGACAGCACACCGTGGTTGGGATTTGTTGAAAATTGGTGGTTCCTTCGCAGTTCACTTGGTCGATCACTGGCCCGACAATGCGCTGAAAGTTAAGACACGCGGTGATGCCCAACACGAGAATCAATGGCAACATCTGTTTGTGACATATGATGGATCGCGAAAACCGGAGGGAATCAAGATCTTTGTTGATGGAAAAGCTGAGTCGTTGCAGGTAGAAAATCAGACAATCAAACCCGATGCATCGATCAAGACGGCCACGCCGACACGCATTGGCCAGCGGAGCGAACAGCAGATTTTTTCCGGTGGCATGATCCAGGAGTTGCGACTTTACGATCGGGCTTTGACTGTGGAAGAGGTCGCGGCGATCGCAAAGGTCGGACTATTGTCGGCGTATCTAACGCTGCCTGAACCGCAACGAACTCCCGAGCAGAAGCAGTCCGTATTCGAATTTTATTTGCAATCCATCGATCAACTTTACCCGGAACTGGTAGTTCAGATCAGCACGCTCGAGGCCGAGTATGCCGCGATCAAGAATCGCAGCCCGATCACACATATCCAACAGGAGCGTGCCGATTCGGAACCCTTGGCAGACATTTTGATACGCGGCGAGTACGACAAGAAAGGTGAGCAAGTCCACGCCGCTACACCGGCCGCATTGCATCCGCTGCCCATCGGCCAGCCCAACAACCGATTGGGACTGGCGCATTGGGTAGTGGATTCACATAATCCGCTCACTGCGAGGGTCACGGTTAATCGCTTTTGGCAACACATTTTTGGTCAGGGATTGGTGACGACGGCAGAAGATTTTGGTGTGATGGGGAGTGCGCCCAGTCACCCGGAACTCCTGGATTGGCTGGCGGTAGATTTCCGGGAGCACGGCTGGGATGTGAAACGATTTCATAAAATGATTTTCACCAGTGCCACCTACCGGCAGGCCGCAGCTGTGACGGCGGAAAAACTGGAGTTGGATCGATCTAATACCTGGTTTTCGCGCGGCCCGAGATTTCGCATGGACGCGGAGATGATTCGCGATCTGGCGTTGCAAGCGAGCGGATTGCTATCGGCAAAAATGTATGGACCCGGGGTCAAGCCGTATCAACCCGAAAATATCTGGGATGTCGTCGGCCTGCCGGAAGGCAATACGCGAAAATACGAACAGGACACGGGTGAGAATTTGTATCGTCGGACCTTGTATTCGTTTTGGAAACGCATGGCTCCGCCGCCGAACATGGATATTTTTAATGCGCCCAGTCGGGAAGTCTGTTCCGTCAAACGGGAACGAACCAACACACCGTTACAGGCGCTGGTGGTACTCAATGATCCCTTGTTTGTGGAATCGGCGCGCATGCTCGCGGAAACCGCGCTACTCGCGGAGCGCGGCGATGATTTGCACGCGTTGGAAATCATTGCTCAACGGGTCTTGAATCGATCGTTGACCTCGGTGGAAAGCGATTTGGTTCTGGCGGACTTGGCCGCGTATTTGGCCCATTATCGCGAGCATCCTGCCGATGCGAATGAACTGATCAAAGTCGGTAGTTCGGTTTCTTCAGACAAACTTGAACCGTCCGAGCTGGCAGCTTGGACGATGGTCTGCAACCAACTCTTCAATCTCGATGAAACCATTAACAAGTAGGAAATCAACCCGATGGATCCTCAATTAACTCGTCGAAATTTTTTTGCTCGAAGTTCCCACTTACTCGGTGGAGCGGCCTTGTCGAGTTTGCTGTTGTCGGAGTCGCTGGCCCACGCGGCGCTGCCAGACGACGCCGTCTTAAGTTTGGTTCCACGCGCCAAACGGGTGATCTATTTGCATATGGTTGGTGGCCCCTCGCAAATCGATCTCTTTGATTACAAACCCGGCATGAAGGATTGGTATGACAAAGATCTTCCCGATTCGATTCGCCAGGGACAACGGTTGACTACCATGACCAGCGGGCAAACTCGGTTTCCGGTCGCACCCACGAAATTCAAATTCACCCGGGAGGGCGAATGCGGTATGTGGATCAACAGCGAAATGTTGCCCTGGCTTGCAAAAAAGACCGACGAAATCTGCTGGATGAGAAGTTTGCATACCGAAGCAATCAATCATGAGCCGGCGATCACGGCCATGCAGACGGGAAACCAGGTCACCGGGCGCGCATGTTTGGGTTCGTGGGCTTCCTATGGATTGGGCTCGTTGAACAAAGACCTGCCGGCATTTGTAGTTCTGGTTGCGATCCCCAGCAATCGAGAACAAGAACAAGCGATTTCTTCGCGGTTGTGGAGCAGTGGCTACCTTCCCGGTGAACACGCCGGCGTCTCGTTACGCAGCCAAGGGGATCCGATCCTGTACATCAACAATCCGCCTGGAGTGCCCTCGGCGATTCGTCAGCGCTCCATTCAGGGAATTAATCGACTGAATGAACTCAATTACGCGGCGCTGGGTGATCCGGAGACTCACACGCGAATTCGACAATACGAAATGGCGTTTCGGATGCAAGCGAGCGTGCCAGAGTTGACCGACTTGGCCAGTGAACCAGAATCAACGTTTGAATTGTATGGCGACGCTGCCAAACGACCGGGGACATTTGCCAACACGGCGTTGATGGCGCGGCGACTGTCCGAACGCGGAGTCCGATTCGTACAGATCTATCACAACAATTGGGATCATCATGGTAACGTGAATGGGCGCATGCCCAGCCAATGCAAAGATGTCGACCAAGCCTGTTATGGATTGCTCGAAGATCTCAAACTACGAGGCATGCTGGACGACACGCTGGTGATTTGGGGTGGCGAGTTCGGTCGGACAATTTACTCACAGGGCGGCCTTTCCGAAACCAATTACGGACGCGATCATCATCCCCGTTGTTTTACGATGTGGATGGCCGGTGGCGGGGCCAAAGGCGGAGCGATTTATGGCGAGACCGACGATTTCTCCTATAACATCGTGAAGGACCCCATCCATATACGCGACTTTCATGCCACGGTGTTGCATTTACTTGGATTTGATCACGAGCGGTTAATTTACAAACATCAAGGACTTGACCAGAAATTAACTGGCGTCGAACCCGCGCGCATCATTCGAGAATTAATTGCATAGAAGCATCTTCACCACAGATTGTTGGGTCGACTCAATTCGGCGACACGGCTTGCATCATCAACGCACTTAACCAACCGCCATAGGTTCCCAGTGCATATCCGAGCACGGCCAACAGCACACCGACCGGGGCCAATGACGGGTGGAACGCGGCCGCCACAACTGGCGCACTGGCTGCGCCGCCGATGTTCGCTTTACTTCCCACCGCTAAAAAGAAATAGGGCGCCCGAATCAGCCATGCCGCGACAACCATTAATCCCACATGGAACGACATCCAAATTCCTCCCACGACAAACAAACCGGGGTGTTCGGCTAACGCTCGAATGTCCATTTTCAAGCCAATGGTTGCGACCAAAATATAAATAAAGACTGTCCCAATTTTCGAGGCACCAGCTCCTTCAAGGTTTTTCAATCGCGTAAAGGACATCGCAATCCCCACGATTGTAACCAAGACGATCATCCAGAAAAAATCTGAATGTAGACTGAACTGCTTCAGACTGGGGTAGTTCACCGTGAACCAAGGCGCGAGCCAATCCGCCGCCCAATGGCAGGCCGCCGTCGAACCAAACGCAACTCCGCCGATGGCAAATAGCTCATGAGTCTTGGGAATTCTCGCCGAGTTTTGCGAGAATTGGTCCATCTTTAGTTTCAGGCGTTCCACCGCCGAAGTATCCGCTTTGAAGAACCGATCGATGGCGTCGGCGTTGGCAACGCCCAACAACAAAAACAACATCCAGATTTCAGCCACGATGACATCGACCGCGATCATCACACTAAACAAGTCGTTGGACGGCAAGAAAATTTCTTTTAGGGCCACTTGATTGGCACCGCCACCAATCCAACTTCCAGCCACGGTCGACAATCCACGCCACACGGCATCCGGGCCGGATCCACCGACTAACTGTGGGTCAAAAAATCCGACCACTAAAATGGCAAACGGGCCACCCAAGACCACACCCAGACTACCGACCAGGAACATAATCAGTGCTTTTGGTCCCAGTCCGACAATTTCTTTCAAATCAATGCTGATCGTCAGCAAAACCAAGCTGGCCGGCAACAAGAATCGTGACGCCATGCTGTAAAGTTGCGTCTTGTTGGGATCGACGACCCCGAAAAACGTCAGCAAACTGGGCAAAAAATAGCACAGCAACAGCATCGGAAATATCTTGTAAAAAGATTTCAAGATTTGAAACTGACTATTCGCGCTCCAGAAGATCAGTGCCAACAGAGTCATCAGGATCCCAAAAATCACCGCGTCATTGGTAATCATTGCGGTGTTTGCATTCTCGGATGAAACATCCGCCAAGGGAGTGAATGGCGCTATCAGAGGCTCCGTAAAAAAAGGCATGGCAGTCCAATCAGTTCTCAATTTCTAGCAAATAACTCAAGTCTCCCGTCCGACGGGACTTTCGATTGTAACAATTATCACTGAATTTCTGCGTTCCGCCTATCAGCCCAGTGATGTCCGACTGATCGCCGTGTATCGAAAAAAAGAGCCTGAATAGCAACGATAATGAAATGACGCACCAATGAGTTGAGGTTTTGATTTGATTTGAAATCCCGTCGTCGGCAAAATACGTGTATCATGGAAGCATGAGTACAACTTCAAAAAATATGCCTATCCAGCGCATGCAATGCATGGAAATCTGGGGTGGAAATCGAGCCGTCGACAAGAGCTTTGAAGCACCTGGCTTAGACTTGTATGTTTTCAGCGCCCCCTTTCAGGCAAGTAAAACTGGGGGTGGCGATATCTATTACTGCACGTCCTGTGCTTCAGGAAGAATCACGCGACTCTTGTTAGCGGACGTCAGCGGACACGGTGAATCAGCTTCCAAACTGGCGATTACTTTGCGAGATTTGTTGCGCGAAAACGTGAACACGATTAGCCAATCGCATTTTATCGAAGATATGAATCGCGAGTTCGGTAAAGTCGCCGAAGATGGTTGCTTTGCGACGGCGGTGGTGGCAACGTATTTTGAGCCCAATCGCAATTTTACTTTTGGTTTGGCAGGTCATCCCTATCCTATTTACTATCGGGCAGCAAAAAAAATATGGGTTCATCTGGACCCACAGGAGTTACCCGACGACCAAATCGGCAATTTGCCATTGGGAATTGTCGACAACGCGACTTATAGCGGCCGCAGTATTTCGACGCAACCGGGTGACCTGTTCATGTTATACAGTGATGCGTTTATTGAAGCGGTTGATGAGAGCGGGAATCAGTTGGGAATTTCTGGATTGTTGAAGTTGCTGAACCAAATGCAGCAACCGCAGGCACCGGAAGTTATTCCCTTCCTGTGTGCGAATATTCGAGCCATGTCGGCGCAAAACCTGCTCGATGATGACGCCACGATTTTTCTCGGTCACATTAAGCCGAACAAAGTCCTGTTGCGAGACAATCTTTTGGCTGCCTTTCGGTTGCTGGGCAAAGTTCGAGACAACACTCAAATTGATTCCGCGAAATAGTCGTATATTCCCAGGCTCAATATCCGGCGGCTTGGCCATCTTTACGGGATTCCGAGGCGCCGCGAAACACGTCGTTGCGAGAATCGTATTGGATACCCTGATAGCCACCGAATTCGCCCCGATTGAAGCCAATCGAGTGGCCGCGATCCATTAACTCACGAATCACTTCGTATTGATAACCCGATTCAAGTAGCAACTGTCCCCCGTTAGTCATGGTCTCGCCGGTTGGTTCGGAAGACCCATTGTGCAAAATCCGGGGTGCGTCTCCGGCTTCCTGCACGTTCATTCCGAAGTCCACCATGTTGACTACGATCTGCACATGACCTTGTGGTTGAGTTGCGCCGCCCATGACGCCGAAACTCAGAAACGGTTTGCCGTCCTTGGTGACAAACGCCGGAATGATCGTATGGAACGGACGTTTGCCCGGCTCGTAGGAATTGAAATGCCCGGGCTCCAAATGAAAGAGCTCACCCCGATCCTGCAAGCAAAAACCCAATCCATCGGGACACATTCCCGATCCCATGCCTCGGTAATTACTTTGGATCAATGATACCATGTTGCGATCCGAGTCCGCGACGGTCAAGTAAATCGTATCGCCTGCTTCGAGCTTGGGATCTCCCGCTGGATAACTCATCGCGGCGCGGCGTTGAATCAACTTGCGACGTGAATCGGCATAGTTTGCTGAAATCAACTCAGCCACGGGAATCTGGTTGAAAGCCGGATCCGCATAATATTTCGCCCGATCTTCGAAGGCTAGTTTTTTTGCTTCCACAAAATGATGCACGTAATCAGCACTGCCGAAACCCATAGCAGCAATATCAAACCCACTCAACAGATTCAACATTTGCAGGGCAGCGATTCCTTGACCATTGGGAGGCAACTCCCAGACTTTGAATCCTCGATAATCAACCGATACCGGCTCAACCCATTCGGACCGATGGTTTGCTAAATCCTCGTACGACAAATAGCCACCGTGTCGATGCATGTAATCGGCGATCGTATGTGCCATTTCGCCGGTATAAAAAACGTCTCGGCCGCCCGCCGAAATCTTTTCCAACGTGTGGGCCAAATTCGGATTCTTGAAAATCTCTCCGGTCTGAGGCGCCCGGCCGTTGGGTAGATACGTTTCTTTGAATCCCGGATAGCGCGCCAGTCCGCTGCTCCGGCCCCAATAGAACGCGATCAATTCCGAAACCGGGAAACCATCGCGAGCGTATCCGATCGCCGGAGCTAAGACGTCGGTCATCGGTAATTTTCCGAACTTGCCATGGAGTTCGAACCACCCATCCACACAACCAGGTACCGACACTGGTAATGGTCCCAGCGGTGGTATCGTCGTGCCGTTGCCAATTTCCAGTTTCAATTTTTCGATGGTCAGGCTCGCTGGCGAACGACCACTGGCATTCAAGCCATATAGTTTTTGTTCGGAGTTGATCCAAACGATGGCAAATAGATCGCCACCAATTCCGTTGCCGGTCGGCTCCATCAAACCCAAAGCCGCGTTGGCCGCGATGGCGGCATCGACCGCCGATCCACCTCGCTTGAGAATGTCGAGAGCGACTTGCGTCGCCAATGGCTGGCTTGTCGCCGCCATGCCATGTTGGGCGATAACCTCGCTGCGCGTAGCAAACGCGCGACCCGTTACCCGATCCTGTGCGTGCACGCCCGTGTGGTTTGTAACTAAAGTCAGAGTCCAGATCAGCCCCGCACCCAACGTAAAATTGAACCAGCTTGATGACATGAGAGCCCACCTGTCAAAAGGGAACGAATCCACCTATCACCACAAAAAAATGAGGACGGGTTGCCAAAAATCAAGTTCCAGCACACAATTCGCACTTTGTTGCATACCTGATTCGATTTTGATGATAACCAATGTTTACCGGATTTTCTGCTCAAGCATTAGATTTTTTTGGCGAACTTCGGGTAAATAACAATCGCGATTGGTTTGCCATGAACAAATCTCGGTATGAGGGAGCGGTTCTGGAGCCAGCGCTCGAATTTGTCGCTGCGCTGCAGAAACCGCTTCGCAAAGTTTCGCCGCATTTCCTGGCCGTCTCCAAGAAATCCGGTGGCTCGATAATGCGAATCTACCGCGATACGCGGTTCTCCAAAGACAAAACTCCCTACAAAACGAATTTGGGAATCCATTTTCGGCATGAGGCGGGGAAAGACGCGCATGCCCCGGGGTTTTACTTCCATCTCGATGAAGATTCGATTTTTATGGGAGCTGGTATTTGGAACCCCGAGGTTTCGGTTCAAAAACAGATTCGTGAATTGATCGATGATGACCAATCGCGTTGGACTCGACTTAAAAACAGAAAACCGTTCGGGGAAACATTTGAGTTTCACGGTGAGAGTCTGAAACGCCCACCTCAGGGTTTTGACAATTCCCATGCGCTGATTGATGATCTTAAGCGGAAAGATCATTTTATCGCGGCACCATTATCACCGCGTGAGATTTCGACGCCGGCTTTGATCGATTTGTTTATCAACCGTGCCAAGCTTGCGCTGCCTTATATGCGATTTCTTTGCGACGCGATTCGCCAACCTTGTTGAGTTACCTTGAGTCCGACGATGATTCCGAACAACCTACCACCACCGGAGATCTTGCTGGAGCGAGGTGCGGTGATGGTGCTGAACAAACCCGGTGGTCTGTTGACACAAGGCCCGCCTGGAATCGACAGTCTGGAATGGCGCACGAAAGCGTATTTGAAATCTCGTGAGAACAAACCGGGAAACGTTTATCTAGGCGTTCCGCATCGACTCGATCGCCCCGTCTCCGGCGTGCTGGTCGTAGTCAAAAACGTGCGCGCGGCACAACGAATTTCTCAACAACTGCAAGACCGATCCGTCAACAAGACGTATTGGGCTGTCGTCGAGGGTCGAATCACCGACGACGCCGGGACGATGACCGATACAATGCGAAAGCTGCCCGATGAGCCGAAATCGGCAATTGTTTCTGCCGATCATCCGGACGCCAAAACAGCGATCCTCCACTATTCGGTCCTCGGTCGAGGCGATCAGTTGACTTGGCTCGAGATCGAACTGGAGACGGGTCGCACACATCAAATTCGACTTCAATGTTCGGCCCGTGGTTTTCCAATCGTAGGTGATACGATGTATGGGGCCACGACCATTTTTGGTGAGCCAACGATGGATCAGCGCAAACGGTGGATCGCACTGCACGCGCGGCGATTGTCGTTTGAACATCCCATCGATCACGAACCAGTCGATGTCACGGCAAATTTGACCGATCATTGGCGTCAATTCGCCGAATTTGAAAATGGACTGTTTTTTTCGACGGATTGACGAACGCGTCCGAACGAGCAAAATGATGAGTTTCCCGTTTGCTTGCTCTTGCCCTAACACAGATGCCTGACCCACGATTTTTTTGTCTGCGGGGATTCATGAAATCCGGTACCAACTGGTTGGGTAGTCTCCTCAACAGTCATCCGGAGATCAGTTGTATCGGTGAGTTTCATTGGCAGGAGGTCGTCGCTCGGTTTAACCATCAATTGCAAACGGAACCACTCTTTCGCGATCCGATTTATCAAGAATCGGTCCGGCGCAATTTCGAGAACATGATCCGGGAATCCATGGTCCAGGCTGCTAAACCCGGTGCCCGTGTCATTGGCGACCGAACCCCGCACACGATTGTTCCAGTCACTTTGCGAAATGTTCCCTACATTTCAATTATCCGCGAT
>JANNWZ010000030.1:0-3487 GCA_031409295.1 Mariniblastus sp.
CCCATTTCGGAAAACGTCTCAATGGCTTGGAGTCGCTTGGCGGCTGTGGGATTCAAGTGTTTGTGGGGTTCGAGAAGTAGATAGCAATAGGCTTTGTGTTTGAAACGCCCTACCCTGCCCCGCAACTGATGCAAGTCTGACAATCCATAGCGATCAGCATGGTTGATGAAAATTGTATTGGCATTGGGGATATCCAAGCCGCTCTCGATGATGGTTGTGGCGATGAGCACATCGTATTTCGCTGCAATGAAATCAACCATGACGTCTTCCAGTTCACCTTCGGGCATTTGGCCGTGACCAACGATGAACGATGCTTCGGGCACCAATGACATTAATCTCTGACGCACGATTTCGATATCGTTGACTCGATTATGAACAAAGAAAATTTGACCACCGCGATTGAGTTCCCGCAAAATGGCCGTGCGGATAATCTCGTTATTATAACGGAGCACTTTCGTTTCCACGGGAGAGCGTTCTTCGGGCGGCGTTTCCAAATTGGAAATATCCCGCACCCCCACCAGCGACATGTGCAGCGTTCGCGGAATCGGTGTAGCAGACATGGTTAGCAGATCCACCGTGCTACGAAATTTCTTCAATCGCTCTTTGTGTTCCACGCCGAAGCGTTGTTCTTCATCAATAATGACCAAGCCGAGGTTGAAAAATTTAACGTCTTTGGATACGAGGCGATGCGTACCAATCACAATATCGACTTTACCCTTGGCGAGTCGTGCGACGGTTTCCTTGGTTTCCTTCGCCGTACAAAATCGACTGAGTTTGGCGATCTCAAGCGGAAATTCACTCATCCGTTCCTTGAAGTTCTTGAAATGCTGTTCCGCCAGCACGGTCGTGGGGACGAGGATGCCGACTTGATAGCCACTTTCGACTGCTTTGAAGGCGGCGCGCATGGCAACCTCTGTTTTGCCGAACCCAACATCGCCACACAACAGCCGGTCCATCGGTTGCGAACGGTGCATATCATCTTTGATCGACTGTATGGCCGTCAATTGATCGGGAGTTTCATGAAAGGGAAACGACTGCTCGAATTCATGTTGCCATTCAGTATCCCGATTAAACGCGATGCCGGGCCGACCGTCGCGCCGGGCTTGCATTTCGATCATTTCCGAAGCCATATCGGTGATCGCCGACTCGACGGAGGCTTTTTGCTTGGCCCAAGTCTTACCGCCGATTTTTGCCAACATGGGTCGAGTGTTGGAACCGCCAATGTATTTTTGAACGAGATCAATTTTCGTGGCGGGGACGTAAATCTTCGTGCCACCATAAAATTCGAGCTTGAGGTGTTCGGTTAGTTCACCTTCTTTGTCGAGCATCTCCAGACCGCGAAATCGTCCAATCCCGTGGGACAGGTGCACGATTAAATCTCCCTGACGCAAGTCCAGAAAGCTGTCGATCGCCTTGCCTAAACGGCGCCGTCCGCGCCGTCGCAATTCCGTCCGCTGAAATATTTGATCACAGCCGACGACGACAACGCGTGAATCTCGAATTCGAAATCCAGCGTGGGCGCAACCGACTCCCAATCGCAATCGCCCACTGGTGGCTAATGCTGTGGTACCAAGAATCTCGGCGACCCGAGGCAACTCCCCTTCGACTCGCGCGAGGACAAAAATCTCGCATTCCTGGCCGACGGCGTCGCGGCCCAACCGTTCGACCTGGACGCGCAAGTCGCCGATATCGCCGCTGAATTGTTCGACGGAATCGATGGGTAATTGCCAAACCGCACCGAGATGCCCGGCGGCGATACTGCTGGCGGACGCCAGCGGAAACTGGGCCCATTGTCGACCGACATCATCCCAAGTGAATAGCTCATTCAGCCGGAGACTTCGTTCCAGGAACCGATTCGCCTGCTCGCTTAACTGGCCCGGTTCATGGAGCAACACCAGCGTACCGGCCGGCAAGAAATCGAATAGACTTCCTTTGTCTTTGAAATCGGGTGACAACACAGTAATTTCGACTTCTTGTAACTCAGCATGACTGCGCTGCGTGGCACCGTCAAATTGGCGCATCGATTCGACTTCGTCGTCGAACAGTTCAATGCGAACCGGGCCCGCCCAATCCGGTGCAAAGACATCGAAAATCCCACCCCGCGCCGAAAACTCTCCCGGCAATTCGACCGCCGTTGTTTCGTGAAATCCTTGTCCGATCAGCCATTCCTGAAATTCACAGACAACAATTTGTTGGCCGACCCTAACCCGTCGAGAATGCCGAGTGATGGAATCGCGAGACGGAACCGGTTGCAATAACGCGGCGACGGTTGCCACGATGATTGAACCGGCTTCATTGGTGGAAAGCATTTTCGTCAATCGCAATCGGTCGCCGTATTCCAAATCCACCGTAATCGCGGAATTGAGTCCTTGCAGGCAGGCGGGAAATCGCTCGACTGGTGTGGGACAAAATGTCGACAGGTCGTCCAACAGATTGTCCTGCTCCTTCGAGTCGGCGACGACGACAAGGACGTGGGGAAACGACTGAGCCAAAGCGGTGGTCAGCAGCGCGCAGGACGAACCCCAGACTGAATCAAACGACGCAGAGTGTGCGTTTTTTAGCGCAGCAACACAGGTTCGAAATTCAGCTCGTTCGGCTATCGATGGGGCCAGCTCAAATAATTTTTGCGCCAAGCCCTGGGGCGAAACAGTCTCTACCATGAGCAGCAGATTCTAGCCAAAAATAACCGGAACTCAAAGCCGGTCGCTGATGCGGATTTCAATCGCGGCCCTGGACTGGGCGGGATGAACTCCCTTGCTTCAACAAGTCCAACTCGTCGAGCTAGTCATCGGAATGATCAACCACATAGGGGAAGGCTTCGAATTCTGCCAATTGTTCGTTCCTGAATTCACCTCGGTTGTTGGCTTGCCAGACTTTTCCTGAATTTACGTCGACGGCCGTCAGCCATTGATCCCCGTAACAAAATGTATCGATGACTTTGAGATGTCCAAAATCAAGCACATTGCCGTCCGTTTGTGGCGTGTGACCAACGATGGCAATTTTACCACTTTGATGCAATTGGGGAGGGTACTCATCCACATGACGCCAGAAGATTACATCATCTGTTTGTTCCGTGAGCGGTAGGTCTTCCTCGTAGTTGGCATGCACAAAAAAATGAGTAGTCGTTTCGTAATACCGCAAACAGTGACTGAGAAACGTCAGGTGATGTTGCGGAATGCGCTGTAGATTTCCACCGTAGCTGGCCAGCGTTGAACTCCCACCGTGTTGAAACCAAAACTCGAAATCTCGCGGATTTCCTTGTATGGCCTTATACATCATGATTTCATGATTTCCAATCAACGGAATCAAACGGCAGCGCGCGACCAAGTCGACTAAAATCTCGATGACGCGAGACGATTCCATTCCTCGGTCAACGTAATCACCCAATCCGATGATCACGTCATCGCGAGTCGGTTGAATCTCACGAATCAATCGCTCCAGTGCTGTTGCACAGCCGTGCATGTCGCCGATGGCAATCGTACGTGGC
>JANNWZ010000031.1:0-40547 GCA_031409295.1 Mariniblastus sp.
AAGACTCTGATTGAAGTTCGCAACACGATTCTGAAAGTTGAACCCGAAGGGGACGGATTTGTTTTCAAAGTCGTCGATATTATGTACCGCTAGAACACCGGTCGTTTCGCTTTTACTGTCGGTTGACAACCACCCGTCGTCGCCGGGAATTGTTTTCGGAATAAATCAACATAAAACCAACCAGTAGGCTTTTTATCCCACCGTTGTTGAACATAATGCTCAGTTGCATTTAGACTAACGGTTGGACTACCGGCGATTCGCCAGAACATTTTGGACTTGGCATTTCCCACTAACTGACTCACCCTTCGACTGAAATAAGAAAAAAATGGATCAAGTCTATACGATACTCGGCAACATAATGTACGTGGTGATTTTTTTCGTCGCGCTCTGGGGAACCTATTGTGTGGTGATGGTTTGGTCACGCGTCAGACAGAAACAATTCCCGAACGAACAACAACAAACCCTGTTCCTGGAAGCCATCGAAGAACCGCTCCGGCGCGGTGACTTTGATCGGGCCGTCGAGATCTGTGACGGCGATCGGCGGGCGACGTGTCAGCTGTCGGAACTCGCGATTGCCAACCGGGAGTTGGGTTTTGCCAAGGTCAAACAGTTGGTTGCCGATCGTTTTCAGCGGGACGTGTTGCAGGATTTGGAGTTTCGTTTGAGTTGGGTTTACACGGTTATTAAGACCGCTCCGATGTTGGGACTGCTGGGTACGGTTCTCGGGATGATGGCCGCCTTCGCTAAACTGGCGGACCCCAATGCGACGGTCGAAGTCAGTCAATTGGCCAAGGACATTCAGTTCGCCTTGATCACGACGGCGCTCGGTTTGGCAATCGCGATTCCGCTGGTCTTGTGCACGGCCTATATCAACGTGGCGATTCGTAAAATGGAAGATTTGGTATCGTACGGCGTCAATCAGTTTTTAGAGATCTTTAAAGAGGCCACCATTCGGCATCCCAAGTCATGAGCAACAGTGATACGAAACTTGAGTTTCCTAAACGAAAGCGTCATCCGGACGATGGGGAACTTGACATTACGCCGATGATCGACGTGACGTTTTTGTTGATGTCTTTTTTCGTCGTCGTTTCGAATATGGACCCGCAAGCCTCGGTGCGACTGCCGGTGGCAAGCTACGGCGATTCCGTCCCGGAAAAAAACTGTGTCACGTTGGTCGTCGTGGTACCGGAGACCGGAACCGGTTTTACGATCTTCAAAGGTCGTTCCATGACCGAAGATGCCCGGATTCCAGATGGTGATCCCGAAGCACAGGAAATTGAAGTGGGAGATTTTGTCGACAACGAATTTTCCCGGTTTCCGGAAAAAACGGCGGTACTGATCAAAGCTGAGGGAGACATCGCGACGCGAACTGTGGAATTGATTAAACGTGGAATTGCCCGATCCGAATTGGCGAGAACCCGCAACCTGTACGTCGGCGTGGAAGATGAATAATAGGCAATCGATATGAGCAAAAAACCACGAAAGCCATCCCCCGGTTCCGGCCCCAAGTCCGAGGCCGAACAGTTTGGATTGTCCAAACCTTCGTCCGAAATCGACGCCCTGCGACTTGAACAATTGAAAGCTGCGAGCCACGCAGCAAGTGACGACCAGCAACACTACATTTCAACCGAAAAGCATTTGCACGAGGCAGAAGCCAAGTACAAAGCGATGGGTTGGAAAGGAATGGAGATAGAGGAAGAAGAGGTGTTGGAAGATACCTTTACCACACCGAAAAAGAAAATTCCCGAAGACGATTTAGACATGACGCCGATGGTCGATGTCACGTTTCTGCTGTTGATTTTTTTCATGGTGACCGCTTCCTTTTCACTACAAAAATCCATTCCACAACCACCGGCCAAAACAGATGCGCCGACGACCGTCGTTGTTGAAGATGAAGAAGTGGTCGACGATTATGTCGAGGTCACGATCGATCAAAACAACAACTATTACGTCACCACGCGGGACGAAGAAGAAAAAGAAGCGCCCAGCGAACGTGAAATGCGCTCGCGACTGAAGGATGCTAAAGAAACTTCAACTGCCACGCGTTTGATCATCAAGGCACATCTCGACTGTAAACACAGCCGAGTTGTTACCGCCTGGGACGCCGGAATTGCAGTGGGGATGAACAAAATCGAAATTCAAACTACGGAGCAGGATTTTTAATGTCACCTCGACAGCTAATTGAACAACTGGAACGATTGGGGACAATCGACCCGAGAATCCTGGCAAAAATTCGGCAGGAGTTTGAGACGTCCAACAAGGAAATCAAACCCAAGGCCGTATTAGATTACCTGGTTAAGAAAGGCCAGCTCAAAGAATCCGAGGCTGCTCGGATTCTCAAGGAGGGTAGCCGTGTTGCCAAACAAACGTTGGATGAATTTCAACTCCTTCAACCCCCCACCGAACCGACCTACGATACCGATGATCTGACGGGCGGTTTGCTGCAAACTCCCCCCACCCCGCGATCGCAAACATCGGCAAAACCTGAACCCGCACCAACGCCCCCCGCCCAGAAGAACCCAAAGCGGTCGCCAACACCAATCGTTCAACCGATCGTTTCCCACGAACAAACCGCGCTCGATGCGGGTCAGTTCGATGTTTTGGATGACGAGATCGTAGGGGTTGAGCGCAAGGCGCCAAAACCGCGTGCGGATGTCTATCCAGCGTATGGTGCCGAGCTAGCCGACGTTGATCAATTCGGCGATGACGGCCACACGCGAGTCAAAGGAACACCGTCGTCGTTTGCCGGCAAAAAGAACAAACAAGATCAATGGGCAACGAAATGGTTGTACATTGGATTCGGTATTCTCGGAGTCCTGCTGATTAGTTTGGGTGTGTTGTTTATTTTCACAATGGGTGTCACAGCCGAGGATCAATATCAAGCGGCCAAAGACAGTTTTGACAAATTGGCCTATCTGGATGCCGCAAAAAAATTCGAGGAATACTACCTTGATAATCCGAAACACAAATATGTTGCATCAGCCAAAGCGCTACGGGCTCAATGCCTGATCGCGAGTAGTTTCTCATCTCGCAACTGGGTCGAAACAATCACCAGCGCCGACACTTTGTTGCCGCCATTGCTTGAAGACGAGGACAGCAAGATCGACGAAATTCGAGATGATTTGGCGCATATGTTGCCCGAATCATTGATGGAGATTACCGAATTGGCAAAAAAGGCCACTGAGTTAACCGCCATGGAAGCGGAATTGGCCAAGTGTTTGGATCTCAAGAAGATCATTGACAACAATGTCTATATCCCGACGAGCGAACGAAACAAACCGTTGACAGCGGCAAATTTGGCCAAGATCGACAACAACGTCCGTATTTTGCAGGGGCAAATTGATAAGGAAAAAAATTACAACGCGGCGATTACTGAGATAAAAAAATTGGGTGCCGCGAGCGAAACGGACAAAGCATTTGCCGAGTACAAAAAACTGACCCGCAATTATGGCGATCTCGCCAATCGCGAACTGCTGCGAAATACCATGTTGGAAATTAGCCTGAAGGAACGCGAATTAGTGACAACTATCGCGGAAAAATTGCCTGTCTCGATTGATCCGCGGCCATCGCCCATCCTTCGCAGCGTCGTATTGGCCAGCCCGGTTGGTGAATCCGTTGAGAGCTTAAAGGAAGAAATTGTCAACTTCCTGGCCGACGGCTCGGTGTATGGACTGCAAGCAGGTGATGGCACGCTGCGTTGGCGCCGGTTCGTTGGTTACCAAACGAATGTACAGCCGGAATTGTTGGACCAAGATTCGTTGTTGGTTTCCGATTTTCAGAGTCATGATCTGTTGTTGGTTGGCAAGTCAACCGGCAACATCATTTGGCGAACCGAGATTGGGGAGCCCTTCCTGGCGCCGTCGTTTAACGAAACTATGATCGTGGTAACGACTCAGTCCGGAAAAATCATCCAGCTAAATCGCGAATCCGGCGAGGTGTTACAGTTCGTTAAACTACCGCAAGCAACCAACGTTTCTGCACTGGTCACCGATCGAGATCCCTACATTTATCAAGTAGGCAGCTATTCGAATTTGTATGTGCTGTCCAATCAGGATTTCAGTTGCCGTGAAGTGTTTTACCTTGGACATTATACGGGAAGCATTGCCATTGCGCCGCAAGCCTGGTCCGGTTTTATTCTGGTGGCCATGAATGGGGGAGATTTTTGTGACCTGTTGGTCCTTAAGCCGGCAAAAAATGGCTTGGAATTGGAATTGGTACAAGTCATCAAACGAATCACTGATGGTCCAGTCACCCAGCCGTTACAACGATTCGGGCGTTGGATGCTGATGACTGCCGACAACGGTGATGTGCGGATTCTGGAATTGCAACCTACCGATGAAAACATTCCGGTGACCAAGTTTGCTGCGGATAATTTTGTCAATGGTGGAGCCTCAACTCAGGTGTTGACCGAGGGAAGCAATATGTGGATTGCCGGTTTGGGAATCTCGCGGTTTCGCATTCAACGAACCCAAGGAACATTTCAACGAGACGAAATTATCAATTCGCAAGACACGTTTATCACCCCGTTAAAGAAATTGGACGACTACCTGTTTCATGTCCGGCGTCGCCGTGACTCGGGTATGTTGTCGGCGTCACTTGTCGATGCGAAATCGCTGACCCCGATTTGGAGAACGGATTTCGGCGGTCCGCTGGTCGCGGCTCCATTGGTGGTAGCTGATTCGATGGTGGTCGTGTCTAACCAAGGTGACTTGTTCCAGATCACTCCCACTGAATTGGAAAATCAAACGGCAATCGCGAAGGCGCAATCCAGCCAGGTCGTGGAGGATCTCAAGTTCAATTCGCTGGTGCAGTTACCGGGCGATACATTTGCCTGCTTCGGTCCGGCGAAACAAGAGGATTTTCTATACGGCCGTTCGGCAACCACTGAAAGCAAGTTGATTCGATTGGCAACTCCGGCCAATCATCCTGCTTGCCCGCCGCTGGCCATCGCAGAGTATTTAATTGTGCCCTCGACCGATGGGCAAGTGACGCGAGTGGATCCAAAGAACGGTCAATTGGTTGGCACGCCGTTTCAACCACCGATTTCGCCAGGTACTCAGACCGAGTGGTTTGAGCCAACGTTGATTCGCGACAGTTTATTTGCCATCGCCTCGGGTACGGGTGCCCAGGAAAGCAATTCGAGTGTGTTGTATTTATTGGATGCGGCGAATCCACGTTCGATTGAGCAAGTCAACACATTAACACTTGACGAACCTTTCGGCTCTCGATTGGTAAACAATGGCCAAGCGATTTTTGGCGTGCTCGAAGGTGGCGTCAATGACTCGTTGGCGAGTTTAGCCATTTCACCAAAACTGGGCTTGAACCAGAAGATGGAGCTGCCAGGAAAAGTTGCGGGAGGGCCCTGGTTGGTTGAGCAGGGTATTTTACTGAAGATGGACAACGATCAATTGTTGTTGTTGGCCGAGGATTTATCCACGATTTGGGCGCTGAGTATTCCCAACGAACAATTCGCCGGCCCGCCCAAGAATTTCAAATCGGGATTACTGGTGAGCTTTCGCAGCGGCAAACTAATGGTCGTCGAACCGGCATCCGGCAAGGTTGTTAGCGAATTTGACTTGCGACAACCAATCGCTGACGCACCTATTGAAGTCGACCAAACATTATTTTTCAGCGGTCTCGACGGCACGCTCCACCAAGTTGATTTCGCCAGAATGTCGGGAGCAAACTAAGTGGTAACAGGCCCTACTTTTGCTTCAATTTCGACCGTGAACCAAGTCGGGAACTGGTCTTCGTTGGTTCGATGGCCAGCGGGTCTGGGTTCACTGTTGCTGACTCTGTTGTTCGCGTTTGTCGGCCCGCACCACACGACTGCCCAATGGATCGAAAATGAAGATCTGGTTGGGCCGTTTGTCGACAATGAGCCCTTTGAGTTACTTTTCCTGAACGCTGGTTCCGATGATGCGATCTTGAAAATCCGACCGCTCAGCGCGCCATTGCGCACTCCTTTTCCCGATAAAGGGGTACTAATTTTTGAGTTCGCGACGGAAACCGGTGAACAGCTGCAAGTCCCCTATTCCTGCATCAAAGTTCACAAAACCTTTAACGACCTCCTGATCGAAGAGGCGAACCAGTGGTTAGCTGAAAAACAATACGCTCCCGCGTTTCGCAATTTGTTGTATGTGTACGATCATGGCGGGAAGCAAAACGAGTCATCGGTGAAATCGCTGCGAAGTTGTATGTTCATCGATGCGACCGATAATTTTCGAGCGGGGCGATTCGAACTCGCACTTTCAATTTTTGAAGACATCTACGCGCGGACACCGGACTTTCAGGTTCCCGGTATCGACAAAAAATTAATCGAGATCATTCTGCTGTGCTACGACGGAATTCTTCAAAAAGATTTTGATGCCCATGAATTTGCCACCGTTCAACTAAAAATGGCGGCGATCAGCCAAAAGTATCAGGTCGAAGCCCAACCGTTGACTGCCAAATGGGAAAACGTTTTCACCGAGCAGGCCGATCAATTGATGGCACAGGCTCGACAATTTGTCGTCGCTGGTCAGGGGCGTCAGGCTCAAAAGGCCTCACGGCAAGCCGAACAACTGACCCCAAATCGCGCGGAAGTCAAGCAATTGCAGGCGGAAATCCTGAAGGCGTTTCCGTTGATCGTGGTCGGGACAAGTCAACCGCCGGCCGATGCTGATGGTCAACGACTGGAACATTGGGGCTCTCGCCGTGTCGGTCGGTTGACCAAGCGAACAATCGTCGAGCTGGCTGGATTGGGAGACGAAGGTGGTAAATATGTCTTTCTCAATGGGAACCTGACCCAAACCGACGAATTAGGACTGAAATATTGTTTTGAGTTGACAGAATCGCCGACCTCCTTAAACACGCCGCCGACCGATGCCTACATGGTCTCATCCCGGTTGTTGTCGGCCGCCGATCCGAAATCCAGCTTTTATAACGACGGTTGGGAAAAAATTCTGCAAGACGTGGAAATCCGCGACAGCAATCAGGTCTTGATTACCTTGCGCGTGCCCTTTGTTCGCCCCGAAGCCTTGTTGAGCCTGCCCTACGCAGATCCCGTTCAAGTTTCTTTGCCCCCACCCACAATCGGTTCGGAAAATACCGATTCTGGCGAACTCAAAAATGCCGCCAGTCAAAACGGCAGTTATCTTCTTTCGGATATCGACAATAATTTTGCGACTCTGGAATTGAATCCGCAATATCAGTCGCTGCCCGATCGCCAACATCCTGTATTGATCGAGCAATTATTCCCAGCGGCATCCATTGCGGTCGACGAGTTGATTAAAGGAAACATCGATGTTGTTGATCGTGTGCCGGTCGCCGATTTGGCGCGCTTGAAGGCTGCCAAGGGAATCGTGGTTCGTCCCTACCTGATTCCCACGGTGCACATGTTGGTTCCTAAAATTCGTGGCCAATTGAAGGACGATTTGTATTTTCGTAGCGCCTTGTCACACGCGATCGATCGAAATGTCTTACTCAATAAAACCATTTGCGATGGACAGGAAGTCTCCGGCTGCGAGGTATTGAGTGGTCCATTTCCGATTGGCACGGAGGAAAACGATCAGATTTCCTATGGTTATGATTTAAAGATTCGACCCGCCATGTTCAATTCACAACTGGCAATGGTATTGGTCGAACTCGCGCTCAAACCGACTCTCAAACGTCCTGAAAAAATCGTGCGACCCGCATTGGTATTAGCCCATCCCTCGAGCACTACGGCAAAACAAGCCGCCACCGCGATCGCCCAAATGTGGAGCGGAATCGGAGTTGAAACCACGACTTTGGAACTGAAACCAGGTGCATCGATCCCCAGCGACGACCAATGGGACATGCTCTACCTGGAAGTCACGATGGAAGAACCGTTGACCGATATCGCCAAGATCGTTGGCCGTAATGGTATTGCGAAAGATGTTAGCGCTCCTGTCGAACAAACCCTGCGGGACATCAGCTACGCTAACAGCTGGCGCTCCGCTTGCACTTTGTTGCGACGACTACATCGGCAGTTATCGGTCGATCTTTCGGTGATTCCCCTGTGGCAAGTCAAAGAGCATTTTGCATTTCGGAACACAGTTACAGGTGTCGGCCGCGAGTTAATCCACCTGTATCAAAATGTTGATCGCTGGCAAATTGATATCTATGGAACGGACGAAGAAGAATAAACAATGAAGTTAGTCAGAGTTTCATTAAATTCAGGTCCGCCTGGCGTCTCTTCCTTAAAGATGCCCGCGTTACCCACGCCGTTAACACAACGGAATTCCATCGGACATCAGACGAACCGATGTTTGTCGAAATGGCGAATTTCTGCGGTTGTGCCATTGTTGATTTTGTCACTGGCGGTTCCGGTATCGGGATGGGGACAAGAAGATGCAGTTCCAGGGATTCGTCCTGCCAAGTCGACTGCTGGCCAGGCGTCCGCCGAAAATTCTTTGACTCCAGCGGTTCCGACAGAAAACCCCAAGTCACCCACTACACCGATCATCGATGTCTTCTCGCCCTCGATTAGTGATCGGGATTTAGAGCAAGGTGTCGAGCGGGCTTGGGAGTATCGACCCTATCGCGTCGCGGTTTGGCTGTGCTTGGACGGTTCGCCAAATCTAAATGCAATTTTTTCCAGTTTGGAGACTGAGGTTACTCGTCGATCGGAGTTGATCGACCCCAGTGGCTGGGATCTGCAGGTCGGACTGGCCCCCAGCCAATATCGTTGGCGATTCCTAAATTTTTTGGAAACGCCGGCCAAGTGTGCAGGCTTCGAGACCTTTCCCGTTTTGCAATCGTATGACAAATTGATGGTTGTCTGTTTGAATCAAGATTTCGGCAGGATCAAAATCCGCGTTCGTGAGTTCGATCTGCAGACCCAACAATGGGGCCCTCTGCAGTTGCGCGAATCGACCTTTGACCAACAATTGAGTGCCAACGTAATGCAGGCCATCCAGATGTCGTTCATGCCGCTGGCGCGGGTCGACCGAGTCATCAGGAAAGACAATCAGGATGAAGTCTTCCTGCAGGTGAGAGCCATCGACGCTTGTTTTCGAACGGAACTCAACGCCGAATTGCAGTGGGATGTCGTACCGATCAAAGGTTCACCAGTATTTATTCAGTCCGATGATCGCTTTCTACCGGTCATCCGACGTTCCGATCGCAACGGCAAATTACTCAGCTTGGAACCAATTGAATTTACTTTTTTGACGATCGATTCCGGTACGGCTGGTTCTTCCGTAGCGGAATTGAAATGCTCGGTTGAATCGTACCACCGTTCCCCGTTGGCAGGTCGAACCAGCAAGAAGGCTGAAAAGTTAGCGTTGGTGATCCGCCCGCCACAACAACCGTCCTGGTTGTTTTTGGAATCCTTGGACAAATTGAAAACGCCGCTGGAGGGGTTTGAAATCTACTCCCGAAAGCCGAATGCCGTCGACGGCGAGGCTAATGAGTTTTTGGGCAAGACCGACTGGCAGGGGAAATTGGAAATACCTCCCAGTAAGGACGGTATGCGAATTATTTTAGTCAGTCGGGGTTCGCGCGGACTAAAACGCTTGCCTCTGATACCGGGCTTGCATCCGGAATTGCGAACCGGTATCCCGAATGATGAGACCAGTCTGTATGCCGAGGGCGTATTGCTGGGCCTCGAAAAAGAGATTCTCAATTTGGTGATTCAACGGAAGGTGTTTGAGTCCGATATCGACTCCGCGTTGCAGAAGAAAAATCTGGCCGACGCCAAATCGATTCTGAAAGAGTATCAAAGTTTGGAGTCTGCGCGCGATTTCAAAACTCGCCTGGCCAACGAAGAAGTGCGCTTGAAGAACCTGACCCAAGACAAACGGGAATCGGATTATATCAACACCCGTTTCGATGTTTTGCGCAATCTGTTAAATAAACAAGCGGGCAATCTGCGTGAAAACGAACTTCTCAATGAAATTCAGAAACAATCCAACTTGCCAGGGGCCGGCTAACACCGAGTTGGCGAATTTCCCCGACTCCAGTTTTTGGCATGTTTATCCTTGAAATCGGTCGCGCAGATTCGACAAGGCGATTGAAAAACGGTAAAATCAGAGCCGACGTTGACCACCACCGTAGTTCGGCGGACGACCCATTCACTTTCCTAATTCGTTGGAGCTAGCCAGATGTACAATCGCTATCCTTTGTTTCGCCTCAGCCTGTTATTAGGCCTGACGATATTTTCATTGACACCGGCCTCGGCCGTTTCGGCCCAAGAGAAATCCATTGGACCGTTGGAAGTGATCGATCCCAATGTGGGCAGCGCCGGTGGAGCGCCAAAGAAATTTGTGGACCTGTTGGAATCCAAAGATCTGTCTAATTTTCGTGGCTACCAAACAGAAGAGATCGGTTCCGGTTGGGAAATTGATGGCAAGCAATTGGTATTCGATGGTTCCGGCGACGGCGATATCATCACGAAAGAAACCTACGATAATTTCGAATTGCAAGTCGAATGGAGTATCTCCGAAGGTGGTAATAGTGGGATTCTGTTTCGTGTTGCATTAGGCGACGAACAGCCCTATTTGAGCGGACCCGAGTTCCAAATTCTCGATGATAGCAAACACGAAGATGGAAAATCGGAATTGACTTCGGCCGGCGCGTTATATGGTTTGTACCCGGCGACGGGAAAAGTTCTTCGTCCCGTTGGCTCCTGGAACAAGAGCCGGATCAAGGTCGAAGGTGATCGGGTGCAGCATTTCCTCAATGGTGTCAAAGTTGTCGACGTTAAATCCGATAGTGATGATTGGAATGCCCAACTCGAAAAAAGCAAATTTAAGGATTGGGAAAAGTTCAATAAGACGATTAACGGGCATATTGCTTTCCAAAACCATGGCAACGAAGTAAAGTTTCGCAACATCCGTATCAAACGGTTCCAGAGCGGTGATGATTCTGACGACGCGGGCGACAAAAAAGACGAACAGAAGGCCGCCGAACCGCCAGCCGATGGACCATTGGGACTGCCGTCACGCGGCGGCGCTCGACCTGGACAGCCGATTAAGTAGCACGCTCGAAATTCGAATCTGAAAACGCCCGGCTGGTCCGGGCGTTTTTTTTGAGTTGGCCTATGACAGAAATAGAAAGAAAATTGCCGTCTCACGATCGACTCAATAGTATTGAGAAGTATCATTTTTTCGATTCGGATTCTCGATTCCCAAACTTGATTCATTGCCGCTTGCTCGTCGAAACTCGTGTCGATGAAGCCCTGGCTCGGCAAGCCTGGGAGATAGCTGGCGGACGCCAACCGTTATTTGGTTGTCACGTCGAGTCGCGCCACGGACGGCTTTGTTGGAAAAAACAACCACCGGTCGCCAGTTGCGCATCGGTCGTTTCTGAATCATCCGATAATCACCCCATCGATTCAGTCTCGCTTCAATGTAATGCGAGTATTTGTTTTGATGATCTACCAACTGCTCCTGGACCACTGAGTGATTTTCGGGAACGACTGAACTCAACGAGCCAATTGGGGCCGTTTCTGCTCGTCCGGCGCTGGTCGGTACCGGCTGATGCAGATGCCGAAAATGTTGCCCAGTTTTCTGAAATCTGGTTTACCACGCATCATGCGCTGTGCGATGGAGCGGGTGCAGTCAGCTTTATCAATGATTGGTGGCGAGTCTACGACAATTTAGTTACCGGAGTCAAACCGACTCGCGGGTTAATGACTTTGCGTCTGGACAAGTTTCCCCAACGAAATCAATTGAGCCTCGTTCGGTGGAAATTTTTTCGCCAATTACCTTTTCAAGCCGTCGGGATTTTTGGTGCAACAAAGTTCCTGTTCCGCAAATCGGCGACCCTTCGATTGTCGCCGGAGCGAACAAAATACCCCAAATTCAACCCATCGGACTTGAAACTCGATAAAACCCTACCCGAAACTCCCGCTATTGTTAGCGGCTGGATCGACGTCGAAACGCTTGAGCAGCTGGTCCGGGACACAACAAATCACCAAACCAGTCTAAACTCGCGCCTGCTCGGGGATTTGTTTAACGCAATTCAACGCTGGCGATCGCGAATCGATCGTGCTGCTTCACCGCAGGACTGGATTCGAATTATTCTGCCGATGAATATCCGGGAGTTTGCCGATCGTCGTTTGCCGTCCGTTAACCGCACCAGCATCGTCCAGATCGATCGCCGCAATATGTCCGAACTTGCAGACCCGGCGCTGTTTCGTTCGATTGATCGGGAAATCAACCTCATTCGAAAATGGCAACTCGATCGTATGTTCCTAATTGTCATTCGCGGTCTGTCGATCTTTCAGCCCTTGGTTCGGCGAGCCGCTCAAAACAGGAAACCTCGTGGGATTGCCGTTTTCACCAATCTGGGTCAACCATTTCGGCAACACGAACGATCGATCGCGGAGGCTCCGTCGAGCAAAAAACTGATTCCGACCGAAATTGATTTTCTGGGCCCACTTAGATATGGAACACCGCTGAACATCGCGGTGGCCCGCTATCAGGATCGGTTGAGAGTGACGATCCATTATGATGCAGCGATCCTTAGCCAAGTTGAAGCGTCCGACTTATTGCGCGAGTACCTTGCCGCATTACGCGCCACTATTTCTCACACGCGCTAGCTTTTACGAATCGGAGTCTCGCGATCAAGCGACGGGCAATCCGAAATACTGCTTGGCGTTGCCATAACAGATGTTGGCAACGAGTTCACCGATCATTGCCAGATCATTGGGAAGTTCGCCGGACTCCATTTCCCGTCCCAATAAATCGCACAATATCCGCCGAAAATACTCATGTCGCGGAAACGACATGAAACTGCGCGAATCGGTCAACATCCCGACAAACCGCGACAGCAAGCCGGTTTGAGATAGCGTGTTGAGTTGCCAACGCATTCCTTCTTTTTGGTCGAGAAACCACCAACCCGATCCGAACTGCATCTTGCCCGGTGTGCCCCCTGCCTGAAAGTTGCCCAGCATCGTCGCGATCAGATAGTTGTCGCTTGGGTTCAGGTTGTACAAAATCGTTTTCGGTAAACAACCTTCTTGATCTAACCGATCGAGGAATTGTCCGAGGGTACGGCCCTGCAAATTGTCGCCCATGGAATCGCCACCCACATCTCGTCCGGCCGAGTTGAACAAACGCGAGTTATTGTTTCGCCACACCCCTAAATGAAATTGGTTGGTCCATCCTTTTTCGAAATCCAGGCGAGCCAGATACAACAATACGTATGTCGCAAACTGGTCCTGTTCAAACGATGTCGCAGTTTTTCCCGCGCGGGCTGCATTGAAAATGGCAGCAGCGGTTTGCTCATCGCAAAAACTCGCCGGCACATATTCGCAACCATGATCCGACAGTCTTGCGCCAAGTGCGTGAAAATCGTCGTGACGTTTCCGCAACGCCGTCAGCAAATCTGCCAAACAGCCAATAGAAACGTCAGCCACCGATTCCAGTTTCTTTAACCAACCGTTGAATTCATTGGGTTGATGCACAGCCAGCGCCACATCCGGGCGAAAGGCGGGATAGACGGCCGTCGGACAACCAACACCCGCGCGGAGCTGACGATGAAAACACAGATCATCGGCCGGATCATCGGTGGTACAGAGCGCGGTCACGCGGAAATTTTTTAGAATGCCTTGCGTCCGCAAATCATCTCGACTGGCAATTTGCTCATTGCAAGACTCCCAGACCGCGGCCCCGGTGGCTTCGCTCAGTAGCTCATCAATTCCGAAATAACGTTTCAGTTCCAGATGCGTCCAATGAAAGATCGGATTTCGCAGGGTTTGTGGAACGGTTCGGGCAAAGGCCAGAAATTTATCTTTCGGCGACGCTGCCCCCGTACAAAACTCCTCGCCAATTCCATTGGCCCGCATCGCGCGCCACTTGTAGTGGTCGTGCGCGAGCCACATTTCAAAAATGTTTTCAAATCGCCGATTCTCAGCGATATCCTGCGGAGACAAGTGATTGTGATAATCGATGATCGGTTGATTTTCGGCGAACAGGTGATACAGATTTTCCGCCGCCCGCGTGGTCAGTAAGAAGTCGTCGGTGATAAACATGGGCAGGTGCGTCGAATATGAGGCTGAAATTCAATACTCCGGTCAGGCACAATCAAATTGTCATCGCGGCATACCCACCATCGACGACCAGCTCCGTCCCCGTAATAAACGAGCCCGCATCACTGGCCAACAACAAAGTTGCGCCGATTAATTCGTTCGCCGTGCCGAATCGTTTCATCGGAGTATGCCCCATGATCTGACTGACTCGTTCTGGAGTCAATACTTTTCTATTTTGTTCGGCAGGAAAAAAACCTGGCACCAATGTGTTAACCCGAATTTTCAAGGGTGCCCACTCCCGAGCGAGATTCTTCGAGAGGTTGTGGACGGCAGCCTTCGTTGCCGAGTAGGTAAACACGCGCGACAATGGAACCAATCCAGACATCGATCCAACGTTGATGATCGATCCCCCTTGATTGCGTTCTACGAAGTACTTGCCGAAAACTTGGCAAGCCAAAAAGACACTCTTCATGTTGATTTGGAAGATTCGATCATATTCTTCCTCGGCAATATCCAGAAATGGTGTCGCACTGTTTATCCCCGCCCCGTTAACCAAAATATCGACCTTGCTTGATCGTTCGAGAACTTGAACCAACACCTGCTCGAAATTTGCCTTCAAATCAACGTCGCAAGGCAAGAAATAGGCCCGTCCGCCGGCCGCGGCGATACGGTCTATACGCGGTTGCGCCTTTGTTGCGGAGCGGCCAACCAACACAACTTCGGCGCCAGCGGCGGCCAAACCCTCGGCCATCGCGCCGCACAATTCACCGGTTCCACCGATAACGACCGCAGTTTTATTGGACAGCGAAAATAATTCATCTAGATAAGACATAGTTACACGGAATCAAAAAAATAATGTTGGCAGGGAGCAAAATAGTGAGAGTGGGCGGTGATCCATTAATCCAGGGCGACTCTGAAGGAACTCAGATCCCAGAGCGATTGTCCACATTCGGCGGCGATCTCATTGAAGGCCATGATCTCGGCCGCGCTGAACAATAACCCTCCGTTGCGTTGTGAACGTCGGGCCGACTCGGCTTCGACTTGGCCGGGTAACAGACACTGTTCGTTGCCAGGCCCAAGAATATCTGCCAAGACCGCTTTGACGTTTTCCATTTGCGTCCGCCCGGCGGCAAAATCCCGACCGCTCATGGCATCCGGATGGATGACCTGAAAATAAAATGAGGGGGTGTGTTTTTCAGCGTTCGGAAATTTCCAGCGGGAACGAAGAGTCGGCAAGGAACCGCCAATGAAGGCACCCACCAATTCGTTGATGATCGACAGACCGTAACCCTTGTGGGCGCCAAACGTTGTCAATGCGGCCACTCGACTGGGATCGCGGGTGTAGTTACCTTCGGAATCGACCGCCGCTTCCGACGGCAACTCCAGTCCTTCGCGCTGGAATTGTTGAACTCGGCCCATGGCCACGACGGATGTCGCCCAATCGATAACGATGGGGAAACCGATGGCCTCCGTCGTGGGAAAGCCCCACGAATGGGGATTTGTCCCCAGCGTTGGCGTCTTACCCCTGAACGGAACCACTTCCGCCAATGCCGCGGTGCAATTCGTATACGCGATGAAGCCTTGTTGGGCCGCCTCCATCACGTATCCACCTCCCCACAAATAATGAAACGCGTTGTCGACGGAAACCTGACCAATGCCATAATGCTCGGCCAGTTTCATCGCTTCCTGCATCGCCTCGTAGGCGGTCGCCTGACCCAGTTTTCGGTTGGCATTCCAGATTTGCGAAGCGGCAAATCGAGTATTAAGTTTCTCGATGGTCGCATTAGGCACACAACCACCGTCTCCCGAACCAAACAAATGATCCAAGTGCAGAGCTTTCAACGCGTTGTGCGTGCGAATCCCATGCCAGCTCGTATACGCCGAGAACTTGGCGGCAGCTTGCGATTCCAGCGCATTGAATTTTCGGAATCGATAGACTGCATCCACCAGACAATTGTGCAGTTCGACGGGGACAACATAAAACGTTTCAGACATAGGCGCGTGAGTTGGTTAAGGAAATCCGAAAAAACGTGCTGTGAATACGCAACGCATCAAAAATCTGAATCAAATCAGACCCACGGGAATTGCCACTGAATTAACCTGGGCCAACGGCTTTTCGCCACGTAAACAGAGAATCAAATTTTCGGTGGCCATCATCGCCTGCCGCTCGACGGACTCGAAAGTTCGCGAACCGATATGCGGTGTGATCAAGCAGCGGGGTGCCGTCAACAATGGATGATCCGGCTTCGGAGGCTCTTGATCCAGTACATCAGTGGCATAACCGCCAATCCTACCAGATTCAAGGGCTGCCCGAACATCGCTGGAGTCAACCAGTTCTCCCCGGCCACAATTTACAATGAGAACGCCTGGTTTCATTTTCTGCATCGAGTCAGCACGAATTAACCGGCGCGATTGGTCGGTGAGCCTGGTATGCAGCGAAATGATATCACAGCTGGAAAATATCGCCTCGGCGGAATCCGCTCGCTCCATCTGATACTGCTGCGCGATTTCGGTCGGCCAAAAATTTGCTCCATATCCGATGATTTTCATTTCAAACGCCGCCGCCCGCTTAACCACTTCTTGACCAATTCGTCCTAAACCGATCACCCCAATTTTCTTACCCCGAATTTCATAGCCGGTCAGCCGTTGCCAGTGTCCGCTGCGAACCGCGTTGGCCTGTTCCATCAAATTTCGTGACATTGCCAACATCAACAGGAACGCATGTTCGGCAACGGTCGTGTGATTTACGCCGGGGCAGAACGTCAATGGAATTCCCAAATCGGAGCAACCGCCAACATCGATTTTGTCGACTCCAATACCGTATTTGGAAATGACCCTTAATCGAGGGCGAAATTTTTCCAAAACCGCTCGGGTGATGGCGTCGTCCCCGCACAGAAACCCATCAAACTCGCCAGCGATTTCTAGCAGCTGCGCTTCCGCAAGCGGTCCACGCGCTCGATAGATTTCCGCCCCAATACTGGCCAGTCGAGCATGATGCGGTCCAGGCGTGTCTTGATACGATGTGGTTGAAAGCAGGATTCTGATCATCAGATCATTGAGTTCAAAAATTTTCCAGAATGTTGGACAAACGCCGTTAGCAGTTTAGTTACCGAGCCGCTGGCGAACGAGCCCCCGCCGGTATTTTTCAAGATTCATCTGGTATATCATGATTGGCGATCCATCTGCAGACTAGTATTTACCGGTGCACTCGAACGAAATGAACATTGCTCAAATCATTGCTGACAAACGCGACGGCAAGGAATTGCCAGCCGAACAAATTCAATTTTTAGTCCAGGGATATTCAGCCAATGAAGTACCCGACTATCAAATGGCCGCTTTCGCGATGGCAGTTTATTTTCAGGGCATGACCGCCGATGAGACCGAGTGGCTGACCCGTTGCATGATCGAGTCCGGAGATCGGTTAAGCTGGACCGGCAAACCGGCGGTCGACAAACACTCCACCGGCGGCATTGGAGACAAAGTCTCGATTCCACTGGCGCCGTTATTGGCCTGTTGCAATGTGCAGATCCCGATGATTTCGGGCCGGGGGTTGGGAGCGACGGGGGGCACGCTAGACAAACTCGAATCGATCCCCGGCTATCGCTGTGAGCTATCCAACGAGGAGTTTCGCAGCATTGTCAACTGGAACGGCTGCTCGATTGCCAGTGCGTCGGCGTCGTTGGCTCCGGCCGACAAACGGTTGTATGCTCTCCGCGACGTGACGGCAACCGTCCCTTCAATCCCGTTGATCACCGCCAGCATCCTCAGCAAAAAAATTGCTGAAGGGATCGATGCATTGATTCTCGATGTCAAATGGGGTAGCGGGGCCTTTATGAAAACACTTGATCGTGCCAGGGAGTTGGCTCAATCGTTGGTCCGAGTCGGAAATCGAATGGGAGTAAAAACGACGGCGCTCATTACGGATATGAACCAACCGCTGGGACGGATGATTGGAAACGCGGTCGAGATTCGAGAGTCGCTGGACGTGCTTGAAGGATCCGGTCCCAACGATGTCGTCGAGTTGACCCTGGAGTTGGGTAGCCGGTTGTTGGTGACGTCCGGAGTCGAGGCAAATCAGCCAATTGCTCGGCAGTTGTTGCAACAAAAAATTGACAATGGTGAAGGCTTGCAAAAATTCAAGGAAATGGTGACCAGTCATGGTGGTGATTTGAACCAGCTGGAAGAGTTTGCGAGGAAACATGCTGTCATTGCCCGTGAAAGTGGCTACGTCACCCGAATCAATGCGGAACGGTTGGGATTGGCGATTATCGAGATGGGCGGCGGGCGCAAAAAACTTGGAGATCAGCTTGATCATTCGACCGGTATCGAATTTCTGGTTCGGCTGGGAGACCAGATCGAATCCGGACAGACTGTGGCAAATCTGTTTTGCCACACCAATCAGGCAGCCTATGCCAGCCAACTGGTAGGTGCGTCAATCGGCACAAGTCCGACGGCCGATGTAATTCCCGACCTGATTGTCGAGTCGTTTTGACGAACCGCTGTGCGGCTTTTTTCTCGAATTCGAACCAGGATCTCTCAACCAGAAACCAACTCTCCCCTGGAGTCATGTTTTGATGACAAACCAAGAAACACAGCGACTGATTGACATCGCCCTGGAAGCGCGCGATACCGCGTATGCTCCCTATTCCAAATTCCGGGTCGGTGCAGCGTTGTTGTCCGTTGATGGCACGATCTTCACTGGCTGCAACGTGGAGAACGCGTCGTATGGATTATGTATTTGTGCGGAACGTACAGCGATCTGCAAGGCGGTTTCAGCAGGTCATCAGAAATTCACCGCGATTGCTGTGGCAGCTGCGCCGTTGGCGTCTCCCTGCGGAGCATGCCGTCAATTCTTGGTGGAATTCGGCACCGAGACTGTAGTCATCAGTGTAAACTCCGCCAATCCGGCTGAAACGAAAACCTGGACTATTGGCGAGCTGATTCCCGAGAATTTTCGGTTCTGAGCAATGACTAAAGTAAGTCTGGCGCGATCGAGCGAGGCGGGATAAACAAGAATATTATTCTCTAACGCGCTGGATAATTGTATTCCTGATTGGCTGGATCAAAATCCAGGTCCTTCAATCCAATGTTCAGCTTGACATCCGTGTAATAGTATTTTTCCAGCAACCGAGGCGGGCCACCTTCGATTTCAGGCCACAATAAACCTTCATAGGCGATCGGAATATTGCGCTCGTCGTCGAGATAGATTCGCGCGATATGAAACTCGAAATGCGGTTGTTGGTCGGGATGAATTACTTCCAGTAAAGTACACGGACGATCGTTGATCTGGAGATGTCGGCGAATGCTGACTTGGCAGGGTTGCTGCTCGCGATCACGTCGTCCCACTTCCTGCATTTTTACAATCAAGTTTCGCATGCCGATATCGCGAATCGGATGGCGATTTCCATCCATTGCCAACGAACCATCAGGATCAAGGTAGAACCGCATTACGTTCCCCCAACCGCCAATGTGGGCAACTAAATTCCCTTGGTGCCAACCATCCACCCAAATCGCTTCCTGACCGACCAGCGGCCGGGGCTTCAAAAACTTGGTATACGCGCTGAATGGAATTTTGTTGCCATTCGGCGATACTCGGGCGTGCCGAATTTTGCAAAACAGGCATTTTTCCTCCTGCAACTTCCCTTCATAGATAACTTGACTGGTCAGGGTCGCCGAATAGTCGTTGACATTTTTTTCGATTTCTACCAACGCTTGTTCGGCAATCTCCAGCAATGGATCGAGTGGATGTTTGGCCGTGTCGAAGGTGGCTTGGGAAATCCCGGCGGTAATGCGATTGCCGGTTGAATTGCTTTCATTCGCCTCTTTCGTCGACGCGAACGTTTCAGCGTTTCCACCGGTGCTACCGGGGAATTCAGAGCCGGACTGAGGTTGTGACGAAACTATAATCTGTGGCGTCAACGATTCGTCCACAGTCGGTCGGTAGAATTTCCAAACCGTTAGACACAATGCAATCCCAATGCCTAGTAGGGCCAAACAGACCGAGCGATTGAAAGCCGGGTAACGATTAACAGAATTCGAATCGCGAGGGTGGATTGTATTCATGGCCGTTTTGAATCAACGCATCCGTTTCACAACTAACACTGCGGCGGACCTCATCGTGCCGCGAAAAGCTCAGCGAACTCCAGCATCCATTTGTCAATCATTTTTTCGAATGACGCCTGTTTGGCATCGCCAATATTTTCGTAATGATTCCAGTTAAATAGTTCTTTGTCTCGAATCGTTCCCTTACCTGCGATGTTCACCACATTAAATTCGTTGGGTGGCCGCACCGTCAATTCGAGTCGACTGAAGAAACTACCGGCACGACCCTTCGGACCCCGATCGATGTCATTGCGGGAGACGGCGCCACCCCAACCGCGGCTACCATAAATCGTTTCGTAATCAAAACCTGGAAAATGGTTCGCCAACTTTTTCAGGCCCTGCTCAATATGTTCGGACAAGTTCAACCGAAATTCGTTGTGACGATTGCGAAATTCTTCCACGGACAATTCCGCTTGCCGGGCCGAATGTTGGCGAAGCTCGACGCGTTGTTGACCGCGTTTGATGGCGGCATCCAGTTCGCTTTCAAAATCCATAACGACTACGACGATTTCTTGTCGTCCTTCTCGGGCTGGCCTTTAACAAACTGAATCAAGTCAGAAAACGAGCGCATCGGTTCCTTGCCCTTCAACATACCTTCAGTAATAGGCGGTGCAGGTTGCGCTGGACGGTGCGGCCTAGGCCGATCATTGGGGTTGCCGCGATGAGCCTGGCGATTGTCCGTCGTTTTTCCACCTTCGTACCGCTGGGCCGATTTGGATCGTTCAAATCGCTTCACTCGCGATTCACTCGACCCTGTTCGGGGCTCACCGGGCGTGGTTGCCTGGCGCGACGTGGGACCAGAAAAAGTCGACGGACGTGCCGGGTTTGTCGGACTCTTGGCAGGACTACTGGATTTGGATCGACGGGCTGGGCGTTCAGATTTGGTTCCCGGTTGAATGGCAGTCAACTTCACGCGTCGACGCGCCGTATCGATTTCCGACACCCAAACCTTCAACACATCACCCACCGAACAAAAACGATGTGGGTCGCTAATGTATTGATTGGATAATTGGCTCACATGAACCAGCGAACTCTCGCCGAGACCGATATCGATGAATACACCAAAATCGACCACATTGACAATCTGTCCGTCCAGTTGCATTTCCGGTTTCAGGTCATCGACTTTGATAATGCCGCGACGAAAAATCGGCTTGTGGACGCGATCGCGCGGATCCCAGTCCGGTTTTCGCAAGGCCATCAGAATATCACGGACCAGCAATTTTCCAGCCGAATTTTCTTCCGCGATCTGATCAATTTCTAAACGAGTGATCTGATCGATCACTTCTTTACGTGCTTCCGCATGCAGGGCTGCCTGTTCGTCAGTCAGTCGCTCACGCGTTGACGGCGACAACGCTGCGGCGGCCGGAGTCGGCGAAACAGTAATCGGCGCGACAGCGATCGGCTCGGCAGTAATCGGCTCGGCAGTAATCGGCTCTACAGCAATCGGCTCTACAGCAATCGGCTCGGCAGTAGTCGGCTGACCCAGATCCAGAACTTCAGTCGTTGGTGGCGCGCTTGCTAGTGGCTGGACTTCAACCACTGGTGCGACAACCGGCGTCGCCAGCGGTGGCAAGAGAATCGGATCAGGATCGTAAGGAAACAACTCTTCAGGAGTTGACTTTACGCGTGCGACGATGTTCTCGGCAATATAATAACTTTCAGGATGAATCGAAGTCGAATCGAAGGGATTGTCACCGCCCCGAATCCGGAGAAATCCTGCAGCCTGAACAAATGTCGCTTCGCCGATTCCGCTGACTTCTTTGAGTTGCTGTCGATTTTTGAACCCTTTAATCTGTTGGCGATGCTCCACCAATCGCCGGGCGGTCAACGCATTCAATCCGGAAACATATTTCAGCAGCGAAGGACTCGCCGTGTTGACATTGACACCAACCTGATTCACACAAACCTCAACTACTTCATCGAGTGATTCACTCAGATGTTTGGCTTTTACATCGTGTTGGTACATACCGACACCGATGTTGGCGGGGCTGATTTTTACCAGCTCGGACAACGGATCTTGCAAACGGCGACCGATTGACACCGCGCTCCGGATGGATGGAGTCAAGTCGGGTAGTTCTTCCCGCCCAATTTCGCTGGTCGAGTAGATGCTGGCGCCCGCTTCATTCACCATTACGTAGCGGACGTTGTGATCAGCCAACTGTTCAGAGATCGAATCGGAAACCAATTGCTCGGCTTGTCGACAGGCGGCACCAGTCCCGACGGCGATGATATCGATGGAGTACTTTTTCACCCATTCGACAATCTTAAGTTTACTTTCGTCGCGGCGCGACTGATTGCCGACAACATAAACCTGGCCCGAATCAAGCAGGTTGCCGAACCCATCGAGAATGGCGACCGCACATCCACTCTTGAATCCTGGATCGATCGCCAAAACACGTTGATTGCGAATCGGTGGTTGCAATAACAGATTTCGCAAGTTATTCGCGAAGACTTCGACGGCGTGTTTTTCGGCGGCTTCGGTCAATTCACGACGAGCCTCACGCTCAAGGCTGGGAAGCAATACCTTGCCCACCGCATCGGACGCACACTTTTTCAAAAACTCGGCAAACGGATGATTTTCGGGCACGAGTGCCGCATAGGCGGCGGATGTTAGCTGTGAATCGTCCGCTTGAATCCTGACCTTTAATTTTCCCGCGCGCTCACCACGGTTGACCGCCAGTACTCGATGGTCGGGCAGATTTTTTAGCGGCTGCCTGAAATCGTGGTAATCCTTGAATGGATCCACGGTAGTTTTTTTCTTTTTCTTTTTTTTCTTTTTAGTTGAGACAACGGCGGACTCGCCGGTGGAACCGGGTGGCGTGGCGGCTTCCATGGCAACGACCAACGGTCCCGCTGTAGCTTCAGCAGCCGAATTTTCCGCGACAGCGCAAGCATCTGGAGAGTTGGCGCCGACAATTTCACTTCTGGATGCACCAACTATTGATGTCTCTAACCCATCCATTTGGGCATCGCCAGGTGCCGATGTCAAATCATCCGATGTTGGCACCTCCGGCATCATTGCTACGATCGTCGACGATGTTTCCAGCGACGCTGATTCGATACTGGAGACACTTTTAACACTCGATTCCAGCGTTAATACAACACTCTCAGGCAATTCCGGGGCAACGGCCGCAACCACCGCGACATCCTTCTTTGGCAGCAGCGCTTTTTGAGTCGTGGCCTTGGGTTCCGATTCAGGATCGACAACACTTTGTGCCGCTAGTTTTCCAGTATTCCACAGTATTTGTCGCAGGGTACTTTTCAATTCGCCATTTTCACCGAAGCGTTCCACCAACAAATCACCGACGCCGCGAATGACATCATCGACAGAGTTCAAGCCCTTATCAACGCGCACAAAATCCGTCGCGCGCGACGCCAAATCGACATCGGTCGTCGAGGCGTTAAAAATATCATCAGCCAACGGTTCCAGACCTTGTTGTTTGGCGGTGGCTGCCCGCGATTGCTTTTGCGGCTTGAACGGCAGGTAGAGGTCCTCCAACCGGCGACCACTGGAAGCGTTATGAATCTCCAGTTTCAATCCATCGGTCAACTTGCCTTGCGACTCAATCGATTTCAAGACGAACGACTTGCGTTCTCCCAGGGCGCGATACTGCGCCACCAATTGCTTTACCGACTGAACTTGTTTTTCGTTCAGCCCACCGGTCAAGTCTTTCCGGAACCGCGTGATGAACGGAATGGTATTTCCGTCGTCCAGCAACTGAACCGTTTTCTCAACGTTCTCAGGTGAGATTCTCAAGTCTCGCGCCACGAGGGCGAGATCCACTTGCAGCGGGCGATCCGATTTCGGATTTTCCGTAAGGGGTAAATTTGGCAAACGATCAGCCTACTTCAACACGAGGGGGTATAGCGACAAAACAAATTTCACAGTGATGTCGCCCGTTATTTAACAATCCGTTTATGAGGGTTGTCAACATTACGGAATGGATATCCCGATTTTACCACGGAAAATGATCTTCTGAAAAGGGGCATAATCGGTGAACGAGGACTAATCTGCATTATCGTGTCCATGGGGAACCGAAAATCTCCATTGATATGTCTTTTCTCGGCCTACACTTCGCTACCCCGCCCTGGCTCGATCAATTTCGAATTTGCTCTATTTAATGGTCACTGCGACATCTCAATCCGAACTGGGATTATCCCAAACAGCCGCCAGTGCTTCGCTAGCGGACTCGTGGAACCAGCCAACTCGCTCGGTTTGGATTCATGATTCACTCGCATTAGGAGTCGTTTTTGCGCTAGTTCTGACCATTGGCCAACGAGCAATCGGGTTTGTCCGTGGAATTCTGTTTTGTCGGCTGATGACCGATCAGGAATTGGGACAATGGTCGATGGTGTGGAGCTTGTTGATGCTGCTCGCCCCGTTGGCGATGTTGGGACTGCCCGGTTGTTTTGGCAGGTACTCGGAGCATTATCGTCAGCGCGGGCAACTGCGTAGTTTTATTTTTCGCATCGGCGTCGTCAGTGTCGTCATGTCGCTACTAACGGCGGCGGCTCTATTGATTTTCCCGGCAACCTTCGCCGAGTGGTTCTTTCGCGATGCCAGTCAAACCACTCTGATCGCCAGTTTGGCCGTGTCTTTGGTAGCGGTGGCAATTTCGAATTTCGCGATTTCGTTAATGGAATCGTTGCGCCAGGTGCGACTGGTATCAATCATGCGCTTTATCACCGGACTGGCATTTGCTGTGGTCGGCACCATGTTGATCGTCGTATGCAAAAACAACTCTGCTGCGGTGACCCTGGCTTACGGCATCTGTTGTGTGTTGGGTTTGATTCCCGCGTTGTGGCTGGGCTGGAAATTTCGCCAAGGCATCATTGAAAACGGTACAACGCTGTCTCACAGTAGCATGTGGAGAAAAATTGCTCCCTTTGCTGTTTGGCTGTGGCTCTCCAATTTATTGAACAACCTTTTCGAAGTTTCCGATCGCTATATGTTGATACATTGGTCGGATACGTCTTCCGCACTCGCGCAATCCATGGTCGGACAGTATCACAGTGGTCGTGTCATTCCGTTGTTGATTGTTAGTCTGGCGACCGTTGTGGGAGGGGTTTTGCTCCCGTATATGAGTGCCGCTTGGGAAGATGGACGCAAAGTCCAAGCCACCCGACAATTGAATGTATCCTATAAATTGGTAGGGCTTACTTTCACGGCAAGTGGGATCTTGGTGATGATTACCTCTTCGTTCTTCTTCGACACCATTTTGCAAGGCCGCTATAACGACGGCTTGGCGGTGTTGCCGTTGACGTTGGTGTATTGCATCTGGTTCAGCCTCTATACCGTCGGACAGGATTATTTGTGGGTGGCCGAAAAAGGTAAGCTCGCGACGTTTGCGGTTGGTACGGGGTTGGTTGTCAACATCTTATTGAACATGTTGTTTATTCCGTATTGGGGACTGGTGGGAGCGGTCTGGGCCACCACAATTGGCAACTTGATCGTGCTCCTGTTGATCCTCGTAATGAACCATTATTCGGGATGTAAAACTGATCTGGGAATCTGGCTCATTTCGGCCTCGCCTTTGATTTTGCTGCTGGCGCCTTGGCTCGCGACGCTGATACTCGCTGGATTATGCGTCGTCGCACACAGGAGCCATTGGCTATTTAGTCCAGATGAAAAACAACAAGGCTTGGTCGTTTGGCAGGGGTTGCGCAGCAAACTGAAACTGGGCAACTCCTGAGTATCCGAACGTATCGGCAGTCAACGGGATTCGAAACAGGGATCGGTGCTGCATTTCCAATCGGCGTTTCTTCTAAGCAGACGCAAACACAGTCCATAGGGCCCGCCCAGTTGACGGACGCGCGGAACTTTGACAGTTACTCGGCAAAAAAAATCTCGGGGGCCTTTGAAATTGCCCGCCAAGATCGTTCTAATGATTTCGGCACGCGAAGTGAGCACAATTCGTTCGCGATGTTGCTCTGCGGCGGATTTTTTTGTCAATTCCGTACGGCAGTTTACGAACTACTGGGAATCTTCCCTTACCCCTTGGAATGCTGGAGTCAAAATCATGTCACGTGTCATCGGTTTACTATTATTGGTCGCGGCCATTGCCGTCGGTGCCTATGTCGGTTGTGGACCGCGGGTCGAAGTCGCCAAAGACGCGATCATCAAACGGCTCGACCAAGCGCTGGGCGAATTGAACGTCAAGCGAAAAGCCATCGAACTGAAGCAGAATGAGCTTCAGGGCAAATTGGCACAATTGCGAGAAAACCGCTACCGCGCCGAAGCCCGATTGGAATTGCTGGCTTCAAAAAAGCAAAAATCCGAAGCGGCGATGGAATCCTTGAAGGGCAAGATTCAACAGGTGCAGGCCTTGATCAAGGAAGTACAAGGTTCGTCGGAAGGCAAGATTACGCGGGGCGACAAGGAATACACGACCGCTGACATTCAGCAAACGGCTGAGGAGGTAGCGGGGATGTTCAAAGCCGAACAAGTTTCGTTGGCTAGTTTGGTGACGAGCTATGACGCGCTCGATGGATCCGTAAAATTTCTGAAAACTCAAGAAGAAAATTCAAGCAAATTAATGCGTGAATTAAGCCTGAAGATCTCCGAAATTGATGCGAAGAAAATTGCCGTAGATGCGGTTCGAGAAAACACCACCTTGGCCGGTGGCAATGAATCCATTGGAAAAAGCCTTGAAGTCATGTCCAAGGAAATCGAAGAACTCGGCATCGACGTTGAGGCAGCCTTGCGAATCGAAACCGACAAAATGAAAGAACTGAGTAACACCAATTCGAAAGTCGACGAAATTCTCTCCGAACCAACCGATTTGAATTCGACGGAAAAAATGCTCGACGATTTGCTGAAAGGTGGCTAATCGGTTTTTAACCGACCAGGTCAGGCTGACAGCTTGACTGACTAGCAATTCGGCGCGTGGTCTTCGATCACTCCATTTTTTTTGAAAAATTCCAATGCATTCGGACGTCCCACCCTCGGGTTGGACGTCCGTTTTTTCCGGATTTTTTCTGAGCTCCGGTTTGTTCGGGATCCTTGCCGCTTTCACCAAACGTGTTCGTTGTTCCATAATAAAAATTCGTTACTTGGAAATGCTCCGATGAGAAATCTTGCTCTGGTCATTTTTTTTGCTGGAATAACCGCATTTATCGTCTTCGCGGCGATGGGTGGATTGGGTTCGGTGAATTCCGGAGACCGAGAAACTGGTGCCAAAGGCACTTTGACGACGGAAGCCGACTTTCGGGATAAGCTGGCCGAAATCAAAATGAACAAAGACAAACTTCAACGTTCGATTGCCAAAATTGAAGAGTCTCGCGACAAGAATTTGCAATTCCTCAAAGACCAGGGAATCACCAAAGTCGCCGACGCCAAAGGGAACCCGAGCGCCGAAATCGCCTTGGTCAATCTGAAAGCCTGGACCGAGAACATCAAATCATTGTCCGATCAGTTCGGTAAATACGACAATGCCATTTCTCGCATCGAAGGGATGCTGGAAAAACTCGAACGCGAACGAATCAACGAATCCGTCAGCTTGACCGAGGCCCAAGAAGTTGAACTCCGCGCGATCGTGATGGACTTGGACGATCGACTGGATATCGGTAACAACGACATCCTGAAAGACGCAGAAATGGATGACTTGTTGAGCAAGCAACTCAATCCCGACAAGCCAAACTAAATTTCCCCAATCTCATGTCGAATCGTTGTCACAACGGATTAAGGGCAATTGGGAAAATTGGATGACGCCCGGTAAATTGATCTTTATCGATCGCTCATGGCTTTCTTCGGTTTGTAAATTTCGGTTGCCGTGCCATAGAATACTTCGGCGGCGTTCATCAGCGTCTCGCCTAACGTCGGATGGGCATGAATCGTTTCGCTAATGTCGCGCACGACGCAGCCCATTTCGATCGCCAACGTTGCTTCAGCGACCAATTCGCCCGCACCAGCGCCAACCAATCCACAACCCAACACACGCTCGGTTTTAGGTTCCACGATCCACTTGGTCAATCCTTCGGTTCGACCCAGGGCTTGCGCGCGACCGCTGGCCGCCCATGGGTATGTGACAACTTCATGCGCGATGCCATCGCGTTTGGCTTCTTCTTCCGTGATGCCAGTCCAGGCAATTTCCGGGTCGGTAAACACCACCGCTGGAATGGCCCGTTTATCAAACGTCGTCGCGTGGCCCAAGATGACTTCCACTGCATGCCGACCTTCGTGATTCGCTTTGTGAGCTAACATCGGTTCGCCGGCCGCATCACCGATCACAAATATATTGGGCTCGCCCGTTCGCAATGAACCATCATGCAAAATGAAACCGCGTTGATCGGTTTGGATTTTCAAATTCTCCAGTCCCAAATTCTGAGTCGAAGGACGACGTCCAACCGATACCAGTACCCGATCGAATTTTTCCGTGCCAAATTTTCCCGGCCCTTCGAAGGCGACTTCAATCTGTTCACCGTTTTGGCTGACTCCGCCGACTTTCGTGTTGAGGTAGATCCGGTCTTCGAAAAGTTTCTTCAAGCGTTTTTCCAATGGCCGAACCAGATCGCGATCGGCGCCCATCAACAATCCGGTTTGCAATTCCACCACACTGACTTTGGTGCCGAGGTTCGCATAGACCGTCCCCATCTCCAAGCCAATGTATCCGCCACCGATGACCAGCATCGTGCCTGGAATATCGGCCAACTGCAACGCGCTGGTCGAATCCATGACGCGATTGGAGCCAATGTTAAAAGCCCCCGGCATCGCTGGCACGCTGCCCGTGGCAATAATCGCATGTTCAAAGGAGATTTTCTTGCCGGGTGGAATCGACGGGTCATCGCCCTCGAGCACCAACATGTTTGCGTTTTCAAATTTCGCACGCGCCTTCACAATCGAGACGTTGCGGCGTTTGGCAAGTGCCCCGAGTCCAGTCGAAAGCGTATCGATAACCTTTTCCTTTCTTCCACGAAGTTTGGCGACTTCGATTTGAGGCTTGCCAAACGTCACTCCCCAATCCTGTTCCATTTCCTCGGCTTCGGAGACCACGCGGGCCACGTGCAACAAAGCCTTGGACGGAATACAGCCTCGCAACAAACAGGTGCCACCCAAGCGCCCTTCGGCTTCGACCAAAACGACTTGCCGTCCTTCGTCGGCAGCCAAAAACGCAGCTGCATAACCACCCGGTCCACCGCCAATTACTACGATTTGTGTTTGCATGGAATCCAACCTAAAAAAAATGCGGCCGGTCAACTAGGACGGGCCGCGACGAATAAATATTGAACTCAATCGCCGGTAGACGAATTCGCCTCGTCAATCCGAGTGATTTAACTTGGCAACTTCAAACAACTAGCGTGACAGGAACTCGACGACCATGTTGGCGTCCACTGGCAAGCTGATGTCGCTCGCACTCGGTTTGCCTTGCACGGTGGCGACCAATTTCTCGTTGTCGAACGAAACCCATTCGGTTCCCTCGCCTTCGATCCCCTGTTCGCGAAGTGCTTGATACATCTTCAGAATATTGGTCCGGGGGCGAAGGCAGACGACATCGCCGGGACGCAACTGATAGGACGGTTTGTCCACTTTAACGCCGTTGACTTGGAAGTGTCCGTGCGCGACGCCTTGACGTGCTTGTGGTCGGGTTTTGCAAAACCCGACGCGCCGGACCACATTGTCCAATCGTTGTTCGCACATCAGCAACAAGTTTTCACCCGTGTTGCCTTTCATGGCGGTCGCCCGATCGAAGTACCGACGGAGCTGACGTTCACCGAGACCGTAATAATGTTTGATCTTTTGTTTTTCCATCAACGCGGTACCGTAGTTCGACGGGCGACGGAATCGCGTATGCATACCAGGGGGTTGATTGCCCCGTTTTTCGAGGGCCTTGGCGGCGCCACTGTTTTCGTAAACTAAAGTTTGCAACCTGCGGTTGATGCGACCTTTCGGTCCAGAATAACGTGCCATCTACAATTAGCTCCTAAAAGCTGTCGATTGGTGGTCGAAATCCGACTGGAGAAACCATGCCAGACCCGCCGCCAGCCAGTTGGCAACTTGCCAATGGTGACGACGATTCGATTGAATTAAGACCACAATATCCATGAATGCTGGCTTTTTGGCAAGTCCCAAACGGTTCGTTGCGAAAAAAGCCCGGAAACGCGATTTATTTAGCTTTCGAAGGAAGGCCATTTTTGGGGAAATCATTGGCGCGATCTTTTAGGAAAACTCAATTGAAATGAAATTGTTGCTGACCAAGGAATTCCCAGCCGGCTGGATTTCAGCTTGAGACGATGGTCGAGATACTAGAAATTGGCCATGGTAAGACCGATCCAGTCGACCGGTGTCTGTCCGCGATTCGGCAAACGGAATTGGTGGGTTTTTTTCGTTAGGCTAGAATGGGGTCGGAGAAACGAAGTATGAAATTCACAATTACTGGCGAAGAACTTTGGGCAAGGATGGAGCGGGCCGTGGAAAAGGTTAACGAGCGGTTGCGAAAGACGGTCGGCATTCTAGATCAGGCCAAAGTTCCCTACGCAGTCATCGGTGGACATGCAGTGCGAGCTTGGGTCGCACAGGTGGACGAAGCCGCGTTGCGTACGACGCGCGATGTCGACATCCTGGTTCGTCCGGCAGATCTGCCCGCCGTAATGGCTGCGATGATCGCCGCTGGATTTCATCACCGCCAAACGGCAGGCTTGGACATGTTCGTCGAACATCCCGACGCATCGGCTCGTGACGCCGTACATGTGTTGTTATGTGGACGGATTGAAAAAGATGGCGAACCCAACCCCGATATCGAGCCACTGGTTCGCGCTGATGATTTTCAGACGGTCGAACTGGAAACACTGGTTCGAATGAAGCTGAATGCATTTCGCGACAAAGATCGCGTTCATTTGCGTGACATGATCTCGCTGGAGATGATTGACGAAAGTTGGCTCGAGAGATTTCCAACACGACTCCGGTTACGGCTCGAAGAACTTTTGAATGATCCTGACGGATAATAAGTACACAGGAATGTGATTTGGCGACCTTCTTGAAGCCTGGAAAACGATTGGGAACTCAATTGCGTTCGCGCTCTGTCACACGATAAACTTCGGGTTGGCGTAATCCTGGGCTGTCAAAAATTTGAGGTTGCGGACAATTCAGCTCGCGCAACTTTTGCTCCCCTCGCCCCTGGAATTCGGACGAATTCGGATCGCCACTTCATCCAGCTTTCTCCAAATTCCAGGGGCGAGGGGGAGTAAATGACTTTTTTTGATTTGGCCGCGAACAAAAAAGGAACTTTTCATAAACGCAATTTCCAGCTGTCAATACCAAATTTTTGACAGCCCAGCGTAATCCGCCATTGGGCTCGCGCCCTTCCGCTACAAAAACACATCGAAAGTGAGTGCCATTGGGAGATCGCCCCCGGTTTTTCCCCAAAATAACCGGACGTTAGCGCGTTCCGGCCAATCTGAAATCCATGTACCCGGACGCTAGGCTATTTTTTCTTCGGGGTGGGATCGTCACGCGCCGTCGGATAAACTCCCAGCAGCACTCGAAGAGAGGATTCACTTTGGGTGTAGACAAATAATTGTCTGGAGAATGATTCTGAGATACTTTTCAAAATCATTACCTCAATTACCTTTTCCAGGTCCTTGCGGCTATTTAACTCGATGCGATAACCATCTTCGTTCCGTTCTGCCAGCGGCATTGGCATCATTAACGTGATTGTTTGGCGATTAAGAGCACCTCCAATTGCGTCTCCACTTTCGGATTTTTTGGCGGGGTCTTCATTTGCGGGCATACCTCCCAGGACAAGCCGGAAGGTTCCGTTCACCGGTCCCGCCGAACCTGACTCAGTGCCGTTCTCAAGAACGAGGTTGCCAAAGTTAATTTCAAAAGATCTTCGGGTCCCGTTGTCGTTCGCATATTGTTGTTCCCTGTTGTCAATATTTTCCTGCCAGGACGACTCAGTATAATACTTAATCATTTTAGGAGGTCCTTGGGCTTGTAGTTGTCGACACAGTTCGTCGACCATTGCACGAATCGGTTCGCCAAAGTCCTCGCCTTCGCCGAACTGCATCAGCTTGAGCTGATCTTCCAAGACCGGCAACTCGCCTTGCAACCACCATTCACTGGTCAAGACGTAGCCATCATGATTGCCGTTAAGTAAATCAATTTTGTCTTCGCGAGAGCGATCGAATCCATCCAGACCTGAATTATTCCCGAATTCGTTTTCGGGAATGGTCCACCATAGATTTCCGTTGCGTTCAAACTGGTTTAATTTTTTTCCGAGTACTGCAGTCGCATACCGCGCTATCCCTTGAGCATAACGAGAGCCCGCTTCGAGGTCGTTCAGCTTTTCCAGGGTCATCATTCCGGGGCGCCCGGCCGAATTTCCGCTCTCGAGAAAACGCATTTCGAAAAATGCGATTCTGCGTGGAATGACATCTTTGAACACGTTTAACCCGGTATTTTGGAAATGCTCTTCCCAGTGTCGTTCCGCCGCCCCGACGCCGTACTTGGAATCGTAAACCCGTACGGATTCCGCATTGAACGCTTGTTCATCTCGAGAAAAAGCCAACAGCTCGACCGGCTTGACCGCTAATGGCGGAACTTCAACCGGCAGGTATTGCTTAAACTTTTTGCCCAAGCCGACGGCCGGTTCCGTGAAGGTTACGACAGCATCGGCGAGAATCATCGGCCTTGAGCTTTCGTGTTCTTTGTTTTTCTCATCGGTGATTACAATGTTCAGGCCACACGAGGGCAATTCGTGGACCTTCCAGAGTTCCCAGATGTCGGGATTCTGATGAGGAATAAACCTGGCCATCTTTACAGGATTTCCGTAAATCGAAATTCGTCCTGCGAGCGAATTCAACGGCGACTTCTGGGCAGCAATTGTCTTATATTGCCGGGAATCAGCCAGCGACCGGAATTGCTCGTCGGAAACCCGGTCCGGCAATTCATTGATAAAAGTCGGTTCGTTCGAAAAAACCAGCCAGTCACCAAGTTGCCGTAACTTACACCAGCCTAAATTTTCCAAACCACTGGAGGTTTCATTTTCGTTCCTTTCTCCGGACAAACTCTGCTCTGTCAGTTGTTTTGATTGCAGCTGATCCGTTTCGCCCGATTCGTTTGGTGGCGCAGCAGCCACGATCGCATCTTTAAGAACTCGATCAATTCCAGATATCTTTTGTTTGAGTGATTCTTGAAATTCACTTTCACCCCGAACGAAAATTGTCCACGTAAATTGGTTTTCGTCAAATTGATGGATGGCAATTGAAATCTGCTTGATATCGCGAACCAATGTTTCGAGATCTAACAGTTTCTGAAAAACTTCATCCAAATCATCTAATTTGATGATCGGAAACCGTTCGTCCGAAACCATTTGAATCGCTTTTTCAAAACGGGGATTTGAAAACAAATCCAATTCACGAATCCGGTCATAAGTCGTTCGAACGTCTCGGATGTTTAATAGAACCGTCGTGTCCCGGTCCAACCAATGGGCGACGTCGTGCTCCGGTTGGGACCATGCTGGCGTCGATTGGGTGACGAAAATTGCACCTAAGATCAGAACGACGAAACCATGTCGCATGAATCAACTCCCGCCTATAAAGCTGAAAGGTGACGAAAAATCTCTCTATGTTTTCCAACACCAGCCGACCAGGAAGAATCCCATGATTTGAGTCAGCGTGAACACATATACCAGAAACAACAATATCGAGAAATTTTCTGGGTTTTTGAAAACGTCGATCAATTTGCCAACCATCGATTCAATCCAATCTATACGTAACTTGAAAACAAAAATACTTAATCTCTGCACAGCGAAATGGTATCGTATCGGCAAATCGGGCCTCAGTCCATTGTCAAATTGTCCGATACCGGACCCGGGGGACCGAGCATCAGGGGTAATTATCAGTAATTTTCGAAACGACTGGCCGGTGCCAACGTTTTTGAATGTCTTGAAAGACGACTCCCAATTGCCTGGCGGCGATCAAGGTCACGAGGACGACTACGGCAAAACCCCAGACATTTTGCACGGCAGAATTGCGAAACCTGAACATCAAATTGACTCGGTTCATCACAATCAACAGAAACACCGCGATGAGTGGCAATAACAGTCCATTGGCAGCCTGAGCCATCAGAATCGTCTCTTGTGGGCTGCCGCCAAAACCAATCGCGCAACCGACCCCGGTCAACAGGACCAACGAAGCGACCACCTTTAATCGCCAATCGGAGAGCTTGGCCGACCAGCCAAAACAACCGGCGGCCGTATACGCAGCGGCGATGGGAGCTGTGATGGCACTGGTAAGTCCGGCCGCACATAAACCAGCCCCGAACAACCACTTGGCCCAAGCCCCTAGCGCTGGTTCCAATTGTCTCGCAACGTCCGCCACTCCAACCCAATTCGGCGCTGTCGCTGCCGGTCGATCGACATGGAACGCCATGGCCGCCGTGACCAAGATCGCGGCAGTTACCAGCCCACCAATCGAAACCGCCACCGTCGTGTCCCGTCGCGAGTCTTTTACGGCGCGCTCCTTGTTGATCGTTTTACAAACCGACTCCGCCGGCCAGCGTTGCGCTGCGGCACTGGCATGTAAGAACAAGTTGTAGGGGACAACCGTGGTGCCAATCAAAGCCACAATGAACCAGCCGCTGCCCGCCGGAATTTGCGGTACCAATCCGCCGGCAATTGCCGACCAACCAGGTTGACTCAATCCGGCGGCGACCATGAACAACACACTCATCAGGACGACCATGACGGTCAGGACATTTTGTAGCAGCTCAAACTTCCCCGAGAGTATTAACAGCCAGGCAATGCCCCCCATGATGAAAATCCAAACTGTCAGCGACTCACGAGCCGTTTCTTGGACGGCCGGGATTGTCGGGCGGGAGTTATCAACCTCCGTACTCGATTTCGAGTGATTTTCCGAGGGATGAGCGACCATCGCATCAGTCAAAACAGCAGCTCCAGCGGCGGCGCCGAGGATATTCCCGGTTTGAAACGCGGCATTTCCCGCCAAAATTCCCATTAAGATCAGCCCCAAGACAAATACCTTCAGCCAAGTAGTCTGAAACGAGCCCTTAATCGCTTGCGCTAATCCGCTACCAGTAACGATCCCTAGTCGAGCGGACATTTCTTGCAACACGATTGCTGCAATCACTGAAAACGCTACCGCCCATAACAAGGAAAATCCGTAGATCGCGCCGGCTTTGCTCGCTGACAACACGGTTCCGGGGCCGATAAATGCTGCCGTGACCAACATTGCGGGTCCAAACAGGTTGGATTTGAATTTGCTCAAATCAGCTTCCTTTTTGATGTGGACTATGCGCCCCAAACTTCCCCAAACACACAACCGACAAACTCCAGCACTCATCCGCCTCACGCGTTAGGCTGGTTAAAGAGTATGGAGTAAATTTATTCCGGTGACAATCTAGGATTTTTCTTACGATAAGCGTAGGATCAACTAGATATTCCTTGGCGATTCACTCTTTGACGAAGTTGTTTTTAGCGATGAAATTGAATTTCGAAAAAACGTTGACATTGTTGATTGTTTTCGCGGCATTCTTGTCAGTGCCTTGGGAGCTTCGCGGCCAGGATTGGGCGCGAAAGATGTTCAAAGAAACGAACCATGATTTTGGAAACGTACCGAAGGGTGAAATTCCAGAATACCGCTTCGAAATCGAAAACCCATACCAAGAAGATATTCAAATTGCCCAAGTGTTTTCCAGTTGCGGCTGCACCTCGGTTTCACTGACCAAAAACGTACTTAAATCGTGGGAAAAAGGCGAAGTCGTTTGCCGGTTTAACAGTCCAGCATTTGATGGATTCAAACAAGCTACCATCACCGTTCGATTTAACCGTCCGTTCGTTGGCGAAGCTCAATTGATGGTGAGCGGAAATATTGTGCGCGGATTGAATTTCACCCCCAGCTCAATCGACTTTGGGCAAGTTTCCGAGAAGAACTTTCCACCGCGCACCGTTCAAATGGCCAGCTCGGGAAGTGCAAATTTTCGAATCTTGGACGTCAAAAGCACGTTTCCCCACATCAAGGTCCAATTGAAAGAAACGTCGCGCAATTCGAATTTGGTGAATTACGAAATGGTGACTCAGCTCAAACCGGGTGTTCCTACCGGTTTTTCGCAGGGTGAGCTCTACGTCGTCGTCGAAGAAAATCGGATTCGCCGGGAAGTTCCCATCAAATTTAGCGCAAAAGTCGTTTCGACATTGCAATTGCCAGAATCGATTTCTATCGGTCCCGTCGCCCCCGGTGAAGAATTCAAAAAGAAAGTGATATTGAAATCCGATCGGGAATTTCAAATTACTGACGTCACCTGCCTCAGCACTGCCTTTCGCGTCAAAGCCGATCCGCAAGCCAAAAAAGTTCATTTTGTCGAATTGATCTACACCGGCGAGGATAAACCAGGGCGACACGAGTGCGAACTCAGTTTTTTCATCGATCGCGAGTCGCAACCTGCGGGAAAAATGAAAGCCATGGTAGAAATCGTTGACGCGAAGAATCCTCCGGAAACAATTGAACTGGATCAATAGAATTTCGGCCTGTTGACTCTGGCCGATTACCAGACTCGCCCGATTTACACCGGTTCGGCTTTGATCTTGCGACCGACTTTCCACGCATCGATCCGTTAATCTGAACGCAATCGCTAAATCTTCCGACAAGAAACCGATAACTGATAGCATCGCGATAATCTCTCTGCCAATAATTCCCCAGAAGATCGTCAAAATCGGAAAATTTGTAGCTAAACGGGACTCGACTAGCCGAAAACAATCACGGGTTCATTTGTGTCGAATCCGCGAGGGGGGCCTCGCAAGACAACACTAAAAAGTTGGTTTTGTATTTTCTCCCCCGCAGATGAGTTGCGAAAAGGCTTGACTGGATGGAACCGGTCATCCGAATCCGAGTGTCGAATCAAGGTTGTCTTGGTTCGTATCATCAGAAAATTATTGATGCTTGGCCAATAAGCTCACTCACGACCCAGCCGATCGTTGTAGGTCAGCGAACCGAGTGGCGGAATTAAACAAGCGATCAACGTTTTGAACCAGGAGGGGAATCTAATGCGACGATTTGTGCTTGGAATCGCGGCTGCGGTTACTTCGCTTATGCCAACGATTGGCATGGCGGACGATCCGCAGATTGCTGATTACATCAAAGGCCGACTGCAATCGGAACAGCAGCAAGGCAATTTACGTGGTTTCAATGTCGACATGCGTGTCGAACAAGGAACCGTGTGGTTTAAGGGCCACGTGTCCAACTCAGCCCAGGAAATGCTTATCCTGAAGGCTGCCCAACAGGCCGGCCACTTGGGAGTGGTGCAAGTCGTCGATGACATTGAAGTTCAAGGCGCTAGTGCCAGCGTTCCCGAGAGCCAACCTCAACTTCAAACCGCCAGTTATCAACAAGCGGTTCAACAAGCTCCATTCCGACAAGCGTCCAGTCAGGAATTTGTGGGTGGCAATCAGGGAACTGTTACCAATGGCGCTCCAATGCCATTCGCCAACACCGGTGCCCAACCACCGATGACACAAATGCCGATGACTCAAGCACCGATGAGTTACGAAGGTGGCGGCTACAGTAATGGTAACTGCCCAGCGCCAATGCCAATGTCGTATAGCTCGGGCGGTGCGCCTTCGGAAGCTCCGAACCTGCCAGGTTACGCTTGGCCAGGATACGCGGCTCACCCGAACTACGCTGCGGTTTCCTATCCGAACCAGTATTCTCCTTCCGCTTGGCCATACATCGGTCCGTTCTATCCTTACCCGCAAGTCCCACTGGGATGGCGTAAGGTAACTTTGGAATGGGATGACGGTTGGTGGATGCTAGACTTCCACGACAAATAGGTCGTTGCGTCTCTCAATTGCGGCAATGCGATTTACATCGTCGCTGAAACAGAAACTGTCAGAACACGAAACGTTGAAGGCCCTCGCCGATTCCCCGGCGAGGGTTTTTTCGTTTGAATTGCTGAATAGAATACGAGCAGTGGTCAGCTTGCTTGCGAAACTCCGTGGGCCTTTTTACTATGGTAGCTCTGTTGCCGACACCGGCAGCAATTACGATCATCCAAAAGGTAATTAAGGCACCGTGCAACAAGCGATTCAAAAAGCAGACACGCTGATCGAAGCTCTCGGCTGGATTCGACAGTTTCGTGACAAGACGACCGTCATCAAACTGGGCGGTAGCATGCTCGACGATACGGATGCCTTGCATCATATTCTGATGGATATTCACTTCATGGAGACGGTAGGAATGCGTCCCGTCGTGGTGCACGGTGCCGGCAGTCGTATCAGCGCCGCGATGGCGGAAGCCGGAATCGTGCCGCGCTTTGTTCAAGGTCGGCGCTACACCGACGAAAAAACGTTGGCGATTGTCGAGCGCGTGCTGGCGATTGAAACCAACCAGCAACTCGCCGATACATTCGAAAAAATCGGCGGTCGCGCCATGACCTTGAACTTCCTGTCTACGCCGGTGCTGTTCGGCGAAAAACTCACCTTAACCGACGATCAGGGGGCTGAGATCGATTTGGGGTTTGTTGGCGAAGTCACCCATGTGGATCGGGATGTCATCAACAATCTTTGTTATGCCGAGCAAGTCCCATTCATTCCGTCGATGTGCCTAACTGCCGAAGGTCAGAAACTGAACGTCAATGCCGATACGGTCGCGACGAAACTGGCCCAGGAATTACAGGCGGATAAATTAGTGGTGCTCAGCGACGTGCCCGGTGTATTGCGCGATCCACACGATCCCCAATCCATTATTTCGAGTTTGACTCGATCGGAAGCAGTCGAGCTAATCAAAAACGGCACCATTTCAGGCGGGATGATTCCCAAAGTGGAGGCCTGTCTGGAAACCATTGATCGAGGCGTGCGCAAGGTCCATATTGTCGATGGTCGATTGCGGCATTCTTTGTTGCTGGAAATTTATACCAGCGGCGGGATTGGAACCGTGATCAGCGCCGATCGTTAACTAGGGTTGGCCTCAAACAGGACTTGCGATGCGTCACGTATTAACTTTGATGGATTTGACTGCCGACGAAATCCGCCGCGTATTGGCCATTGCCAGCGAGCTGAAATCCGAATTGGTTAACGGCCACCGGCCGCCGATCCTGCAACACCGGGTCGCTGGATTGTTGTTTGAAAAACCATCACTGCGCACGCGCGTCAGTTTTGAAACGTTAATGGCCCAAACCGGTGGTAGCAGTTTGTTCCTGGGCTCGGATGTTGGCTGGGGCACGCGCGAACCGATGTGCGATTTCATGCCGATCTTGACCAGTTATGTGGATGTCCTGGTGATTCGTGCGAAAAGCCACGAACAAGTTATTCAGTCAACCGCATTTAGCCGGTGCCCCATTATCAACGGCTTGACCGATGTCGCGCATCCCTGTCAGGCGTTGGCTGATTTGATGACGGTACATGAATTGGAGGGAGGCCTCGAAAACGCGCGGATCGCTTACCTGGGTGACGGTAACAATGTCGCTTACAGTCTGGCCGTGATTTGCAGTCGGCTAGGAGTACCGTTGACAATCGGAGCACCCCGAAAATATCAATTCGAATCAGAATTCATAAACCAACTCAATGCCGTTGCTGGTACCGAACTGATCCGTCAAACCAATGATCCCCTGGGTGCAGTCAACGATGCATCGGTCATTTATACGGATGTTTGGACCAGTATGGGGCAGGAAACCGAAAGCCAACAACGGTTAATCGACCTGGCCGATTTTCAAGTCAATTCGAAATTGATGGCTGCCGCCCGCCCGCAGGCCAAGTTCCTGCATTGCCTGCCCGCCCGGCGAGGTGAAGAAGTTACCTCCGAAATCATCGACAGCCCGGCAAGTGCGATCATACAACAAGCCAACAATCGCTTGCACGCTCAAAAAGGTCTGGTAGTCTGGTTATTGACGGAAGCACAAACCCCATAGACTCCCCGGCTGGTTAACCTTTGAGTAGTCGTTCACGATTACGCCATTGTTATCCCGCAACTCCCAACTCGCCAACGTAACGCGACCAGACTCCAAACTTAAACAGGAAACGCGAACCATGAACCCGAGCTCTCAATGTGGTCGAAACCGAGCCGCTTTCGTCACGCGACGTGAGATGTTGAAAAAATCAGCCTGTGGTTTTGGCGCTGTCGCGTTGGCAGGTTTGCTGGCCGAGAACAACTTTGCGGGGCTGCTGGACGGCGACACCCAACCGAATTTGCGAGCCGCGCCTCAGGCACACTTTGCTCCGCGGGCCAAGCGAGTCGTTTATCTTTATATGGACGGAGGTCCATCGCAAGTCGATACTTTCGATCCCAAGCCGGCCTTGGAAAAAGCGCACGGCCAACCCTTCAAAATGAAAATCGAGAAGACTCAATTCAACAATATCGGCACTACCTTGATGAGCCCCTGGAAATTCCGCAATTATGGCGAGTGCGGAACTCCGGTCAGCGACTTGTTTCCCAATGTCGCCAAACATGTCGACGACATGGCTATTATCCGTTCCATGACCAGCGAGTTTTCGGAACACACCAACGCCAATTATTTTTT
>JANNWZ010000032.1:0-1939 GCA_031409295.1 Mariniblastus sp.
GACGAGCATGCCAGGAACGCGAGCCGGTCCGTCCGTATTTCGCTCACGGGACTGGCGATAAATGGTGCTGGTCAACTGTCCTGCTCCGTCGCCGTTGATCGTCCAAGTGAGGAGGCCGACTTGCACCGGATTCAGTTTATCCCCCTGCAATACAGCACTGCCACTTTGACCGCCGATGCTATTGGGTTGCCAGTACCAGATCGAACCGAGTCGCCGAGTTTCCAGAACTTGTCCGCGCGGAACTTCGCAGCGCGGGCATCCCCAGGTGCCGGTCAGCCCCTCGGGATTGGGTCCCTCGGTTGACATTTGAATCGGACTCAAGCCCGCCATGTACTGCGCATCGGCCCGCAACAGCGACCAATCGGTTGACGTTTGACCGCTGTAGGCCGATTCAATCACCGTACCAGGAAACTGTTCAACCTGTCCTGCAATCGTGCGGGCCTGACACTGGACGACATGACCGATTCGCGAACTGGCTACATGCGCGTTGGTCAGCACGTAGATCGCCTTCTCATCGCGTCCCACTAGACTGCCGGTTCCGCAGCTGTTGCCGTTGAGAATCCGAACCGCCCGGTTCGCCCAAGCCCGCACGGTTTCATCTTCCGATTGGGCTACAACTTTGCCGCGCGGCGCGACCAGCACGCTATACCAATCGGCTTGAGAAATTACCTGATTCGCCTGCAGCGTGACCGGGATGGTCTGGATTGCCGGTTGTGGCAAACCATATAACACCGAAGGCATTGGACAGTTCGGACCGTTGCACGCTGGTTGCGATTGAGTGATTCGATAGCGAAATTGTTGTGCTTCCGCAACTCCGATTGAACAGGCGAGCAAACAGATGGGCATCAAACAAAGAGTCAAAAAACTACGATTCATAAAGGGGTCCTTTCCCATAATTCAAAAACTATCAAAACAATTTCTATTGGGGGCCATTTTGCGGGAGCGCTCTATACACTCCAGCAAAATGGTCCCCCTTAACTTTTGAGCATCACCCACAGTTGAAACAACGGACTGGGTGCTACACTGGCCACAAACCGGATCGGCAAACCGCACATCGCATTGACTGAGATGTAGCGCGGTTTTCCTGGTTGAAAGAGTGAACTTTCCGGAGGTGGATCTTGGATGATTGGTCCGGTTAGCGGATAGTCCGCCAAGGTCACGATCTGGCCGTTGGGTAACAACCCCTCGACCGTCCACAGCACCAGCGATGCTGAACCGATACCGATACAGAACGCGCTGCGCATCGAGCCGGCCGCCAGCCATTGGCTGGTCGTTCCTCCTACCAGTTTCAGCTCGCAGATTTCCAGGCATCTTTCCGCGCTGATTCTCATTATCGCTCCAGCCATGCCAATTCCTGATGTTCACACTTTTTCTGGCAAGCTCCACACTTACGTCGTAGGCTTATTGACTGAGTCGCATCCGCACCGTCGTGTCGTTGGTCGCCGCAGCGCGTACCACCTTGCCGATCTGTTTGTTACCGGTCGCAGTGGCAGTCACGACATTGTTTGTGTCGTCCCAGTACAGGAGGGTGCCGACTGTGAATGCCACGCCGGTGTTTTTGTTGAAGTCAAAGACACCGTCGACCGCCAGCGCACCGGGTTCACCCGTCGCCAGCGGCCGTAGCGCGACCCCGACCAGATCTCCTTGGACGACCACGTCACCTGAAGCCACTGCACTTCCTGGTGTGTAGTCGATGTATTTTCCGTCTTGAATAAAGATTGCCTGTGGCATGGGTATTGTTTCTCCTTTAGTTGGTTCGTCGTCTCCTGGCATATCGCCCAGCGACCTTCCGTTTAAACTTCACCCTTGCTCTTAATAGCACCACGAGGATCTTGCAGGGCGACACCGAAGTCGTGGTAACCTCGCATTTGCACGCCCAGCACGTTGAAGTCCGCGTCGGCCGTTTCGATCGTGGGCGCTTCCTGACCGTTGAGGAACG
>JANNWZ010000033.1:0-33038 GCA_031409295.1 Mariniblastus sp.
CGCACCGGCGACTGTCCTATCCCTGGCGAAGTTGCGTCCCCGCAGAGCTCCGTTGTGTTTCAAACAGCGAGAGTATTTTAACGCTGCGCGGCCTGCAACGCAAATCATTGAACACCGGCGATTTGCCCAAAAAATCCCGCGCGCAACTACCCTGGAAATAGGACAGTAAGAAAGGCGATCAGACCAAGCCATTTCCAATCTCGGCCTTGTTCGTCCAATCAGGCCACTCGATTTTCATGCGTCAGTCTAACAAAAATTTAACAATCCGCCAAATTACTGTACAACGATTTGCAAATCATTACCGCCGCTTCAAGATGTTGATGGCTGATCGTGTCGGTTGAGACGTTGGATCACAAAGATTGCGCTCATGTCGCTCATGCTGAAAGCCCAGCCATGGCGCGTTTTGATCGCAATCAATCGGTGGATCCCACCGAAATTCAACTCCTGCATTTGTGGAATCGATGCGTCCGGCGCTCGTTTTTGTGAGGTACGATCCGCTCACGGGGATCGACTATGAATATCGCCGCGAATGGTCGCGTCAAAGGCTACTCCATCTTGCTTCCGTCTTCGCGATCGAAGTTTCAACCTACGCCGTCATGTCCAATCATGTGCACTAAGTCTTGCGCGGCCGCCCCGATCTGGCTCGGGCGTGGAAATGGGGACGCGGAAATGGGGGCCAGACGAACGTGTTAAGAACAGGGTCGAATTGCCCCATCGATTTGCGAATAATGTATTGCCGGACAGGATTGGTTTGGAGGCTAAAGATGTGATTGTTTCTTGAACGACAAATCTTAATTGTTTCGGGAGTCGGATTTGGTGACGTTCCACAGTTTGTCGGGATTTGCAACCAGCCTCAGGTCGGGGACAAGGGAATCGAAACCACCAAAACGAATCGAATTGTCCAATGATGTCGTCAACGAAACGGACGGGGTTCTGCGTGACTGATGATTCTCAGAACTGGCCTGACCGGATCAAAATAGTCCTGAAATCGAAATTGGTGGGTGTGGGACGTGGAAAACTTCACTAACCGGAGTAACCCTCTATAGCCCATTCATTCAGGTTTGAATTACACTTAATTGATGATCAAATTCTTCTTAAAATTTCTGCTCGTGGTCGCGATTCTGGGTGGGCTGGGCTACGCTGCTTATCTACCAATTCAAAAATATCTGGCCGAGCGAAGCAAACCCAAATGGCGGACGGCCAGCGTTGACGTAGGTGGAATTACGAAAACGGTTAATGCTACCGGTAAAATCAAGCCTACCAAATCCGTCCAGGTCGGGACGTTTGTGTCGGGACCAATTCTCGAAATGTATGTCGAGTTCAACCAGGAGGTCAAACAGAACGAACTGCTCTGCAAAATTGATCCACTCCTATACGCCGCCAATGTGGCGCGCGATCGGGCATCTTTGGCGTCGCGCAAGGCCGAAGTGAAGCGGGTGGAAGCGCTGTTGCAACAAGCCCGCAATGACGAGACTCGCGCGGCGGCGCTGCGTGAGGAGAACGTCGACTTCATTGCTCAATCCGAGCTCGACCAAGTCAAATTCAATCGCATGTCATTGGAAGCCCAACTGACGATTGCCGAAGCATCGATCCTCGGCGCTCAAGCGACGCTGGAAAACTCACAGGCCAGCCTCGGCTATTGTGAAATACGATCACCGGAGGATGGGATGATCATCGACCGCAAAGTTCAACCTGGTCAAACATTGGCGGCACAATTTCAGACTCCAGAACTGTTCATTGTGGGGGTTGGCTTGCGGGAAAAGATGCATATTTTTGCCGATGTCGACGAATCCGAAATCGGCATGATCCGCGATGCCGAAAAATCCAAACAACCGGTGTCCTTCACGGTCAATGCCTATCCCGACGATGTGTTTCATGGCATGATCGAAGAGGTTCGCTTCAGCTCGGCGGAATTACAAAACGTCGTAACGTACCCCGTCGTGGTTGGATCACCGAATCCTGATTTGAAGTTGTTGCCAGGGATGACGGCTGATCTGTCGTTTCAAATTCGAAAAATAGAAAACGTCATTCGAATTCCCAAATCCGCTTTGCGATTTTATCCACCCAATATCAAATGGGTTCATCCGGATGATCGGCATTTGCTGGAGGGAGCCGAGTTTGCCAAAGCCGTGGTCGATGAAACGACGGCGGAAGTCGAACTATCTCAAACCGAGCAAGCCCTGCGGTCTCCCGCATTGAAGCAACGACATGTCTGGAAACTTGAGGGAGAGCTGTTGAAAGCCATCGAAGTGACGATCGGCCTGAGTGACAATCAATACTCTGAATTGTTGTCGGGGGATTTGGTAGATGGAACAGAATTGATTATCGGACAAAAAACAGCTGGGGAGCAGTAACAGGGGATGGGAAATTTCACGATACTTTCGATCGCTCTGCGGGCCTTGATGAAAAACAAGATGCGCGCGGGACTTACCGTATTGGGCGTCGTGATTGGAATTGCGGCGGTCACCACGATGGTCTCAATCGGACAAAGTGCCAGTGCGCTAGTGCAAGGCGAATTGGAAAGTTTCGGGACCAATGTGATCGTGATTCAGCCCGCCGAACGCCGCCGCGGGGGAGTGCGGACGGGACGTGTAAGTACCTTGACATCAAAAGACGCGACCGCCGTTGCCGCCGACTGTCCTTCGATTTTGGCTACGACACCGCTGGTGGGAACGTCGGGCCAAGTCGTATTCGGGAATTTAAATGTCACGCCTAATGAAATGTTTGGCGTCGGCGAAGATTACCTGGTCGTTCGAAATTGGCCGATCAAGTATGGTGATTTTTTTGATCGTTCCCAGATCGAAAAAGCGGAAAAGGTCTGCGTAATTGGCAATACCATCGTGACCAAACTGTTTCAAACAGCCAATCCCTTGAATCAAAAAATTCGAATCAACAACAAACCCTTCACGATTATCGGCGTCCTCGAGTCCAAAGGGGCTAATATGGTCGGGCAAGACCAGGATAGCATTATTGTGATGCCTTTCTCAACTGTTCGGCGAACCCTCAACGGATCCATGTTTGATGATGTCAATGTGATTATTGCGTCCGCAGTTTCACCCGAAAAGATGGCCACTGCACCCGATGAAATCAAACAGGTCTTGCTCGATCGACACGGGATCGGGCTTGAACAGAAACCGGATTTTGAAGTTCAGTCGACGACGGAAATCGCCAACATGCTGGGTATGATCACGGGAACAATGACGTTGATGCTGGCTTCGATCGCTGGGATTTCGTTATTGGTCGGAGGGGTAGGGATTATGAATATCATGCTGGTTTCCGTGACGGAACGAACCCGCGAAATCGGAATTCGGATGGCTGTCGGCGCTCGATCTAGAGATATTCTGTGGCAATTTCTGGTGGAGTCGGTTTTGCTGTCTTGCATCGGTGGAATGATCGGGTTCGCGCTGGGCATCGGGGCCTCCGTGGGAATCACAACCGTCATTAATGCGTTTACGACAGGAACTCAATGGCCAATCATTGTCTCGTTCCCGGCGGCGATTGTGGCGTTCCTGTTTGCGGCGGCGGTGGGTGTATTTTTCGGATTCTATCCGGCCCGACAGGCTAGCAGGCTCGATCCCATCGACGCATTGCGATACGAGTAAACAGTGGATGCTGCTTGAAGGGTAGGTTCGCAGGACTACGAACCCGAAGCGATCGGAATTAATATCCAATAGATACTGGATCAGCGGTCGGCGGCGGGTTTTGTTTCGAGCGCTGAGTCCGGTTTTGATTCCGGTTTCGAGTCTGGTTTGGTTTTGGGTTTAGACTCTCGTCGCGTGTCGAGGTCTTCCAATTCAAACGCTTCGTCCGACGAACTGGCCGATTCAATATACCGATCGTCGGTACCATCCAATGCCGTGCTTCCCGGATAAAGCTCCTGGCTACCGACTATCCCTAGCAGACCAACCGGGCCGAGCGATCCGTACCGTTCTTCCACGAAGCGAACTCCGTGAGTCTCAAGTATCGTACCGGTTTGTCGTTCGACGTTGGCCAATTCGGAATTGTATTGGGTAATCGAGCGCGCTTCCTGTGAAACGGCATTACCCCAATCGGTGATTGCTTGTAACGCGTTGATAAATTCGCGACGGCCCGACATGAACTCACCGAATTGGTTTTCAAAATTAAGACGGGCCGCTTCCCGGGCTTCCTGAAACGCGAGGTACTGTTCAAAGAACTGATCCAGGTTGCGATAGTTAATGGTCAACTGATGAACCATTTGATGGATCCCTTGATCCAAATTCACTCGGTCGCGAGCGATAATCAATTCGCGTTGCCGCAACGTAGCGCGACCTTGTCTCAGTCCTAGAGGGACCGAAAAATTTACGCCCAGATTAAACCCGGCAAATCGCCCGGCGTCATTGGGAAGGGTTGCTCCGTTGGGCATCGTACCGCTCAAACCATCCCACCGATAATTGGCGATTCCGTCGAACTGTGGTCGCGACTGATTTGCGGCTTGAATCAAAGTTTGTTGGTCGGCTTCCAAAACGAGTTTGAGTTCAATGATATCTGGCCGATACTCGATCGAAATCGCGACGATCTCGTTCCAGTCAAAGTCGATTTTTTTAAGGACCGGCAATGACGTGGGCACAAAGACATTCGTGCTGGAGGGACCAATGCCCATGATGTTTCGCAAGGCCGTTTCGGAGAGTATCAAGTTGCCCCGCGCTGTGATCAATCCGGCTTTAAAATTTGCCAGCGCCGAAAGAGCTTGGGCGACATCGGCGGCTTTTGCCAAACCCTTTTCTTTGCGGGCCAGCGCGCGTTCATACGCAAACTCGGATTGTTCGATTTGTTGTTGCCGCGCCCAGACTTCGACACGCGCGGCGACCAGATTCCAATAGGCCGCGATCACGCCGCGAACCAATTCCTGGACGGAGTCCTTGAACTGGAAGAATGATCGCTCGGTGTCAATGCGCGCCACGACCACCGGAGCCAAGTTTGCGGCTCGACCGGCACCTCGCATCATCGGCTGTCGTAACGTCAGTTCGGCGAACGAGCGATATTCGGGCTCCAGCGGAAAGACACCAGGCTCGAAGTACGAACCGATCGCATTGGCATTCAATCCGGCCGTCCCACCATTGAACATCCTTTTGGACAAACCGATCGTAGTATTGATTGAGTCGGTGCTCGATCCCCGCAGAATCGACTGACCTGGATTCAGTGGATCGAAAATAGCGCTGGGTCGATCCGTTTTGTTCATCGTCGAGCTGATGTTGATTGTCGGATCAAAAACGGCGGTTTGTAAATCGATGCCGGCATTGGCGAGCGCGATATCGTAAATCGTACGGCCACTGGACGTCGCCGAGACTCCGGTCAGCACACGAATCACATCGGCGTTTTGCAGCGCGATTTGAATGGCTTCGTCCAGCGAAATGGGCTCTTCCACGCGGTCATCAACCACCGTGGCGACCGTATAAGGTAATGGTGCATCGGGCACAACCAACGCTGGCAGGGATTCCGGACTGCGGACCTCGATGGACCGCTGTTCGGGGAAAACCCGCAAGATCCGTTCCTGGGCAGAGACCAATGGCGACGGGCGTCCCATGCAAATCAGCAGGGTACCGAGTAGCGCCAGCAAACGAGTCAGGGTTTTTTCCATCGTAACGAATAAATCGGATACACCAATTCCCGTTATCGAGCCGAATTTGCGGCCTGTTCCGGATTTTTCACTCGTCGGAGGGATCTTGGTAGGAATGTAACGATTGTAGTGCCTGATCGAAGTTGGTCGTGTCGCAAATAATGCTACCATCCCGCAACACAATCGTTCGACGGGCATGTCGCGCGACGTCCTGGTCATGGGTCACGAGTATAACGGTGAGATTCTTTTCGCGATTCAATCTTTCAAAAATCCCGATGACCTCGCGACTGGTTTTTGTATCCAAGTTGCCCGTCGGTTCGTCGCCCATCAAAATGGCGGGTTCATTCACCAAAGCGCGCGCGATTGCGACGCGTTGCTGCTGGCCGCCCGAAAGTTGCGAGGGATGGTGATCCATGCGATCACCTAGTCCCACCAACTCCAGCATTTCTCGAGATCGTTTTCGTCGTGCGCGAACTGAGATTCCTTTTGTATAAATTAAGGGCAATTCGACGTTTTCCTCGGCCGTAGTTCTTGCCAATAAATTGAAATTCTGAAAAACGAAACCGATCTTGCGATTGCGAATGGACGCACGTTGGTCACGGTTCATCGCGACCACTTCTTCTCCATCGAGCAGGTAACTTCCTTCCGACGGGCGATCCAGGCAACCCAGGGTATTCATCAACGTCGATTTGCCCGAACCCGAAGGACCAATCAAAGCTACATATTCGCCGCGTTCAATGTTGAGAGTTGTTGCCCGCAACGCATGGACTTTGATCTCTCCCAAATCGTATGTCTTTTGCACACCACGCAATTCAATCAGCGGCAAAGGTGGCTCCTCGAAGTGACATGCGACATAATTCCCAACTCAACATGGAATGAACGGGATTTGGGAAAAGCTCGGCAACAATGGATCCTGTTCGATTGTTAATTCAACAATAGCTCAACCGGACGATGATCGCTGGTCGTGGCGTCATCCGGAAAGTCGTTGGGACGAACGATGACGTTGCAGCGAGTTTGCCAGTCTTTAGCGGATCCGGCGATGAACGCAAAATCCAACAGGCTGCCGGGGTAATCGTCTTGGCCGTCAGCTTGTTCGGGATTGTCGAACCAATTTGAGTCAATCAATTCGATGGGCTGAACCCACTGCCAGATATTATCCTTCAACATTTCACGAAAACCTTCGTTTCCATTCTTGTCGGCGAAAACATAATCGAAGTTGTAATCCCCCAACGCGATAATGGGCAGGTTTTGATTGCGGGCCCATTCGACCAATTGCTGAGCCTGTTTGGTTCGGACATCCGCTTTGCCACGCGCCAGATGATTGACCATGACCATAAACTCCGCTCCCGACTTTCGGTCGCGTAAATGAACGACCAACGGTGATCGGTAGCGAAGTTCGAAATTGATTTCGTCCAGTTCAAAACTGCGGACCAGCTCGAACCGTTCTCGGTTGTACAGGATTTGCATGCGATCCGTGTTGCCGGATTTCGTTTCGACGGAAGCAAATGTTTGGCCCAGCGCCGCTGAGAAAATCGAAAACGCATTCGGCAGCACCTCGGTCAGCGCGAACAGATCATAGCCGGCAAACTCCCTCAATTGTTGCGCGATGACCTGCGGATCACTGCCATCTGATTCCACATTCCAAAACAGAAACTTTGTCGACAGCGGTGCGGAATTTTTGGCGAGCACTTCCACAGCGACTTGTTTCGGCGCCAGTGCCGACTGGGCTGCGGCAATCCGTTGCTCGGCGTCTAACAAACGAGCCGAAGTCTCGGCGTATAGTTTCTCCTCGTCCGCGACCCGTTGCATCGCCGCAAGATATTTTTCTTCGGCGGTTTCCGCTTTTTTTTCCGCCGCCAAGGCACGCTGTTCATACGTTGCCAATTCCGCAGCGTGTGCGCGGTCCTCGGCGACGCTGGCTTGCTTTGTCGCAGATTGCAAGTTGTTACCGAGTCCTGAATTACCTGTTCCGGGTTTTTCACAACCCGTAAACAGGCAGGGCAACAAAACTAAGAATATCAAAATAGTTTGGTGTTTCGACATGGCCGCTGTCTTTGCAATCTGGAGCTAATTATTGTTTTTTGTTCAACCTGGATGTCCAAGTCTGTAGTCTACCAAGTTTTGACTTCGATGGTTCCGAACGATCGATCTCAGAAAAAACAGGTTGTGCGACATTTGCGCGGTGGTTTGCTCGGCAGAGCGGAGTCTGGCCATTGCCTCGGGTTGCACAACAAAACGGCTGAAAGCGAATACGCATTCAGCCGTTTTGGAAGACTGGTTTTATCGGTAGGCTCAAGTGCGAAGGCCAAGCCTGACGCAGATTTTAAGGCCCGATTTGTCCTACGCTTGGCGACGGCGCCGAATCAGCGAGGCGGTCAAGGCCAAGCCGAAAACTAATGCTCCGGAAGGCTCCGGAATCGCGGTCGTGATCCGCCACGAAAATCCGTAATCGGTGGCCAAATCGCCTTTGATACGGAACGTATAATTGCCCGCTGCCAAATTGGTCAAATACAAATGTTCGTAATTGTAAGCCGTGCTCAAACTGCTTTGCTTTAGTGAACTTGCAAAATCGCCGACCGTGTACAAAAAAGTACCGGATGAATCAAACAACTCCAGATCCAGGTTAGACACCACATGGGTCAGGTCAAACGCACTGGTGCCCGGATTGTCTGTGACGGCAGCATTCCACACCAACGCAGCAGAAAGCTCGGTTAGTGATTGCCCAGCGCCAATTTCGAAATCGTAAAACAACTGACTGCCCGTGAAATTTCCATAATCCCAACCCAACAAACCAATATTGGTGGCAGGATTGGAAGTTGAAGCAGCAAATTCGCCGCCTTTAAAGATGTGGTAGCTGTTTTGAATATTCAACTCTCCGAAACCGAATACTTCATCGACGGGACGACTCGAATTGCGATCCCAGGCGGCACCGAATTCTTCTTTGGTAGCTCCAGCAAACAAAGTTGATTTGATCACTTCATTTTGGCCACCATTATTGGCATTGCCAAATCCATCGAAGCCAGCGGCTTGTTGCAGCAGCGCTGCGGCGGCACCCACAACGGGAGTCGAGAAACTGGTCGGACCAGCCAGCGGCACAACAATATCTGGTTTGAATCGTCCCGCACCATAATCGGTTGTCATTCCACGCGAGTGTTCGCCATCGGATCGTCCGACGGTGATGCCATTGTAACTATGTCCCCAAATATCAGTGGTTGCCGTAGCGGAACCATTATTTGCTCCGGCGACAGCAATGGTATTATCCCGATTGATTACGAAGTCGTAACGCCGCAGCAGATCAATCTTAATGCCGACGGGAGAAACATTTCCAACATAACTGTGATTGCTGACGTTATAGCCTTGCGCGATAGGTGCAGGTGTTCCCGATATTCCAGCTCCCAGAATACGGTTGATGTAATCGTTGGCGTCCGCTCCTGTTACGTTGGTAATCCCAGGAGCAATACTGGACAGATTGCCGTACAAATTAGTCCCGACGGCCGTTGCATGACCATTGAACGCAGCGTCCGGCGGGATTGTACCATTGATAAACGTCTTACCACCGAATTCGGAAACGATGGTCGAGTCTGGCATATAGGCCGTTCCAGCGGGCGCTTCTGGTTGAAAGACTCGGATGCCTGCGCCATTCTCCAACGCAGCCCCATACTCGGCCAGCAACGCATCGTATCCAATCGCCGCTTTGTAGGCCTGCCCGTACGAAACCATTGGCATCAAGGTGAGCCCCACAACAAACAAAATAAACCGCAGGGTATAAAGATTGATTTTCATGTCGTTTACTCTAAAGAAAACAAAGGGAGGATTGCAAGAGGAAAGTCAAATCAAAAAGCAGTTGATAAATTGGTTTCCGATCGGGTTGGTTAGGCCCCGATTTGATTATCAGGTATTTTTTAGCCGCACTGTCATTAAACATTAACATGATAGAAAGATCGATACAGAAAAAATCGAGAACTGGGAAATAATTTCCCCAAACCATGCTGTTACACCATGGATTCCGGCATTGCACGGTAGGATATCCCACAGGACAGCTATTGCCGTTAGAATCCGATACAATGAACGTTTTACGCGTCAGCCCGTCGGTACCCAATTCTCCCCAGCGATGGTTGCTGGAGACCCCCCCAAAAAAACTGACCTCTGAGACTCATCCGGGAAATCGGCACCCCTGTTTGAATCATCCTGAATTGAATCGACCGGGACTGCCCGCTAGAATCGAAACTTCATTGCCCTTCCCCTTTTAACTCGCATTTTTCCCCGGAGCCCTTTCGTGAAAAACAACGACGATGAAACTCAGCATTCCGATTCCGCCTCTCGGCGTGAGTTCCTGAGACGCAGCTCCAAACTCGCAATTGCCGGGGCCGCGATCGGATCGTTGGCGGCACCGAAATTGTCGCTCGCTCGATCGGCCCATGCGATGGGCTCGGACACGATCAAGGTCGGTTTGATTGGGTGCGGCGGACGTGGAACCGGGGCCGCCGTGCAGGCCTTGAACACCCAAAGTGGAAACGTTGAACTTACGGCCGTGGCCGATGCGTTTGAAAATCGTCTGACAAGCTCGCTGGAAGGTATTCGGCAAGAACATAAGGACAAAGTTCATGTTCCGGCCGCAAACCAGTTTACGGGATTCGATGCCTACAAAGGGGTCATCGATTCGGATGTCGACTTGGTTATTCTGACGACACCACCTGGATTTCGTCCGTTGCATTTTGAAGCGGCCGTGAACGCAGGCAAACATGTCTTTATGGAGAAACCCGTGGGCGTCGATGCGCCGGGGATTCGCCGTGTCTTAGCGGCTGGGGAATTGGCGACACAAAAAGGTCTGCTGGTTCAAGTCGGTTTACAGCGTCGCCATGAGCGCGCTTATCGCGAGACAATTGCCGAGCTCCAAAATGGAGCCATCGGTGAATTGATTTGCAGTCGAGTTTACTGGAACAATCCTGGTGTCTGGGTCAACCCCCGAACGCCTGAACAATCCGAACTCGAATACCAAATGCGAAATTGGTATTACTTTAATTGGATGTGCGGCGATCACATTGTCGAGCAACACATTCACAACATCGACGTGATCAACTGGCTGATGAATGATTATCCCGTCACGGCGCAAGGGCAGGGCGGACGACAGGTCCGGCTTGGTCCCGAACATGGTCAGATTTTCGACCATCACTTTGTTGAATTCACGTATGCCAACGGCCATAAAATGTTCAGCCAGTGTCGCCATATGCCCGGATGTTGGGACGAAGTTTCCGAATTCGTGCATGGCTCCAAAGGGTATGCCGACCTCAGTGGCGGCAAGATCTTCGATCTCGATGGCAAACGAATTTTCAAGTCTAAGGAAGGGGCTGGCCAACGGGATGGCCATCAACAGGAACATCACGATTTGTTTGCCGACTTCGCGGCTGGCAAGTTGCCAAACGAAACGGAATACGGCGCTAAAAGCACGTTTACGGCGATTTTCGGACGCTTGGCCACTTACTCCGGCAAAGAGCTTAATTGGGACAAAGCTATCAATTCCAAAATTTCCTTGGCCGATATCGATTCCATGCATGCCATGAGCGACGAAGCTCCGGTCAAGCCTGGCAAAGACGGAAGTTATCCAATCCCAGTCCCAGGCGTCAGTTTCGCGGACGTGATCGATTTCTAAAAAATCGGCTGTCGCGACTATTGGTTCGTCTGAATTGCGGATAACAAATTTCAAATTACACCGTGGTCCAATTTTCGAATTGGCACCACGGTTTTTTTGTTGCGGCTGTCGGCAAAAAAAAATCTGCCCGAAAAATTCGTCGGTTAGAAATCTAGCCGGGGAACTCGCCGCGTCCCCAGCGATCAACTCCGCGCTCAGCATTTTTTTTTCGGGCGACGGTAGCCATTCCCCGATGATCTGACCGTGCAGCGTTCTATTTCGGTTGATTGCGAATGTCACTTTTGCGATGAGCACTCGCCCGATCCAATCGAATGGCTCCGAGCAAAATAGCGCCGGTCGCGGCCGCAAAAGCCAGTGCCATCAACGTCCAGGCCACGACCCAATAAGTCAAACTTGGTCCCATGTTGGCCACCTTTCAAAACAGTGAATTAGATTCAATAATCCTGCCCAGGGAAACCAGAGCAAAATTCAATTGGTGGCCCGCGGGCGAAAAACAGAAAACGCGCTACGGCACAATGCCTTCGTACTCAAACAACGCAAAAATGAAATGAACTGTTAAAGCAAACAACGTGGCCCAAAGGATGGTCGATGTTACCGAACGACTGACATCGGTCGTGGAATATTTCGGTGACCGGCCATGATAGTACGCAATCATCGCTGTACCCAACCCGCAACAAAGCAGTTTGGCGATCAACCAGCCGAATCCACGATAGGAAAACTGTTCCAGTACAATCAGTCCCCGATGGAAGTACAAATGCCAAAAATCAGGCCCGCGATTGGGATCGGCCAGTACGAATGTCACGAGGCTGGTCAAGCGAGCCACATAGTATGCCAGGTAGGACAATAAAGGTGTCCCAATCAAAAATGACCAAATGATTGGGGTCAACAGATAGTATCGCGGTTCTGCACCAAACGTACGCAACGCATCGATCTGGTTGCCGAATTGTCGGCCCCCCACATCGGATGTGACCGCCGCTCCGCAACGCGCGGCAATCAACACGCAGGAAAGGACGGGGACAAAAATCCGGTACATTGCAAAGCCCAGCGCCGTCAACAAATCCTCAACCAAAAGGGGCTCGGAATAATTGGCAAAAGGTAGAAACTGAAACGTGAAATAAGTAGTTACAAATCCAGAAATCAAACCGGAAGCCATCAGATACAAACAGGCCGTCGGGCCAAACACCAACCGGGCGTAGTGCGCAAAAAATCGGAGACCCCACCACGGATTTTTCCAGATGGGAATCAAGCTGAGTAATCCCACGCTCGCCGAGATCGCAACGCCTGTCGTATTGGCGAGAAAATCGCTGGCGGTACGCTGCAACATCGCGCCCACTGTCGGCCGCTCGGTGGCTTCATTTTGTTCGACCGTTGCCGACGCCATGGGCACCAGCTTTTCCGGTATCCCGGCCCATTGGGCGCGCGGAATTTCGATCAATTTGCGCAGCAGGGGATCCAACAAATAGATTCGATCGGCAATCGGCATCAAGGAATGATAGTCGTGTGTCACAATCACCGAGGTCTTGCCATACAGGTTGTGAGTTTGGCGAATCAATTCGGCCACTTGTTTACCCGTCGAAGGGTCCAATCCCGATGTTGGTTCGTCAAACAGAATGGCCGCTGGATTGTAGGCCAAGGTCCGCGCAATCGCTAAACGTTGTCTTTGTCCACCGCTCAATCGAGAGGTCGGTACGTTTTGGGGCACTCTCAATTGATCCAATAGGTCATCGTTGGCAATCGGGCTGGCGTGAGCGCCCCCGCTGGCATGGGCAAAGGCCAGATTTCCTAGCGGGGTGAGTTCGTCAAACAAGGCAAAGGATTGGAACACGACGCCGGCACAGCCACTACGCGCCGATTGGCCATTGATCCGAACATCGCCCGCAACCAAGACCCCCTCGCTGGCTTCGCCGACAATCCCGGCCATCATTTTCAACAATATCGATTTACCGACACCGCTTGGGCCGACGATCAACGTAATCTCACCCGCCAGAAAATCTGCATCGGCATCGACGATCAGCTTTCGTGATCCGGCGGTAACCTGGATGTTTCGCAGCGTGATTCCAGCGTTGAGATGCTTGGCAGCTGCCAGCGATCCGAATGGATTGGACCGCAATGCAAGATCGGATTCGGATGCCGAATTGGGTTCTCGATCGGTCAATTTCGCACTCGTGCCGGAGCAAAGGGGATGTCTCCGACAGGATCAGCATACCGTACGGAAATTTCCTCTGGTTTACGCCAGCGCTGGCTGTTCGAAATTGGCTTTCCGGTGACGTGCAACGTGTACCATCTATCGTCTTTGTGCAAGATCCGATGGCGCAGCACGCGCGCAAACTCCGGCGTGATTTTTTCGCGTGGCGAGCCAAACAAAGCGATACCGATTTCCGTGATGGTCGGCTCGAGGCGCAGGCTGGTCAGTTCAATTACTTGACGTGCGCCAGGATTGCTCCACTGGGATTCCAGTGCTTCTTTAAGCCGCGCGTTATCAACCAAAACTTCGCGGAAGACTTCGCTAAAAATTTCTTGAATCGCCGGATCGCCGACGACGGTTTTCACGGCTGAAGAGACCGTCTCGCGGACTCTCTCATTCTTGGAAATCTTTTTAATGAGGTTCTGTTGCAGTTCCAAAAAATCGCCGAAATGGGCTTGCAGAATTGGCAACGCTTTTTCATTGACGAAACGATCGAATTCCTGTCCCGACAGATTTTGGTCGGGTAGTGGCGAGCGATCATAGAGGTACCGCCATCCGAAACGAAATACCGAAACTTCCTGCCAGATTTCTTGTCCGATTTTTGTCGCCAAGGGTTCGGTTTCGGTTTGTAACAGAGGCCAAATTTCCCGTTGAATAAGCGGAATCAATTCTTGCTCGATCAGTTCGGTCTGGTATTTGTTGCCAATTTCGCGAATGCGAGATTCTCGGCGGGCAAACGCCGCTTTGAGATCCTCTTTGATGATCGGTCCTGCGGCGCGCAAGGACTCGGCAATCAGCGGACGAATAGCATCGACAATCTCAGCTTGATTTGCTGCGTACGCATCGAGAATCAATTTGCTGAGCGCCAATCGCTTTTCGGGTGGCAACATCGTCGCCAACACCCACGAGGTATCATTGCCAGCGGCGTGATAATTCAAAAAATCGCTCTCACTGATCCGGGGTGCGCAACCGTAAAATGTAATGGTCGCGGATTCGGCATAAATTGGATCTTTGGTCGTCGATCCAGGCGGGCCGGCGCAAGAAACAAATCCAATGGGTGCAAAGGATTTGCTATCTGCTAAAAATACCGGGTCACCAACGCGGACAACTTGAAAATCGGAAAAATTAATTCGTGTAGTAAACCGCTGCTGTCCCACGTATTGAACGAGTTGTTGGATCGCGACGGGCGACCGCGTCCACACATTTTTCAAGATTAACGCGGCCCCGCTAAAGGCTCCGATCCAAATCAATGATCCAATAATCACACGCATTTCCAGCCGCGGTTTCATGGAGTCTCCAACTTCGAGGAATGGTCGTGAATGATTTTCCATTGACCTGCGAGTTTTCTCATAACGAGTGAAAAATTTCCATCTTTGTGTTGGTCGTTCGCCAACAAGAGGTGCCAATTCCCTAGCACTAATGCCGATTCGGATTCTAGCACGACAATTTCCAAACCATCAAAACTCAATTTCCCCATTTCTTTGGGAGGCGCATAATTTTTGCGATATTGATCCAACGTCGCTTGCCAACCACGCGTCGTCTTGCCCCCCGAAGAAAATGTCAGGTGTTCGGAATTCCAATAGGTCTGCATGAACTGTTCCAGATCGCCAGCGTTCCAGGCGGCGGTTTGATCCGACAACAACTTCGCGATGTCCTGTTGTTCAATTTTGGAACCGGAGTTTACATCGGTGGGATTCTGTTTCGCCGCAACCGGCGCTTGTACCAGGACGGCCCCTGAGACGATTGCCAAGAAAAAAATGTGCAATTGCATGGCGCGTAGTCTAAGAATCATGAGGTTTCCGAATCTAAAACGGGTTTGTTTGTCGTGAAGGGAAGGGTGTCCGCAGGAAAACACACTCTGGAAATTGGATTGTGGATGGAATTTTCGGAAACGGCAAGCCTAAGGCTTCAGGCGATGTGATTGACGAAAAAAGATTTTAAAAACAAATTCTCGAAATTCTGGTATGGCAATTGGATTAGGGGTATGATTACCAAATCTTTCCACAATGGAAATGGGAAATTGGGAAAACCGTACAGGGGTAGTCTTCAATGGTATCGCATTTTACTGGCATCGGCGTGGCTGTTTTGGTAGTAATCGGTATGGTGAGTTTCCTGGGATTCGCCCAAGATGGCTCCGTCTCATTACGAGACAAACAAACAGCAGCTCTAAGCCACCAGTCCTTAATTGAGGTTTCCCAAGATCCGCGGGCTGAGAATCAACTCGAGGCGATCATACAACTCGCGGAAGTTTCCAGCGACTTGCACGTATCCGTTCCCGTTTTGGCAAAACTTGCCATGAGCCCAGATGAATTAACGCGATTGGCTGCTGAAATCTCGCTTCGCAAAATCGGTCCCGTGGGGGCTACGCATTTAGCAGCGATGTTGAATTCTGCTGATGAGGCTCAAGTCACTCAAGCCTGCACGGCACTGCACGAATTGGGAACCGCAGCCGAGTTTCTTCCGATTCTGAAAAAATGGCTGACCACGGGCGATACCGTCGGTCGTAAACGAGCCCTTTTCGTACTTCAAGCTGACAATGAAAGTTCCCTGCAAGTTCTGGACTTGGTTATCGAAGCATTGGATGATCCGGATTTCAATGTGCAGTGCATGGCGTGTCGCGTGTTGGAGCATCTCGGGGCAGATGCCATGCCGGCCGAAGACAAAATACTCGAGCTGTTTAAGAATGGCATTCCATCATCTCGCAGTTGGGCCGCGGTTGTACTGGGTTCGATTGGGCCAACCGCTAAATCCGACACAGCCCAGATATTGGGTGACAACTTAAATGCGTTTCTCCAAGTCGAAAAACAACGAACGCTTCTCGGGTTGGCACACCTTGGTCCCGAAGCGTCGAAGGTCGCCGAACAAGTTCGTGCGCTAATGTTTGACGAGAGCAAGCACGTCATGCCGCATGCCGCATACACTTTGTGGAAAATTACCAATCAGGCGGAACCGACACTGGAAGTCTTGAAAAAAACGCTTGCTGATCGTTCCTACTTTGAAGATTCCGTTGAACTGGTCGGTAAAATGCAATCCGCGGGGGCACCTTTGGTTGACGACTTGATCGCACATCTTGATTCCGAGGAGCCAGATTTGCGCGAGATAATCGTAGTGGCATTGGGAAACATTGGTCCTTCGGCAGCCGCCGCAAAATCGGTTCTCAATAAATTGAGTCAAGACCCTGACGTGTTGTTGCGGTATGCGGCGCGTGAAGCATTGAAACAAATCGACGCCACCGAACCGGCGGTAGCGGAGTAAGGCGTTCCCAAGTATTGAAACGGCATGTCAACCCGCCCGTTTTGATCGGGCGCCAATTCCCCTCAGTTGAAATCCAACTGCGCAACAACGGACGAACTCACCAATAATTGTTGCGATCGGGGTAGCCGAATTTGAAAACGTCGCCGAGTTACTTTTTGGTTTTCTTCTGAACTGAGTTGTAACTACCGCCGAACTTTTTCTTGAATTTTTCCACTCGACCCATCGTGTCAACGTACTGTTGTTTGCCCGTATAAAACGGATGGGAAGCGCTAGAAATATCCACGAAGTACACCGGATACTCCTTGCCGTCTTCCCACTTGATTGTTTCCTTGGTGGGAATCGTGGATTGCGTCAAAATAGCAAAATCCGCCTGTTTGTCTTTAAACACAACCGGGCGATACTTGGGGTGAATATCAGACTTCATCGGATGACTTCAGTTGTAAAAGTTGGTTTTTTGTGGAAAATCGAATTCAACAGTTTATCGAAAATCTCGAATTCGTCAAACGCCACCCGACAAATCGACGAATTTGAACGAAATTCATGACTCAAGGAATCAAATTGTGGAAAATTTGAAGGGACATTTGTTGATCGCGATCCCGGATCTGGCCGATCCCAATTTTTTTCGCTCCGTGGTATTAATGATTCAACATGATTCCGAAGGTGCCATGGGGGTCATTTTGAATCGTCCTTCTAGTATTACCGTGGCAAGTGTTTGGCGAGAAGTGTCAGAAACGCCCTGCGATTGTCCTGATTTCGTCAACGTCGGTGGCCCTGTTGAAGGCCCTTTGATCGCAATTCATACCAGTCCCGAACTCGCTGAATCGGAGTTGATTCAGGATGTTTATGTCTCCCTGGCACGCGAAAACCTCAACGCGCTGGTAAGTCAGAATCAACAGAGGTTTCGACTTTTTAGTGGCTATTCAGGTTGGGGCGCGGAGCAACTGCAGAACGAAATCCAAGTGGGTGGCTGGTTGATTGTGCCCGCGAACATTGAACACGTTTTCGCCCCGCCGAATATGCTGTGGAAACAGGTTTGCGAAGCGTTCGGTTCGCAAGTTCTGCAAGCACAACTGGGCCAGCATTTGCCAACCGATCCGTCCATGAATTAGTCAACATTGACCTAGCCGATAAACGGCAATTCTCCTAAAAAACTACACCCAGTTGTAGGGATTCAAGGCTTGATTAGGAGGCTGTTATGGCAGGTCGTCGAACACGCGGACGCGTTTTTTTCTTGTACTCGCTGATCATCGGGTCAATTTTTTTCGGTTCTCCATTTGTTCAAGCCGATGATTTTGACCCCGAAAAATTCAATCCGGCCCAGTTCGAGGAATATGAACGTCAACTTAATGCAATCTTGAAAACCCGTCGCGATGAAGAAAAAGAATTTGTGGCTCAAGTCGTGCAGCAAGTAAGAATCGGAAAAATACCTGCCAAACTCGTCCAAACCAGCTATCAATGGGTTCGCAACAAACGTCCCGATACGGATTATCCATTTATCTACTTCGAAAAAGTGCTGCGCCTGCAAGCGACTGCTATCAAAGTGCAAGCGGAAGTGCCCGCCTTTGATTACTCGATCTATGGGTCTGCCGGCCAACGATCGATTGGCCAGCAATTAAACGCTGGTCAACGAACGGGACCCCAGGAGTCCAGCATGATCCGCAGCGCTGCGGGCAAATCAGTCGGTCAAATCAAATAATTGCAATGTGGGCAATTTGGGATAACTCTACCGGCTCTAACAATGATGCTTATTATTCCTAACATTCCTTCCGATCCAATTTTGCAGTTACCAATACTGCGCCTGAAGGTCTGGAGGGACTGCCGTGAGGAAGTTTTCGATCATATTAAGTTTCGCTCTGATGTTTGCCGCTCTTGGGTTGGCGACTCCAGCAGGTGCCCAATGGCCTCAAACCACCGATCACAATCCGTGGTCACTGGAAATAGGCGGCAAGGCCTACAATCGACCGGGATCGAAATTGGACATTCCTTTGATTACCGATTCAATCACCCGAGAAACGGTGTTTAATGCCGGCGATGCGACGGAACTTGGTTCCACAGCCGCTGCGGAGATCAAGTTCGATTTCAACTCGAAAACCGGTCAGGACTGGCAGATCCGTTCGATCCTGGCGAATTGGGAAGAGTCCAGCGATCCGATTCTCGGACCCAATTTGGAGTCTCCGTTTTTCCCGACCGGAATCGTACCGGATCAATTCAACTACGATTACGACTCGTCCCTTTTTAGTGTTGAATTGATGGGACGTCGCGCTGTCCGTCCGGGCATTGTATTGATGTTTGGGCCTCGTGTCGTTTCCACCAAAGACACGGTTTTCCAGCGCTCGCGTCTCGTCGTCAATCCAGGCGGCGGTGTTCCTCCAATTACGGTTACTTCTGAATCGATTACTGAAGCGACGAATATCCTGATGGGTCTGCAAAGTGGCTTGGAACTCAACCGGCCTGTTGCCAATGGAATTTATGCCAGCTCGTTTATCCGCGCCGGTGGATACTACAATCCGACCGAAGTCAATTTCACGGATAACAGTTCATTTTCACCAACAGTTTCGAACACATTGACCAAATCAACCGGTTCGTTTCTCGGCGAGGTAGGCGGACGAGTATACATGGATATCGTACCGAATTGTTTTTCGGGATACGTCGGTTACGAAGCCAACTGGATCGATGGTATCGCGCTTGCACCGCCCCAGTTATTGCAACCGGTAAGCCCAACGCCATCCATCGAAACCGCCAACACTGTTTTTTTCCATGGCTTGACCTTCGGTCTAAAGTTCACCTATTAGGTTGAGTGCTGACCGGATTCGAATCGCGGAGCTGCAATCGAAAATTCCGAAGACTAAAACCAACTCGAATTCCAGTTTGACAAAACTTGATTCGGGTTTTTTTATTGACTGGTTGCACTTAGCAAAACGACGAAGATTGGTTGTATTGGAAAAAGTGGAGGCGGTTTCCTGGGCTCGCAACGGGTCTGAAATTTATCAGATTGAAGGTCAATTTCAGATTCGCATTAAGTGAGGAAGAAGGAGATCTAAGTCGTCACCGCGACTTAAAATCATACCCCGTGTAAGTAATTTTTGACAAACTGGAATCCGAAGCGGAATTGCTAACTGAAAAATTCAATACCACATTCGGAAGGCTATGTGAGATTGCTCAATCGCAGTCTCAGTGCATTGGCGATGACCGATACCGAACTAAAGCTCATCGCGGCAGCGGCAATCATCGGGTTGAGCAGCAGATGGGGCGAGATCGGATACAGCACGCCCGCTGCAATTGGCACTCCGAGGGCATTGTAAATTAGGGCGAAGAAGAGATTCTGGCGTATGTTCCGCATCGTGTGGCGACTAAGTTTGATGGCTTTCACGATGCCTCGCAAATCGCCTTTGATCAGTGTGACTCCTGACGATTCAATGGCCACATCGGTCCCAGTACCCATGGCGATGCCGACGTCGGCTTCGGCTAGGGCGGGTGCATCATTGATGCCGTCGCCCGCCATCGCCACCTTGCGGCCTTCAGCCTTCAACGCCTTGATCCGTTCGAGTTTGTCTTCAGGTCGCACTCCGGCGTAAAATTCGTCAATCCCCAATTTGTCGGCGACTGTTTTGGCTGTCTTCTCGTTGTCGCCAGTGAGCATGATGATCCGCAATCCCAGTCCATGCAGGCTTTGCACTGCCTCGGCAGTCGAGTCTTTGATGGGGTCGGAAACAGCAACTAAACCGGCGAACCGCCCGTTTGCGGCGACGTACATCACTGTCTGCCCCTGCCGCTGCAACTCGTCGGCCCGGTCATCCAGGGCGGCAAGGTTTTGCACGTCCTCGGTCGCAAGTAACGACCGCTTGCCGATGAGAATCTTCTTGCCTTCCACATTCCCCTGAACGCCACCGCCCGTCACTGAGTTGAACTGGTCCACCGTTGGAACGGACAGCTTCCTGTCCCTGGCCCCGACCACAATGGCATGGGCCAAAGGATGTTCGCTGTTCTGTTCGACGCTGGCAGCAAACCGAAGCAGGTCTTCTTCAGAAACGGAGCCAGCGGGAATACACTTGGTCAGCTTTGGTCGACCCTCCGTCAGCGTACCGGTCTTGTCGACGACAATGGTATCGATCTTCTCCAGCATTTCCAGCACCTCGGCGTTCTTGATGAGCACGCCCTCCTTCGCTCCTCGCCCGACGCCGACCATGATGGACATGGGCGTGGCAAGGCCCAAGGCGCAGGGGCAGGCGATGATCAGCACTGCCACGGCGTTCACAAAGGCGTAAGCGAGAGCTGGCTGCTCTGGCTGCACAATGGCCCATACAAGGAACGTAACGACGGCGCTTAACAAAACCGCAGGTACGAAGTATCCCGCCACAGTATCAGCGACCTTCTGAATCGGCGCTCGACTCCGCTGGGCGTCAGCGACCATATTGACGATCCGGGACAAAACCGTGTCTTCGCCGACTTTTTCAGCCAGCATCAGGAACGAGCCGGTCTGATTAACCGTCCCGCCGATCACCAGATCGTCTTTTTGCTTCGAGACCGGCATTGGCTCGCCAGTAATCATCGCTTCATCGACGGTACTCTTGCCGTCCGTGAGCTTGCCATCGACGGGGATTTTCTCACCAGGCCGTACTCGCAGGATGTCGCCCCGGTGAACTTCTTCCAGCGGCACTTCCCGTTCCTGGTTGTCGCGCACGATCCGGGCCGTGGGTGGAGCCAGGGACAGCAACTCCCGGATGGCGGCTCCGGTGCGGCGGCGGGCCCGCAGCTCTAGCACTTGTCCGAGCAGAACCAATGTAACGATCACCGCCGCCGCCTCGAAGTAGACATGCACTGTCCCCTGATGCCGGAAGGCTTCAGGGATAAGGAACGGGAACAGAACCGCCACGAGGCTGTACAGGTAGGCCGCACCCGTACCGATAGCGATCAGGGTGAACATGTTTAGATTGCGGGTGACGACCGACCGCCATCCCCGCTCGAAGAACGGCCAGCCGCCCCAGAGAACCACCGGCGTACTGAGCAGGAGCTGGAGCCACAGGAACACCGCGCTGCCCAGCCAACGATCCACTGGGATGCCGAACATCGGGAGCATCGACATTGACAGAACCGGAACGGTCAAAGCGGCGGACACCCAACACCGCAACGTCATGCTGCGCAATTCGGAGTCGTCTTCCTCCGTATTTGATTGGACAGTCTTCGGTTCCAGAGCCATGCCGCAGATCGGGCACTGTCCTGGCCCTTCTTGCTCGATCTGCGCGTGCATCGGGCAAGTGTAAATGGTCTTTGACTTTTGGGCCGCAGGTCGGGATGGTTCCAGGGCCATGCCGCACTTCGGGCAACTCCCCGGCTTGTCGCTTTGCACCTCTGGGTGCATCGGGCAGGTAAATTTCCCTGATGCCTGTTTGACAGAAGCGGCTTTGTGATCGTGGCTCGTAGGATCGGGAGCAGCATTCGGTTTTTCTTTTGACTCACTGCCGAGAAACTTTTGGCGACAATACTCGCTGCAAAAGTAGACGGTTTGACCGTCACGTCTGGCGCTTCGGGCGGTGGAAGCATCGACGGTCATGCCACAAATCGGGTCAATTGCCATCATTGTTTGTATTTCAGTTCGCTGTCTGTGATGCGGAAGTCAAAACACTCCTGGGTGATGAATTGCCATCCGGTTTTTGACAGCCTTTGGCTGTACTGTCCAATCTTAAAACCGCAAACCGCCCAAATGGGCGGGCCGCAGTCTCCATCATCAATTAATTGTTTCGATTCCCCAGGAACTAGTGCTTGGCCATCGCTTTGCATGACTTCTCACACTTGCGACATTCCGCTGCACACTTCTTAAGTTCCGGATCGTTCGGGAATGCTTCGCAAGCTTTGGCGCACTCGTCACAACACTTTCCGCAACATTCGATCATCAAAGCGGCAAGTGGACCACCCCGCGCACAAACTTGAGCGCAACCGACACAGCAGGTTGCACAGTCTTGGCAGTTCATCAAACACGCCATGTGTTCCTTCTTGCCGTCGGCCAATAAGTGTGCACAGTGTGTCGCACATTGATCGCATGCGAGCTGGCAATCCGAGCACGCTTTGGCACACTCCTGCATCATCGCATTGTGTTCCGTGTGATCGATCTTTTTCTCCTGTGTTTTGGTCTGTTGAGCGAACGAATTAGTCGCAATGAAGGCAAGCACCAAAGCTACCGCAGCAGTGATTCCGGACATTCTGTTTCTCATGACAAATTTCCTTTTCGTTGTATCCGTAGACTCGACGTAGACAGCGGAAATCGCAATCTCACAGCTGGGACTTCGATACGACAAACACTTTGTAGCAAAGCATATGCCTTAACAATAAAGGCGTGTTTGGTGGACAAAATCCCAAGAGATGTGGAACGATTAAGGACCAAACAGGCAGTTTGACGATCAAACAGGTAGTTTGACGACTAACCTTGAATCTCGATTCGAAAAATTGGAAATTGGCAATTAAGCGTCCATTCAGCACATGCCAATCGCCGACCCATTGCGGTCGCGAGAAGCGAAACCTAATGGGTTCGAATCGCCGATCACGCGTCCCAATCGGCATAGACCGACTCTCTGAAAACGCAAGCTGAATTGCTTTTGTACGCATGAATTCTCTTCCAGCGGTGAGCGCGCACGCGATAAAAAAGTACCGGCAAGAGCAGATCGACGACTTCGTCGGCAACCAGGATTCCGCCGAGAACGGTAGCAGCCAGGGGTTGCATGATTTCTGGAAAAATAAACGGTGTTTGCGCCAAGAAGCTTGGTGAAGGGGGAAGATGACATGTAAGTGAATCTGAAACCTTTGAGTGTGACCCTGCGGGTGGGAACCCCGTCTGGTAGCGTTTGACCAACGGCCAGAAGCGAGTCTTGTGTCGCGTAAGGTAACGAACCCGTCGAAGCGTAGACAGCCAGTCCGAAAGCCATGCGATTGAGCTTCGAAAGTATTTCAACGTGAGAGCCTTTGTTCTACAGGAAAATAAAAGGTGTCAAGGGAAAATAAAAGGTGTCAAGTACCAAATTTAGGGGATAGGCAATCCAGTCGGAAATTGGTAAGTTGATCTCGGTTAATTTTTAGTATTTGGTTGGTGTCGGGAGAAGAGTATGGGCCGAGCACCGCGAGCGGATGAAGCGGGCGGAATTTATCACGCGCTCAACCGCGGCAACGCAAAGAACGATATCTTTTTCAAGGAAGCGGATTTCGAGGCTTTTGATTGTTTGATTGCCGAGGGGCTGAAGCTGTTTCCCGTCGATTTGATCGCTTATCAATGGATGAAAAATCACTGGCATATGGTTTTGTCTCCGCAAGTTGACGGCGGAATGTCGTTATTTATCGGCTGGATCACCCTGACTCATACGCAGCGGTATCACGCACATCATGGAACGACAGGTTACGGTCACGTGTATCAGGGCCGCTACAAGAGTTTCCCGATTCAAGATGACGATCACTTCCATGTTGTCTGTCGCTACGTCGAACGAAATGCGTTGACTGCCAACTTGGTTCAACGAGCTGAAGACTATCGCTGGGGAAGCCTGTACCATTGGCTCGGCGGCGAGTCACCGATTGAATTGGCACCCTGGCCGGTGCGCAGATTGCCGCGCTGGGTCGAACGAGTCAACACGGCGTTGAGCCCGAAAGAAATCGACGCGCTGGAGCGAAGCGAAACTCGCGGGATTCCTTTTGGCGATGACGCTTGGATCGAAAAAACGATTAAGCGGCTGGGATTGGAATCAACTTCGCGCCCTCGTGGCCGACCGAAAAAACTTGCCTGATTTGCCAAAACGGTACGTGACACCTTTTATTTTCCGTGACACCTTTTATTTTCTCAAAACCCGGTTCAGAAAGAAGGCTTGGGCTTTCCGATTATCAGGTGCGTTTGTTTGATTTCGATGTTCACCGGAATGCTGATCAATCTTGGTTACGCGGCGTACAACGGCAAAGGGACGGGTGAAACTTCCATTCTGCGTCAGTTGCGATCTTCGCTTCAAAGAGGCGATATTCTAGTTGCCGATTCGTACTACTGCACGTATTGGTTGCTCGCGATGTGCCTGAAGTTGGGAGTTCAGGTGGTGATGAAAAATCATCATAAGCGAGACGATGATCCGATCGGTGCCCAGCGATTGAGTGATACCGAACGAACCGTCCAATGAGTTCGCCCGGTTCGACCGAAATGGATGTCGAAGAAAGAGTATCGCAAAACTCCAGCGTTGATCGAAATACGCTTGAGTGATGCGGTCGTCGATGAAGTGGGGTCACGCTGCCAAGGTTTTACCGTTGCTACCACCCTGCTCGACAGAGATGAGTATCCTGCTGCGTGGCTAGGTTCAATGTACGAAGGCCGCTGGATGGTGGAACCGGATATTGAGTCGATCAAATGCACGATGGGATTGGAACACTTACGCAGCCAAAGTCCCGAAGGTTTGGAACGCGAAATCTGGACGGGCGTACTGACCTACAATCTTGTGCGGACAAAAATGTTGCAAAGTGGATACGAGGCGGGGCGCGAAATTCGCAGCTTGAGCTTTACCGAAACTTATCAACTGCTGTCCGCGAACTGGCTGTTGTGTGCCTGTGTTGGCGTCAGCGATGCGATGGCTGTTTCGGCTCAGCATCAAGGCACTTGCGCTGTCGTCGGCCAACGCCCCGATCGCTCCGAGCCACGAGAAAACAAACGCCGAAAGAAGACTCTCAAGTTGATGACCATCCCGCGGAGGCTCTACCACGCAGCGATCGCAGCGCTCTCAAAAATACCGTAAAATACCGGGGACAACGCCATTCGTACTTGACACCTTTTTCGCCACCCAAAAAAGCCCAAAAAACCAAAGTCTAATGGGCGTTTTCGAAGTGGAGACGAGGGGGGTCGAACCCCTAACCCCCGCGTTGCAAACGCGGTGCTCTCCCAATTGAGCTACGTCCCCAAAATATTTGGAGTAAACCGGCTAAACCGGCCAAAAAAATTTTCTGCGACTACTTCAATAACAAAACAACAATTGCCAGCAAATCCGGTCGAATTCCAAAATCAACTACAATCCCAATGGGCGTACCAGAATTCGAATCTGGGACCTCGTCGTTATCAGCGACGCGCTCTAACCAACTGAGCTACACGCCCGAATCTTACCAACAATAACCGCATTTTGGCAAGTTGCTTCGGAATTTTTCGCAAATGCGAACCAGCGTCACAGCCCGCCGCCGTTTGCAAGTCGCCCATTTTATGGTTTTGCGACCAACTGTCAAATGGTCTTTCAAATATCCCCCAAATCGTCTTGGTAGCCCAGGTGACTTGAGGGAAATATGACGCCAAACTCTGGAGGACCTATGGCCACGAATCAACCTAATGTTCACAGCCAATGGGACGTTTGGATGACCGGGGTTTCGGACACAAAACCGAAGACATGACTTTAAACGGCCTTCGGCAATCGTCGATTCCGTCAATCTGTCCATCCTATTTGTCATTTGCCTCAAATCTGAGTGTCCCCAAACTGCCAGTGCATGACACATGCAAACGCCCATCAAAAAAACGTTTTGTGATTCACCAAGACAAACATCATCATTGTCGCCAAAAGTAAATCAGTTGGATTGACTTTCAAAAAAAAAAGAAAACGTGTAGGCTACCAGTTCGCCGCAAGCTCGTTAAACAACCAATCCTTTAATCCTAAAATTCTTACGGGAATGTTCTCCATGAACTTTCATTGTTTTCTGAAACTTGCCATTTTAACTTTGCTGACCAACGGTTTTTCTGTTTCTGTTTTTTCGCAGCAGGATCGGCTGGAAAAAGCGTTGGCCATTCCGACCAAACAGAAGGATGTCGAAGTTGATACTCCGTCAGCCGAGGAGATGAAGAATTGCACGATCGGCGTAAACGAAACTCCCCCTGGTTTTGTTGTTAAGGACAATACTGGGCGAATTTTGCGTTTGTTCGTGGATACAAATAACGACAAGAAACTCGATCAATGGAGTTTTTACAAGAATGGAATTGAGGTCTATCGGGACATCGACGGTGATTTCGATGGCAAAACCGATCAATACCGATGGCTCGGTACCAGTGGCACTCGTTGGGGGCTCGATCCCGACCAAGACGACAGAATTACCGAATGGAAAATCATCTCGGCGGAAGAAGTCGCGTTTGAGGTTTTTCAGGCGATCAAAAATCAGGATCAACAACGCTTTCAACGCCTACTGTTGACACCAGCGGAGTTCAAGGCGATGGGACTTGGTACTCCGATTGCGACTGAAATTCAAAAACGATGGAAAGCCGCCCAGCAGAATTTTCCGGAATTCTTTAAGACTCAAAAACAAATTACCTCTACAACAGAGTGGGTTCACAGTAGCAACGGATTGCCAGCCCTGATTGCCGCAGGAGCGTTCGGGAATAAACAGGATTCCATTGTCTACGACCACGCCTCGGCGGTGTTCAAATCCCAAGAATACGGCCAACTATCGATCGGCACGATCGTGCAAGTTGGAGCTGGCGTCTGGCGGGCAATTGAGCTGCCAGAAGTTGCGGAAGAAGGGAAGCCTATACTTAATGGCGGCGCATTTTTTCCCATGCCGGAAACAGTGGGACCCGGTGATATTGCGCAAGAAGTCGATCCCCAAGACCAAAAAATGGCTGAGTTGTACGCCAAACTCGAAGCCTTGGAAAAAGAGCTTGCCGCTGCCGAGAAACCAGTCGACATCGCGCGTCTGGAAGAGTCCAAAGCCAAAATGCTGGAGCAGTTTTTTGACCTGACCAAAGCCGGCGAACAGAAACTCAATTGGTTGAAAAACATCGCCGACTCGGTGGCCAGTGCGTACCAAAAGGAACGTTTTCCCGATGGTCTGAAATTCCTCGACGGCTATCTGTCGCGCCTTAAAACGGCTGGGCAAAAGGAAGGCTTGGACTACATTCGATGGCGCGCAATTTACGCTAGATACACGCTGGATACTGAATTGGGTGACAGCCGCAAACGCGACGAGGCGAACCAAGCGTTGATCGATGATCTGGTTGTTTTTCAAAAAGAGTTTGGCGACAGTTCGTTGGCTGCCGAAGCGCTATCGGCCCTCGGCGTTCATTTCGAAATTAGTGGCGAAGAAAAAGACGCCATCGAGTGGTACCAACAGGCCGTGACCCGATTCCCAGCCACCGATTTTGGGAAACGCTCAGCGGGTGCCTTGGTTCGACTTTCTGGCCAAGGGAAACCGATGGCGTTTGTCGGTACAGACATTAAGGGTACGACTTTCAATTTGCAAGATCCCCAATGGCGGGGCAAGATTGTGGTCATCCATTTCTGGGAAACCTGGTGTCCGGACGGACTCGATGAAGTCCAACGCCTGGCCGAGAAATATAAAGAGGACGTCGTGTTCATTGGCTGCAATATTGATGTTGAGACCGAGACCTATAAGGCCTACATGCAAACGAACCCTGATTTTTTTACTTGGCAACACTTGCACGCGCCGGGAAGTTTGGAAAAGAGCCCATTAGCCCAACAATTGGGTGTCCCCTCGGAGCCGTTGGTGTTGATGGTCAATAAAAAAGGTGAATTGGCCGAACCCGATGTAGCCTTCAGTGACCTCGAACGCGAGATCGAACGTCAACGCCGAAAATAACCCACGTCCGAGTGCTTCGCACATGTCCCAAAATTGTCGTTCGTTTCTGTGTTAGACCATTTTCCTCCCAACTCCTACAAGATTTAAGACCATGAATCACAAAGCTGCCGTTGACAAAGCCGTTGAAGATGTGGACTTCAAAACAAAGAACTATCAAATCCAGTTACAGACAACGGCTGGCGATATTCATTTGGACTTGCTTCCGGAAGTCGCGCCAGGGCATTGTCGCAACATCATTGGATTGACTCGAATTGGTTTTTATGACGGCCTGATTTTCCACCGTATCATCAAGGGCTTCATGGTCCAGGGAGGATGTCCGCAAGGGACCGGCACCGGTAACCCCGGATATTCGGTGAATGCTGAATTTAACAAGACGCCCCATGTCGCTGGTGTGTTGTCGGCAGCCCGCTCGCAGAGTCCCAACTCGGCTGGCTCGCAGTTCTTTATTTGTCTGGGGACTCACACGCATTTAGACGGCCAATATACCGCTTTTGGTCGTGCGACGGACGAAAGCATGGTGGTCGTTCGCGAAATCGGCAACACCAAAACCAGCGCCGGCGATAAACCGCTACAAGATATCAAAATTACGAAGGCCACTGTTGTTGAAACTTAGAATCCATCCCCAGGCGGTGGGACTTGCGGTGGTTTCCCTAAGTCTGCCCTTTTGTTGAGGTCGGTTCATTGTCGACTGCTATTTGAGAATCCCAGGTCCCAGTTACCAATGTCAAAAAAACTCACTCCGGAACAACAAGCCATTATCAGCGCGTCGGACGCTGGTTTGCACGCGACGACGATTAAGCTGGCCCAGCGTTTGTTGAACACGGAACCGGATAACGTAAAAGTCCTGATTGACCTTGGTCATGCCTGTTGGCAAATCGCTCGGTATGGTGAAGCTGAAAAAGCGTTGACTCGAGCGATCGAGCTTTGTGACCCGGACAAACGTGACGTGCTCTATGGAGAGTTGGGAAATTTGCACCGCGTTCGGGGCGATTTCGCAACAGCCGCCGTATGGTACACCAAGCAGATTGAGCACGATCCAGCAGACGCGACCGGGTATTTATTTCTGGGCACATTACAGTTGCGACAGGGCGAATTGGATCTCGCTGCGGCGACCTTACAGCGGGCTCTGGTTTGCGAATGTGGTTGCCTCGATGAGATTCATTTCACTTTGGGGATCGTCGCCTTAGCGCAACAGGAATATTTAACCGCGGTCCAACGATTTGAACAGGCAATCGCCATCGATCCGCAAAATCTCGTCGCCAAAAAGGCCTTGAAAGATGCCCGCCGGAGTCTGGAACTACATTCGTTTAGCGGATAGATCTCAAGTCGTTCATGTTACGTAACCCCCAACATCGCGACAATTTTTTGAGCCTGTCGCCGATGAATCCGTTGGTGCAATGCCGCCAACACGTGCCATTGATGTGCGCTGAGGTAGCCGAACCACGGATGCCGAAACATCGGTTTTCGGCGCAATCGACCGGCCGACTCCAACAAGGATTGAATCAACAGGCCGTACTCGGCATTGATCGACAATAATCGCTCCCGCACGTCGATGCCGATTTCCGGATCAGGCTTGTACAACGCGACATCTACTTCGCCCCGAGGTACGATACCGGCGGAAAGTGATCCGACTGCTTTGTGTATATCGGCATTCGTCAAGCACAAATGTTCCAACACCATCGCAACGGACCAACGCCGACTCGAATCCTCGATCCCCATAACGCGCGGAATCAACAAGGACTCAAAAACATCATAGCCATTGTCTTCATCAAAAATGCGGATCAGTGCTTCCGTCTCGCTTTGAAACAATTTCAACGCTTGCCTGTCCGAAAGGATGGCTGATAACGATTTCAAAGCGAACTTGAGCGCACTCAACTCCCAGGGCGGCAATCCGGTACCGGGGGGTTGGAGGCTCGTCGTGTCTCGATTTCGATTTTGACGGCTAATTACTGGGATCCTTTGCTACAGTCAATCCAACTAGGCATTCAACCGATTCAAAAAACCGGTCGTCCGAATATGGCGCTCGCTGATGCACCGTCGACTCGCCCCGTAAATTTGAACAAGTCGGTTTGCGGCCCGCTGATGCCAAAGCGATTCGCGTCATCCGGCCCTAAGTTTATCGATTCAACAACAGCGTCGCCAGACTCAAAAATAATCCCATACTGGCTACATCGGTAGCTGTGGTCAGGAAAATACTTGAAGCGGTGGCTGGGTCGGCCCCCAAACGACGAAGCGCCAAGGGAATCAACGCACCCGCAATGCCGCTGATCACACAGCTTCCAATCATGGCGCACAGGACGATCGCCCCAAGCGACAACGCTTGAGGGTTGCCTTGCATTAGTGCAATTGAAATCATGCCTAAACCTGCAGTCACTCCCACCAACGCACCATTGAGCAGCCCCAACAATCCCTCTTTGCCAACCAAAGCCCGCTCTCGACCCGATTTTAGTTCACCCAACGTCAGTCCTCGCAAGGTCACGGCCAATGATTGACAGCCCGTGTTTCCCGATTGCCCGGCCAGCACCGGCAAAAAAATCGCCAAGATCACCATCTCATCGATCGTCGATTGAAACACGCCCACGACCCCAGCGGCAACAAATGCCGTCAACAGATTGAGTTGTAACCAGGGATGGCGAAATCGTAAACTGGTTTGCCACGGCGTCGAAAGTCGCTCTTCTTTGTCAACGCCAACCATCGAGCCAACTTGCGCGCTAATCTCGATTGCCTGTTCCTCAAACAATGTCTGGCCCCGAACGATGCCAACCAATTTTCCGTCCTCGTCGCAAACTGGATAGACGGGGAAATGTTTCGTAACCACCAATTTCATCGCCTCTAAAACGGTCTGCTTGACATGCAAGGCAAACGGCTCGCGCAGCATAATTTGCTCCAAGCGATCGTTGCGATCAGCCAGCAAGAGTTCCCGCATTGCAATCAAACCGACCAACCGATCATCGCGATCGACGATGAAACCATAAGTCACAAAGACAGTTTTTACCAACTTGCGAATTCGTTCAATCGTCTCGTCGACCGTAAATTCAGGGCGAAATACCGCGTGGGGCGGCTCCATCAAGCGGCCGATCGAGTCCTCCGGGCAAGTAAAATTCACGATCCATTGGTTGCCCGTCGCTCGTGGTGCAGCGGCAACCAACGCTTGTCGACGTTCATCTGACAGCGCCAGGAAAATGTCTTCGGATATCGCCGGACTGAGGGCTTCCAAAATCCGACTGGCTTGGGAATCCGAAAGCTGAGTTAGTTTTTCAACCGCCTGTGCCGCCGCCATACTGGAAATTTCATCGGCAATTATCTGTTCTTGTTGAAGTACCAATTGGTCTGGGGCGGGTTGTGACATGCTGGGAAATTCTATGGTATTTCGGTATTGCCCGAAAGTTCAACAGACGGCTTCGGTGCACGCAATTTCTACAGCCAGTGTCGGCCGCAACCTTGCTGGTGCTGCATCCAACAAACCATTTATTGAAAACCGCAGGCGCGCACCAGCCGACCGCGCGTGCTGCGATCATCCAACATCTAACATCTTCTTAGCTTGCCGGTCTCTTTGACCCGCCGGTAAGGCTGTTTCCAATAAGCCGGACAGACGCCGGAGCCATACCGAGGCACTTTGTCGTCTTGTTTCGTTGCGTGAATAGGCGGATGTGCAGCAGTCTTTTGATGCTGGCAGAAAAAACTCTGTGTACGACAACCTTCATGCCAAAAACCTTCGTGCAAGAAAACCTTCGTGCAAGAAAACCTTCGTGTGGCCCCAATTGTTGCTTCCTGGAACCAGCGGCTGAAACATCATCCGCACATCCACGCGCTGGTGCCAGCGGGCGGACTGTCAACCGACGGTCAGCGCTGGGTGTCGCTGGATCATCTGGATCAGTCACTGGCTGAAACGAATCGTCAATTGGGTCAACGGTTTCGCGCGTTGTTGATTCGCGGGCTGATCAAATGTTTAACGGCCAGCCGCCGGCGAACTGCAATTCACTTGCCGGGTACCTTGGCACCGCTGGCTGCACCGGGCGCATTGAAAGTCTGGTTGGCTACGGTGGCACCGGACGGCTTTCGGGTGTTCTTGCAACCACCACCCACGGTGCGTGCCGATCCGCAACAGTTGCTGAAGTATCTGGCGCGGTACTTGAGTGGCGGCCCGATTTCGGATCGGCGGTTGGTATCCCAACACCATGACCAGATTACTTTTCTGGCGCGCAGTTTAACGAAACCGAAACTTGGCGAGCGACACCAACAAGTCGCTGTCGAAATCCCGAGCATGGATTTCGTCTGGCGCTGGTCGTTGCATATCTTGCCCAAAGGGATGGTCCGCGTGCGGCACTACGGTCACTTCGGCAATCGTCATCGCTCCAAGTATCTCGCTCGCTGCAACGAGTTGTTAGGGAATGGTCCAACTGCGCCAGACTTGGTTGCCGACACATTTAGCGTAGCAGCGGCGGAGAGCCACACAGAAAATTCTCTCGACAACAACTTGGCGGAGAGACTGGAAGTTCAACTCCCACCGGGTGAAAGCGAAGCCAAACCCGTCGGAGCGGTTTATCATTGTCCGAAGTGTCAGCAGGTCATGATCTGCACCGAAGCGAATCGTCGCCCCAGTTGGGCCGATACCATGAAAGGTCCGCAGCGACCGAAGTGGTATCCGCGAGCATCGAGTTCTCCAAGATCACCTCCATCGATTCCATCGAATGGGCATCCTCCATGATCAACAACAGAGAATCATCGTTTCATCACCGGCCAATCCGACTCAAAATCAAACGCCGCAATCAGCGGACTTGTTCGCTGCTGCG
>JANNWZ010000034.1:0-9413 GCA_031409295.1 Mariniblastus sp.
AGTTCGGCTGGCTGCTAAGTGGGAGCTACCCACGACCGACCGCAAATTTATTATCTACATTTCGCGCAAATTCAACAGCCAGTGTCAGGTTTTTTTCGGCGTAATATTTTTCAGTGGTTGCCATGCTGGCGTGACCAAGGATCTGTTGGGCGGCCTCCAGTCCCGATTCGGCCCGGGCTTTCGTCGCGGCGGAATGGCGCAGTTGATTTGGCCGCCAAGCGTATTTTCGTTTCCATTTCTTGACTGCCTCCACATCCTGTTTTATCTCCTTGGGAATCGGAAACGCGCGTAAGGCGGCCCGCTGGATGGCATGGCGGTAAGAGTCCTTCGTGTACCGCGGTCGAAATTTCAGTTTGGTTTTTCCAGTTGCTTGATTGCCAACTTCCGGCGGTGTTTTCCGCTTCTCGTTTAAACGAGCGTAATGTTGCCAATACGCTTCGATCGGCGTGAAGCAATAGGATTGGTGGTCGCGCAGCAAATAAGGCGTGAGGACCACTTGTACCGGTGGGCCAAAGACTATTACCCGTTCTTGTTCGTGGTGTTCGGTTTTGTGGCTCTCGGGCCGGTAGAACCAATCGCCGGACGAACGGTCAATATCCATCGGTCGCATTTGCGTTAACTCGCCGGGCCGCATCCCAGTTAACCACTGGATGACCACCATATCGCACACAACAGGGGTAAGCTGCTTCAGGGTGGCTCCCACAATCGCATCGTCGACGGGCCGGACCTTTAGCGGCTCAGTTGCTTTCGATTTACCACGTTGCAGTTTTTTAATATCTTTCAGTCGTTCGTAATACTGAGGTTCAATCCGATCATCCTCCACACCAAGTTGAAACATTGCCTTGACGTGAAACATGTAGTGATTGATCGTGGTCCTAGCTAATCCGCCATCAATAAACGTTTGACGAAAGTTCTTGAAAACAACACCGCCGAATTCTTCTGCCGGCATTGAACCATAGGCCACCAGTAATTCCCGAATGACGATTTGCACGATCGTCCATTCGGAAGTCGGCTGGCCCCGTTTTTGGTACCACTGTTGGGCCATCTTGGCGTATTCGACCGCCAGATATTTGATCGTGACTAGATCCCCCTCGTGCCTAACCCGTGGTTTTTGGTCATAGGTTGGCGACCAATGTTCCGCCAGGAATTTGGCGTAAGCTTCCCGGCTTTCAGGGGAATCGAATTTCCCAAAATAAATTTCTTCGCCGTTGTAGCGAATCCGGGCATTGCCGGACGATTTGTGGAGGCAATATTTTGGCGGGGAGCGGCGCGCAGAACGAGATTGGGACATAGTGCGGTTCCTTGTCGGTCCAAGAAACGGGGATGAATCCCCGTTTTTGGGTTAGTGACTTTGCCGCACGTCCCAACACTGGGACGGTTGAAAACCTATGAATTCTCGGCGATAATTAAAGTCGGGCTGACTGGATTTGAACCAGCGGTCTCTTGGCCCCCAGCCAAGCGCGATACCAGGCTTCGCTACAGCCCGCCTTAAACTTCAGTTCATTGTAAAGTAACTTGCACCAATGTTCAACAACGCTAAACCTTCATCAGGGCTTGATTTCCGCGAGCGCGGCCAAGCGCGCTGCCTCAAACTCGTCGCCAGGTTTCCAGGCGGGCAAATCGGTTTGATTTGCAGCTTCCAGTCCGACGTAGAATAGCAACCTGGTGTCTTGCAAAGCACCGCGCAGATCCCAATCCGTTTTGTATTCATCACTGGGTTGGTGATAGATCGTGTCGGTCCATTCGCGCAATTGCTGTTTGCCCCATCCATCCGGTTTCCCAATTACGTGGATACCGGGATGAAGATAGACGGCCGGCACACCAATCTTGGCGAGGCTGAATTGGTCGCTGCGATAATAATATCCCTGATCCGGAAACTGATCGCCAACCACCACCCGCTCCTGAAATTTGGCAACGCGCTCGACAATTCCGTCGAGACTCGATTTACCCAGTCCGACCACGACCACGTCCTGGGTCGGGCCAAGAATATTGATGCCGTCGATGTTGATCACGCCGGCAAGTCGTCCGGCTGGAACGGGTGGAAATTGAGCCAGGTATTTCGAGCCGATCAGTCCTTGCTCTTCGGCACCGACAGCCGCAAAAAGAATTGACCGTTTGGGCCGTTCCGCCGCCGGCAAACACGTGATCGCGCGGGCAATTGACAACAACGCACCGACCCCCGACGCATTGTCGATCGCACCGTTATAAATATTATCGACGTTTTCAGCGCGATTTTCCGATTGACCCAGGTGATCATGATGCGCCATAAAGACCACAAATTGTTTACTCAATTCTGGATCGCTGCCAGGCAACACCGCGAGTACGTTTCCCGTCGAACGCGGGCGAACGAGGCAGGGCAGGGCAGCCGATAATTTGATGCCCAGCGGCACCGGTTTAAAATCGCGACTTTCCGCGCTCGTGCGAAGTTTGTCCAAATCCTGACCGGCGAGCTCTGTCAATTTCCGAGACGCGTCTTCGGTTAACCAACCTTCAAAAACGGGATGTTGATTCAGCTCGCTGCTGAGCGCCATCTGTTCCCCGGTCCAGGATGTCTGAACGACTTGGAATGGATAACCAGCCGACGGAGTCGTGTGAATAATAAAAGCGCCGAGGGCACCGCGTGCGGCGGCTTTTTTGAATTTGTAATCCCAGCGGCCATAGTACAACCGTGTTCGTCCCGCAAACAACTCTGGATCATCAGCGGGATCGTTATTCATGACCACTAATATTTTGCCGGCTACATCGCAGTCTTTGAAGTCATCCCAACCAAACTCGGGAGCCTGAATTCCGTAGCCGACGAACACCAGTTCGGCATTCTCAAACTTTGCGCCGTCGACTCCTTGACCATTGGACATGATAAAATCGTCGCGAAATTTCAGTGGCACCGATTTGCTATTGAATTGAAAATTCAATAATTCCGGCGGTCGGCTGGTAATCCCGACCATCGGTACTTCCTGGACCCATTTGTTATCTGGCAAAACGGTCTGCAGGCCCAACAAACCAAATTGGGAAATAATGTATCGCTGTGCCAATAAATCTCCGCGCGTTCCCGGTCCACGGCCTTCGAGCAAATCATCGGCCAGAAACGAAATGTCCGCGCGCATCGCGGCATCCGTAATCGCCAGATTCGCCGATTGCTGGAGAGCATCGGAAGGCCAGCTTTGTTGCGGTGCGACTTTGGCCGCGCCGGGTTTGATTTCGACGGATTGGCCGCGCGCGATCGGCGAAGTCGCACCGAACAGGCAAACAGCAGATATCACGGCTAATAGGAAATTGTAGGATCGCACAATTTGGGTTTCCTGTATGAAACAACATTCGGAAAAATTTCAGGTACCGGAATTGTAACCGATTGACGACGGAATATTCAAATGCCGATCGCAGCCCGGCGATTGGTCAAGACCTGCCATTTTGAGACACTGCTCGCTGAACGCCACGTCGCGAAGGTAGAAAAGGCTGCCAATCTATCAATTTTGACAATACCGGCTGGCAGCCTATTCGCCTTGTTTTCCGCTCGCAACTCATTGTCCTTCGGCTGCGTCGGTGGCGATCAAATGCTCGATCGCCGCAATCAGTTTTTCCTTTAGATCAGCAGTGCTCCCAATTTTCAGGAATGCGATCTTCCCCGTTTGATCGATGATCACCGTTTGCGGTAACGATTCCACCTGGAATTTTTTTCCCAACTTGCCGTCATCCCTGGCGATTGGAAAATCCAGATCGCGCGATTCAAGAAACGCCTTAATCGTTTCGACATCTTCCAATTGATTGACGGCGACAAACAGCACCTCGTCCTCGGTGAATTGATCGACCGCGCTCGTCAATTCCGGAATCGCTTTGACGCACGGCGCACACCAAGTCGCCCAGAAATCCAGCACAATGATCTTGCCGCGCATGTCGTCCAAAGGGACCTTGGTTTCATCAAGCATGGTCAAAGTAATCGCTTGAGGGGTCGTCCCAATCAACGGGGATGAACTACCAAATATCAAATCCGATCCGACCTCACCATCGGCTCCCGTTTCAAGCTTTGGTGCTGGAGCAAGTTTCACGACCCAATCAGCGTAAGGAACATCAACCGCTTTCGTGGCGTAAGAACCAAACCTCAATTCATAGATCTGCTCGAACGGAATTCGACATTCGCCCAATGCGGTCGAGTCCCCAACCAAATGAGACTCCGACCATGATTTCAAAGTCGAGGTCATGCGGCGATTGCCGTGCATTAATACTTGAACAGTCTGGTGATTGTTTCCCTCAATGTTTACGTTTGTGCCGGTGGTGGACTCGGAAGTCTCCGACGTTGTTCCAGTCTCAGTTGATGCAGCTGTTTCTTTCGTCTCCGAATTTTTTTCAGCAACGGTCGATTCAGCGTCGACTGCCGCAGTCTTAGGCAGTAGTTCTGGATGCAGCCAAACGAGACTCGAAACGATCGAACGGGGAAACTGTTTAAGTTCATTGTTGGCGCGGAATTGAACGAAGTTTTCGTCTAGCTCGACTAACTCGCCGCGCAACATGTCCATATTCGCTGCGCACAGGATTTGGGCTGGCGGATGGGCTTGTTTCAGTCGCGGAATCGTCAACAACAAATCTTTTCGAATGGGATCGACCAGTGCTCCGCCGCCCGTTTCAGAAACAATGATTTTGAAATTGGATAGTGAAGCGCGAATGTTCTGTTGAAACTGATCAGTTAACTTGAACGTGACCCCGCGCCCCGAAACCTGCTCTGGTTTGAGTTTGTCGGAATAAGCGGTTTTCCCGTCGCACAAAACAGTTATTTGACCGCGTTCGTATTTTACCTGGAATTTAGCGGTATCGTTCTTAACTTCCAACATGCGGTCACCAGCGATTCCTTCGGCGGACTCTGCCACATACAAATTCCCTCCATACATCATGATCTGCAATTTTTTCCCGACATCCGAATGGGCAAGATCGTTTGAAAAAAGCTGAAGTTCCAGCGCGCCATAACTACCGGCGCTCCAATTGAGTTGAAATTCAAAACCGCCAGTCGACATCAACCACGGATGCCGAATTTTGGCATTTTTGCTCAGCCGCAATTTATCGTCCTGGATTTTTGTCTGCTTGGTGAGCTCTGTCGGGATTTGCCATTCCTTAGCCGTCGGCAACACGATCTCATTGGTAATTGCGTTTCGGAAATCAATCGCCTTAATCAATTGCGAATCAATTTGTTTGTTCTCGGCAAACGAGTCGATGGTTACCAGTCGTTCGTCGATCGAGACAACGCGACAGGGAATCGTATCGCGGTTGGCCAGGTACAACGTATCGGCCCATTCTTCCGAAGCGTCGACAATCGGTTTCCGAGCTTGTAATACGATGCGCGCATCGGCCTGAGAAAACGGCACCGCGGCCTCTGCACCGGCGATTCGCCACCGCAATACGTCGTCCTTTTCGCCGGAACCAGGTTCCACGCGCCCGCGAATCGTACCTGTTGAATTGAATAATTGATGGCTAAACGTCTCCGCCTCAACCGTGGGTGGAGCCGCCGAATGCAGCTGAATTCTTGCTGCGCCTGCCAACGAAAGCGACACGGGTTGAGCCGAGAATTTTGTATTCAAGGTAATCGTTTCGTTCTCAATCGAAACCAGTTCGCCCAGGACGAACATTCCATCCTGAAAATAGACTCGGGTTTGGTCGGTCGGACGATCGATCGCTGGGTTAATCAAGAAGGCGTTACAAAACTCATCGGCGGGTATCATCAGGTCGGTCGCCGCCGTCGCTGATTCACTCGACGCTGAGTCGCCGGGATTGATTTCGTTTGCAGGTTTGATGGCACGAGCGACCCAGCGAGTTCCATCAAATTCAATCAACTCACCGTTGGTTGCCGCTTGATTCAATTTTTGAAATGAAGGCAAGGTAGCGTTAAAGCCCGCGGACGACTGACGCACCATCAAATTGGCAATGGTTAGGTCACCAGACTTATTCTCAATGAACATGCCTGGTTCGGATTGCGAACTTGGCTTCGGCAATTTTGCAGTGGAAAGCTGTTGGCCTTGTTCGTCGTGAATTACGATTTGGTTCCGTTCCTGATCCCAATGAATCAACAATTTGATTCGTTTCTCCTGGTTCGACAACGACTCGACGACAATCTCAAAGTCTTCACCATAACTCAATACGAGTGAATCATCCCAAGTTTCCAGCCGGGGAATTGAGTCGGTATTGCGGGCATTTCGTGGAACTCCAAAGCCGAACATGAAATCCAGTTTTTTGTTCCATTTCAATTCAAGTTCGATTAAGGCAGAAGCTGGCATTTCGGTCTTCATGAACAGGTGAATATCCGGACGCGTGCTTTGCAAGTCTCCTTGATCATCGACCGTCCAATATTTCTTTTGCCCTCGACTGGAATCACACCGAGTCAAATCAAATTCCCCATTGATCAAACTGCCCGATGTTTTCAGGTTCAAGATCGAGCCAATGCGATCGCGCGCGATTTCGATATCGCCAAACCGTGCTGACGAAATGACCAACATCTCCTGATTCAACGATTTGATTTCGCCAAACAGGCTCAGGCCGTCAATCGTCTGTACCGCATAGGTGGCTGCTGTCTTGACAGCACCGGCAGGAGGCGGAAACTCAATTTGATTCAGATAGCGCAAATCCAAGTTGAGTGGATCGCGAAATAGACTCTCACCCATCCATTCCAACTGCGATTGATCCGCACGAATCACACGACCTGGAATCATGTCGCCATTTTTCCAGCTCAGTTTGCCGAGCTGCGAAACTTGGCGGGCCGTCAGCGACGAGACTGGCCAGAACAGCAACAGGAACATCGCGAAAAAAAGAGTTGATTTCGATCCCAAGAATTTCATCATCGGCGATCTATCGTTCATAAATGGGAAGGAACCGGTAGTTCAGCGCCAACGCCAACAACGACATACTGGTCGAAAACGTCGGACCATGATCGCTATTTCCGATCTGGCCATTTTCTTTTTGCATCGTGCGCAATTCCTGAATCGTGTTGCGATTCCATTTTTGCCACGATTCATAATCCGCTTGAAACAATGCTTGAGCCTTGTAGTACCGTTCATAGTCGGGCCAAGTCTGGTTGGATGACACGTCCAAATGATCTGCCAGATATTTTTGTGTCCCCGCCAGCTCGGGCCAGTCGGAACGCTTACCAATTGAAAAAACCAAACAGGCAATCGAGGTTCGCGCGCCGGACTCGCCGAGCCCACCTAAACCGCTGTAACCGACTTCACCATTGTCTGCCGATGTCATGGATTTCATATATTGCAGTGCATCATCGATCGACCGATCCGGGACCTCGATTCCGGCGTTGCGCGCGGCAAGCAATCCCATCAACACTGCACCGACCACGGAGGTATCTGCAGATCCATCGTTGGGCGAATAGCGCCATCCTTTCGAGGGATTCTTTTTTTGCGAGGTAACCGCCAACTTGACCGCCAATTCCAAAGCTTCGCCAATCGAACGAGTTCCCGTTTTTTCCGTTTCTCCGGCCCACAGCATGTCTTCGTCGACGGCGCCATAGGCCTCTGCCAAGGCCAACATGGAAAATCCATGGACATACATGCTGCCTGGAAAGTAACCCGTTTTCGGACTCTGATGGCGAATCATGTAACGGACAGCGGCTCGAATATTTCGGGCATAGAGACCGAAATTCGGATCATCTCCGGTAGACAAAAAAGCCATGGTGGCCAGCCCGCAAATCGCGCTGGCTTCTTCGCCCGCTCCCCAACTGCCATCCGTTTTTTGCGTGGCCGCGAGATAGTCGGCGCCTTTTTGGTAAATGGCCCGCACTTCCGGCGGGATGCCGACACCTTCATGGACCTCTAATTGTTCAAGTTGCCCCCAACAAACGCTGGACGAAATCATCCAGCATGCCAGACCGATCAAAACGAATTTTGTTAATTTCGAATTCATTTGGCGTGTAATCAACCAGGTGCAGATCGAAGGTATTGTTTTGGAACGAGGTCGCTAAGATTAACTCATCGATTGACGGGTAAAAGCAAGTCAGTACTGACAACAGCAACCGACGAACCGGCTAGCGTCTATTTGGTGAAAAACGACTCGATGCCGTCGAGCAGCTCGCCGATACCTTCGAGAACACCCTCGATCAAATTGTTTCCCTGGCCGTTAAGCCCCAACACAACCACATCCGCTTCCATTTCCATCATTTGGCCAATTTGTTTCGATGGGGCTACAAATAGTTGAAATTGCTGGTACTGGGCCGGCGACAAAAATCCTTGCAGATCTTTTTTGGACACCTTGGACGCGTGATAGTACATCACGTAGGCCTCATAGAAGCCACTACATTTAATGTCAGCTTTTTCCAATTGGGGCGTGACCAGACTCTCGAGCGTGGACCGTTGGTCTGCCGATAACGCCAGTTCCTGTGTCAACGTTGCCACAACGAACGCGACCATCGCAGTTCGCTTGGCTACGGCCTGGTCCCGTTGAAAATCTGTCCAGGTTTGCGATTGTCCGTCGGTCAGCACACCTCGAATCATCTTGGTCCAGATGTCGCTTTCGGTAGGTCGGGCCGTTTTGAATGGGTTCCCCATTTGATCGGTCATTACCAACTGCATCGTCATTTCGTCGATCTGATCGGCATCCGTGATCTCAACGGTTTCTTGATCGGGTTCCGGAGTTTCACTTTTTTCGCCTTCGCCATCTGGATCTTCAGCAGCATCCGCATCTTCGACTGCCACCGCCACGCCAAACTGTTGTCCGGCAGTTTTCTGCCATTGGTCAGCTAATTTCTTGACGGCACCCTTTGCGCCAATCTTTAACTTTAACGATTGTTTTTTGTCTAATTGGCATACTCGTTCAATTTGCTCGACTTCGACTTGGAAAATCTGGGATAACTGAAAGTGTTTCGCCGCCAACATTTTCTTCGGCTCGACCCCCCAGGGATTGCCGACGACTGCCATGGCTTGACCTTCCTCAACTTCCAAGTCGTCGGCAACTTCCAAGTCGTCTGCAACTTCCTGTTGAATTTCTTCGACTTGCACTTTGGGCTGCGCATCAGCAACATCAATTTCGGCAGGAACAGCATCAACCGGCGCAACAAGAGTTGGCTGAGTTTGCGCCGCTGGCGTTGGGGCAGGTTCATCCTGGGCCAAAGCAGTTACTGCCATCGAGAAAATCAGCGACACCAGGCCACCGCGAATCCAGAAACGCCAACAGCCAATTGGTAAATTACCGAACTTGGTCTCGGATTTGTGTTTACTTCGCATTTTCTAACGCCTCAAAATAGCGGTCCAGGCCAACACGAAACTCATCCGGCAATTCTCGACCTGATTTTCCGGTGGCTTGATTGATTTCACGATCGACAACCTTCGCCTCTTTTTCTTGCGAATCACCCAATAACGCCAAAGCAGACTCCGTCAGGTCGGCACCGGATCGGCTGCCGCCGCCCGGATTTGAGCCACCGCCGCCACCGCCGC
>JANNWZ010000035.1:0-6738 GCA_031409295.1 Mariniblastus sp.
GGGAATCCGCCAGAAAAATTTTCAAAACACTCTGCAACTCGGCAATTGGATAGCCGTCCCGGTTCTTCGACGCCAATATTTTTCGAATCGCGACGGACAGGGCCACGCGGACGCTGGCCGATTCGTGATTTGCTAATTCCAACGTCGTTTGAACTGTTGTCGCGGCAGTGCCATCGTCTAGCAAACCATGTTTCAAGGCCATAATGCCGCCATGTCGGATCATGGGATCGGAAGCTTGATTCTCCGCCAACATCGCAGCCACAGGCTGAATGCAAGTCGCGTCGCCAATCTTGGCTAGCGCCATCGCCGCATAAAATCGGACTCGCAAATTTTCATCGGCCAACAGAGGAATGATCTTGTTGGCGACAGCAATCTGGGACTCTCCGGCCAATTGAGCCGCTTGGGCCCGAATTTCAAAATCAGTATCACCTAATAGTTGCTCAACAATTTGTGGCAGTTCGCTATTGGGGCCGACGATCGGCTGCCGTCGACTCGTTGTTGCCGGATTTGATGCTGCGGCGTCGGTTGTCCCGGCGAGTGACTTCAGTCGTTTGCGGGCGAGCTGGCCCAATCCCCAAATTGCATGGACCCGCTGTAGTCGATTCGTACCCGTGAGGACAATGGATTTGAGTGCTTGAAAGTCGTTGCGGGTCACGAATTCAAACTGGGCTTCTTGCCGAACACGTTGGTCGACATGGCCCAACAAGGCTGTCAGACCCTCGGTCGTTTGATCCGCCATTCCTTTTTGCAACAACGAATGAACTTCCCGCACCAAATCTGATTCGACGAATTTTGGATCGGCAAACGAATAGATACGGCCCTTGTTTTCACCAACCCAACCGGTCACCCAATCGGAAACGTACAACTTTCCGTCAGAACCAAAATCAAGATCCGTCGCGAGCACACCCCAGATCGGTTGTTCGCTGTCGGTCAATTTCCAGAATGCACCTTGTTGCTCGGAACGAAAGGAACGAATACCACTATTGGAAGGACCACCTCGAAAATCGCACATGAAAAACCGACCGACGAATTCTTCGCCAAAACCGGTTCCCGGATAATATTCAAGACCGGAAGGACCATCGCCGACGTTGGCCACAGGGGGGACGATGTAGGCGGGAGACTCGTCGCTGAAGGGATACCAGATCTTCTCACGATTGAACGGACCGCGATCCGGCAAGTATTGATAGTACATTCTCCAGCCGGAATCGCCGCCGGGCACAACATAAACCCAACGGGCCTTGTCGCCACTGTCGGAGTTATTATCGCCGGTGAACAAGTTGCCCAGATCGTCAAACGCCAACTCCTGTGGATTTCGCAGTCCGGTGGCGACGACTTCCAGGTTGCTGCCGTCCAATTCACAACGAAAAACGGCGCCCGAAACCGCATCATGAATTTCTGGCGAGACGTTGTATCCACGATCGCCAATGCTGAAATACAATCGCCCATCCGGGCCAACGATCAAGCCGTGCATGTCGTGGCCGCGAAACGCGTATCGAACGCCGAAGCCGCTATGCAACGACTTGCGTTCATTCGACACGCCATCGCGATCGTTGTCAGTCAACAGGAACAGGTCGGGAATGCAGGTATAATAAACTGAGTCGCGATACGACAATACGCCGGCACCGGTGCCCATCTCCAATCGGTTGAAGTGGTCGGCAAAAACCACGGCTCGGTCTGCTTGGCCATCTCCGTCGGAGTCTTGTACCATTCGAATTCGATCATCGAACGCTGTATAGGCGTTGTCGGCGTCTTTAACGTGTTTGCGAATGTAGTCGATGCGATCCTGAATGGATTGCGATTGCAGGTCGTCGTCCAACCAATCCGCGTGTTCGCGATTGTCTTCGACGCCCGTATTGGGATGTTGACGAAACGTTTCGCAAACTAAAATCCGCCCTTGGTAATCGCGGTGGAAGGCGACAATGTTGGCGACATCCGGCTCAGCGGCGAATAGTTGGCATTTCAGCCCCGGCAAGATTTTAAATTGGGTGACCGCCGAGACCGCTTCGTCGCCTGCGGAACTCAATTGGGGAATTTGAGGGTCCGGGTGCTGAGCGGACAATGTCGCTCCCCAAAACCCTGCATTCAGTACAAAAACTAAACAGTAGCAAATTGAGATGTCCAACGATTTCACTTTGGTTCCTGACCGAATACTAATACTGAGATTTGGATCGACGAACGGTGCGATCCATGTTTGTACTCGTTCGTCCAGAAAAATGCGATCATGTTTTCGTTGGTTTTCGCCAGTTCCCACGCGTAGAAAATAAGTGCGACTGGCTTTCAGCCTGTCTCGGCAAATTTGATCGAAGGGAAGCCGATCTCGCGTTTTGACTGCGGCAATTACCGATTCAGTTATTAATCGCAGTTGTTTGGTCAAATTCGATAAATTGACAACTTTGGGCGATAATTCTGATGTTCTTCATTCGGTTGCCTTCGCCTGTTAAAATCCCAGTAACCCGAAAGTCCGAATTTTCTCTTCCAAAAACGACTTCGACCAAGGAAATGGCCTTTTCGAAAAAGTCAAATAAACTAAGATATCGCGATACAAATTCCAGGGTTGTAATGCTGCCTGCACGCCTTCCCCGCGAATATGGCCGGTTGAGAAACATGGAAGTTAACACAAGGCGGTGAACTCACCAGGTCGTTTTAGCGTCGTTAAATGATCGCGGTGCTGGCCTTCTGCCTCTCCAACTTGTGAAGTGGTCTGGAAGTCGAGTTCGCGTAAAATTCTGTTTTGTTGGGGTCGAAAACGTCCGTTTTGATCGATTGGCTTTCGTCGATTAATTAGCGTGCCGTTGGTTCCCGCAATGGTTCAGACTGGACGCGACCCGTGTGAATTTGAATAGCTGATTACGGAGCAGTTCGTTTGACTGTTTGGCCAAAATGTTTTGGCGAGTCGGCTCCCTGTAACCCTTAACCTCGGACAATTTTTTTATTGTTGACGGTGCCTAGATGAACTTGAAGAACTATCGAAACATTGGAATTTCCGCTCACATCGATTCGGGTAAGACGACCCTCAGCGAGCGAATTCTGTTTTATACTGGCCGGATTCATAAGATTGAAGAAGTCCGCGGCGGTGGCGATGGTGCCACCATGGACCACATGGAACTGGAAAAAGAACGTGGGATCACGATCACCAGTGCTGCCACCCAAGTCCAATGGGATGATCACACGATCAACTTGATTGATACTCCCGGTCACGTGGATTTCACGGTCGAAGTTGAGCGATCGCTGCGCGTGCTCGATGGCGCCGTGCTGGTGCTATGCGCCGTAGGTGGTGTACAGGCCCAATCGCTTACCGTTGATCGCCAAATGAAACGTTATGGCATTCCACGTTTGGCATTCGTCAACAAAATGGATCGTACCGGTGCCGATCCGTTCAAAGTCGCCGCCCAAATGCGAGACAAATTGAACGTCGAAGTAATTCTCTTCCAGATCCCAATGGGATTGGGCGAATTGTTCGCTGGCGTGATCGATCTGATCGAAATGAAAGCCATTTACAACGATGGCGACAAAGGTGAAGTCGTCCGGACCGAGGAAATTCCGGCCGAATATCTCGCCAGCGCAAAAAAATACCGCCAGGAATTGCTGGAAGGTCTGTCCATGTACAGTGACCAGATGATGGAGCTGTTGTTGTCGGAAGAACCGGTTCCCACCGATTTGATCTATAGCGTGGCGACCGAAGCGATCCGCGCCCAGAGCTTTACCCCCATGTTCATGGGTACCGCGTTTAAAAATAAAGGCGTCCAAACACTGATTGACGCTGTGGTTCGTTATTTGCCATCGCCGCTGGATCGAAAAATCAAAGCGAAAAATTGGGAACGGCCTGACGAAGATTTCGAGCTGATGCCGGACAAGGACAAACCATTCGTCGGGATGGCTTTCAAGATTGTCGAAGAGGCCTTCGGTCAGTTGACTTTTATGCGTGTCTATCAAGGGACCGTTCAAAAGGGTGGCACGTATTTCAACCAACGAACCGGTCGCAAAGAACGTTTCAGCCGCGTCTTGCGGATGCACGCCAATAAACGTGAAGAAGTCGATATCGCCTATGCCGGTGATATTATCGCCATCATGGGTATCGATTGTGCCTCGGGCGAAACGTACGCTTCGGAGTCCAAATACTGCTCACTGGAAAGCATGTTCATTGCTGAACCGGTGATCAAAGTCGCCGTTAGTCCAGTGGACCGTAGTAGTAGTGAAAAACTTAGCAAAGCGCTCCAGCGTTTCCGCAAAGAAGATCCGACGTTCCAAGTTTCTACCGATGAAGAGACTTCCGAGATCATTATCGCGGGAATGGGTGAATTGCATCTCGATGTTTATGTCGAACGGATTCGTCGCGAATATGGGATCGAAGTTCTCGTCGGCGCTCCGAAAGTAAGTTACCGCGAACAACCAACTGTCCGAGCCGAATTTGATTACAAGCACAAGAAGCAATCGGGTGGTTCAGGCCAATTTGCACATATCAAAGGTTATCTTGAGCCGTTCGACCAGGTGAATCCGCCAGAAGGCGTCGTCATTAAAGATGGTTTTATCTTTGAAGAAAAAATCGTTTCCGGTCGCATCCCGAAACAGTTTATTCCCGCTGTCGAACGTGGTTTGCGCGATTCGATCGGCAAAGGAACGTTGGCGGAGTATCCCGTCGTAGGGCTGAGAGCGTTTTTGTCGGACGGCAGTTACCACGATGTGGACAGTTCCGAGATGGCGTTTGCCACCGCTGGTCGCGGAATGTTCCGCGAATGCATGCCCAAGACCAAACCTCAATTGCTCGAACCAGTGATGGTCTGCGAAATTGAGACTCCCGATCGGTTCCAAGGGGGCATTGTCGGCGACTTGACTTCGCGTCGCGGGATCATGGAATCCACGGACGTCCGAGCCGATGGTACCGTATTGATTATTTGCGAAATCCCATTGGCCGAAACGTTCGGCTATGCAACGGACTTGCGCAGTATGTCGCAAGGCCAAGCCACGTTTTCCATGGAATTGCGGGGCTTCCGACCGGCGCCGCGTCACATCATGGAATCCATTGTCGAAGAACGACGCAAGAATAAAGAGCTCGCCGCCTCTCGCTAATCGAGATGGAACAGCGAGAGGCGTTCAAAAAAACGGCAGCGATTTTCGTTGCCGTTTTTTGTTTAACCGGGACGACCTTACGAATTGTCCCGAATTAACTTCCGGATCTTAGCGGAACGGCGCGAGCCGTCCGGTGTCTTCCGGAGTGTATTGGAATGGCGCGAGCCGTCCGGTGTCACAAAAACCGGAGGGCTCGCGTCCTTCCGCTACCAGCAAACTGCGGAACTCAATTCGGGACAGTTCCTAAATTGGCGCTCGTTCTCCAATGGCTGCCGAATTGTGATTGAGCTTTTATGCCCAGCGTTGCCGGATTTGTGGTTGCTCTGGACGCGGACCGGAAATAAAATAGACACGTATGAAACCGATTTCAAATCGGCAGTAAATGTATTTTAGCTGGGATAACCCGGTTCAAGCTGGCGGCAAATGATCGCGTTAGAAAGCGGTCGGTTGCGAAGCGGATCCGATTCCTCAGGCCATTTTTCGTCCCATTTTCGAAGGTAGTTGAAATGCGTTACGCGACTTGGTTAACGTTGTTGGGAGTATTAGCCGGCGGCGTGGGCCCTCAGCTATTGTTGGCTCAGCCCGCTGCGCGATCTGGTTTCCAAGTTGCTTGGTTTGACGAGTTCAACGCGACGTCTCTGAACACTTCGCTCTGGACGGCAGCCAATACCAATGTCACGACAAATAATTCGTTACAGGATTACTTGCCGCAACAGGTTACGGTCACCGGTGGCAACATGGTGATTACTTCCGAAAATGTTGCGTCGCGGGGACTTCCCTATCGCAGTGGGTTGGTTACCAGTACCGCCACTCAAAAACATGGCCGCTGGGATATCCGTGCGAACTTGCCCACGTCCACCGGAATGTGGCCAGCGATTTGGCTGCTGGCCGATGCACCGTGGCCGAGCAAAGGCGAAATTGACATCATGGAAAATCGGGGCAACGAATCAACCATTACCAACAGCGCGTTTCACTATGGGACCAATCCACCCTTTCTGCACAATTTTAAAGATACATCGCAGACCTCGTTGCATAATGGTGCGATCGTAAATTATCACAACAGCTTCCATACCTATTCCGTTGAGTGGGACCCCAACCAGGTCCGGTTCTATGTGGATGACGTACATCATTGGACCGTTCGAGACTCTGACACCGGTGGTTTCCTGTCCAACAATGTTGGAAACATGCGTTTGATTATCAATACCGCAGTCGGCGGTGATTATTTGCAGAACCCCAATGCTTCGACAGTTTGGCCGCAAAAGTTTGAGGTTGATTACGTGCATGCCTATTCGCGGTTGGCTGGTCAAACAGTACTCGGTTTTGAAAATGGTGGATTTGAGGCCCAAGGGGGCTCTTTGGCCGACTGGAGTAGGTTTGGCAGTGCGATCAACAATGTGAGCTCAGGAAACGAGCACGTCGCCAGTGGCAGCGAATCGTTGAAACTGTATGGTCAGTTCAATGACGAAACCAACTATTCGGGAATCGAACAAGGCATCACGGTTGCTGCGGGCGACCGGTTGACCGCTTTCGCCGATGCGTTTGTGGCGGCGAACGATTCGATCGCCGGTTCGGGTAACCGAGTCGAGCTGAAGATCGACTATTACAACGAGCAGTATGGCCTGTTTGGCTCCGCGCAATACATTTCCTCGGATCTCATCGTGTTGGCGGATG
>JANNWZ010000036.1:0-6409 GCA_031409295.1 Mariniblastus sp.
ACAAAGGGTTGATCGCGGTGCACGCGGGAAAGCGAGCGAATACCATGCGGCGAAAGAAATTCGTCTTCGTCCAGCAGTCGCCTGAGAATGCGTTCCAGCCGCTCTCTCGTTGGCAGGCTAAGCAAGCGGTGTTGATGTTGCGAGCCGATTTTGCAAAACGCCGTTTGCTCAGCAAGTTGCGGATTGTGTTCCATGAACCACTGCATGCGTTTGACAAATCCAGCGAGTTTTTGAATCTTCGCCTCGTCCAATACTTCCACGGCGATGATCGGTAATAGTCCGACGAGAGACCTTGTCGTGAGGGAAACGTACTCGTTGCCGACCTTCAGTTTGTCGTAATAGAATCCATCCGCTTCATCCCACAGACCCGTTCCTCCCAAGCCGTTCATGGCTTCGGCGATACTCACATAGTGCTCGAAAAATTTGGACGCCAAGTCCTCATACACCGAATTCACTTGAGCCAGTTCGAGCGCCATCGACAGCATGGTCAGACTGTAGAAGGCCATCCAGGCAGTTCCATCGGACTGGAGCAACTCACCCTCGATCGGCAACGGTTGGGATCGGTCAAAGACTCCGATGTTATCCAGACCAAGAAATCCGCCTTGGAACAAATTATTACCGTCGGGATCTTTGCGGTTGACCCACCACGTGAAATTGAGCAACAGCTTCTGAAAAATGCCTTCGAGAAATGGCCGGTCTCGTTCTCCGCGACAACCCGTCATCTTATAGACGCGCCACGCCGCCCAGGCATGCACCGGTGGATTCACATCGTGGAAGCCAAATTCATAGGCCGGAAGTTGACCATTGGGATGCATGTACCATTCACGCAACAGCAGACTGAGTTGATGCTTGGCGAAATCCGGATCGAGCTCGGCCATCGGAATCATGTGAAACGCCAAATCCCAGGAAGCAAACCAGGGATATTCCCATTTGTCAGGAACCGAAAGCAGATCGCTGGCATGAAAATGAGGCCACGAAGCATTGCGTCCGCGCTGGCGCATATCGGGCGGCGGAGCCAACTCAGAGTCGCCACTCAACCATTCGCGGATCGTGTAGTGATAAAACTGTTTGCTCCAGAGCAGGCCAGCACGAGCTTGACGGGCCACCGCAGCAACCTCCGGACGGATCGACGGCGAGTTCAGACTGGCGTGAAACTCATCGGCATCATGACGCCGTGACAGCAAGACATCATCGAAAGCGGGACCGAAAAAATCTGGCGGAGATATTTCGGCAAGCACCAATCGCAACCGGACAATCCGCCGTTCCCCCGCGGGAATCGGCAGGATGAAATGAGGCGCAAATTTGGTTCCCCTACATTGTGGGTTCAGCGCGTCTCGATTGCCGTCGACCACGGCTTCGTGAAATGCGTCCTTGACGTACGGCGCCGCATTGGCAACTCCCCACAGCCGTGCCGAATTTGTTTCGTTGTCCGTAAACATCGGTTCCGCATCACCTTCCCAGGCGAACAGAAAATCACCCAACGTGTCGTGGCGTGCGCTAACGCGACCCGCTCCAAGGAGTTCGAGTTGGGGGCGAATCGGCTCGTCGACACCTCTCCAACTCCACGTATTGCGGAACCACAGCGTCGGCAGCAAATGCAACGTCGCAGCCGCTGGTCCGCGATTGTCGACAGTTACTTGAATACAGAGATCCTCGGGCGCGGCTTTGGCATACTCGATCGCCACATCGAAATATCGGCTTTCTTCAAATACTCCGGTATCCTCTAACTCGATTTCAGGACCGCCAACGCCGCTGGCTCGATTCTCGCTGACCAGGCGGTCATACGGAAATTCGGCCTGCGGATATTTATAAAGCGCTTTGGCGTAGGAGTGTGTCGGAGTCGAATCGAGGTAGTAGTAGCATTCTTTGACATCCTCACCGTGGTTGCCTTCAGGGCCCGATAAGCCGAACAAACGCTCCTTCAGAATCGAGTCGCGCTCATTCCATAATCCGAGTCCAAAGCACAATCGACACTGACGATCACAAAATCCGAGCAGCCCGTCCTCGCCCCAACGATACGCGCGGCTGCGCGCTTGTTCGTGGGGAAACGAATTCCAACTATCTCCATTAAAGGAGTAGTCCTCACGCACCGTGCCCCATTGTCGCTCGCTGAGGTACGGTCCCCAGCGCTTCCACAAATGGGTTCGATTTCGATCTTCGGCCAGGCGACTCGATTCAACATTCATGTGGCTTCCGCTCATTTCAAACGCAAAATAGGCGATCGCCAGAACCGAACACCATTCCGACGGTGGTTGACATTCTTTGGGGGCCTGATTGTATCGAACTTGTCGGGTGACGAGAACGGGTTAGGCCTGAATGGCACTGTCGCGTCGTAGATTCAAACAGGTACCACGTTTGCGTAATTCTGGTCGTAGTTCGTTTCTTGGCTTGATCATCAGCTTGTATCGGTGTCGGCTGACAAAATTCCCGCAAACGGAAGTCCATCACCACCCAGTAACGCATCGACAGCTTTTTGAAAACTAACGCTGCCAAGAACGGGAGAATTCGGTACCGAATAAGCCATGAAAAAACCCTCCATGGCTTTTCACGTCGAAGTGAATCCAGGTGGGCTCTAATTCTAAAACCTAGGTTGGCTAAATCTCGAAAGATCACCTTGCCTGCAGCTAGCTTACAAAATTTATTGCCTCAGTTCAGGCTCAACCTGAGCGCCGATGATATGATGACAGTGCCATTCCGACTTAACTCCGTTGGGGATCCTCTCCTCGTCGACGCCTCAACAATAGACCCCCGCTGCCAAGCATCAACAGGATTAGGCTGGTCGGCTCAGGTACCGGTGTCAACGTTACTTCCCAGAAAATGTTTGATGCACCCGAGACCGCACCAGGAACATTTCGAACGTGTGGAGCATTCGCGAAAAGTCCGCCGTAAATGTGTCCGAGCACGGTCGGGCCCGTAATCGCGTCCAGATTAATGATCCCGTTGTTATACAATCCCAGGCCATCAAGCGCAAGGAATTCCGCGTTGGCACCAAATCGCAAGAGATTGCCTTGCGAATCATACAATTGGGGAAATGCCCCGATCAAGTGTTGCTGGTATTGTCCCAGTTCATCGCGGACAACTGCCGTGATTGAATTTGTCCACGGCAGATCGTTGTCCTGATAGAATTGTTGCGTCGCCGGATCGTAATCTACCAACGTAATTCCGCCAAAAAGTATCTCATGCATTTCCCCAGTCGATACCGAAAAAAGTCCCAGTTTGGCGGAATTATAATTGTTCATGCCCTGCTTGAAAGTGCCAGCAGCCGTGGGGTCGGCCATGGTCGGATTACCGTTTGCATCAATCTCCACGGGAACAGTCCACGCGCCGTTTGATACTGTAAAAACACCGGAAAGAGCCGCAAGTCCCTGATTCAACGATCCGTCGGAATTCTGACTCAATGTTGGGAATACGTTCAGGTCCCGGCGGCGGTACTCCGGCAGTGGAGTCGTTTGCGTTACGTTGTTGAAGCTCAGTGTTGTCCCGTCGTCGACAATGTCAAAGCTGCGAATCTGGTTGGTATAGTTGCCGTTCTGGCCTGGAATATAACCGCCAGTAAAATTCTGTCCAAAAACCAGATTAGCCCGGCCATTCATTTCGTACATTGCACCGCCCGTAACACGAAACAGATCGTCGCGAACCATGCGAATATGGTTTGACGCCATTCCGTTGCCCGTCGTGACCCAGTCAATAATCCCGGGCAAGTCGATGGCTGACAAAGCATTATGGGTACTAAATCCGGAAGTTGCGTTGGCTCCATAGCCGCCAGTCATATAAAGACGATCGCCTCGTTGCAAGAATTGATTGCCGCTGGACGTCAATGCAGCGACATCATTGCCGGACAGGCCGGAGGAAGCATCCTGCAGCGATCGATGCCAAGACTGGCCGCTGGCGGGATCGATGACCCAAACATCGCGATTTTGCGAAGCGGGCGGAAAGTTGGTTTGACCACTTCCAGTAAAACCATGTAGCCCATTCGTGCGGCCGGCCATCATCACCCATTTTCCGTCGTGGGTCCCCACCGAATACGAATGCAACGTTGGCAAATCGGCGCTGCCGAAACTAACGGGCCGCAAGCCAATCGTGTAGCCCAAATTCGAGTTGAGACTGACGGGACTGGTAGTCGCAGTTTGATGCTGTGCATCGACTGTGGCAACGTGCAAGACGCAGAGGATCGCGGCCGAGGAAACAATTCGGCTAAAATTCCAAATCATGATTCAGTTTTCTGGCTAGGGTAAACAAACGACAACCTCGGTTGGGACAAAATATCAGATTAATCTATTGGCCCAAAACGTCAAATTTTAACTTTTGTCTCGACGTTTAGCCGCAAACGTACAGCGCGCGCTACAACAGCCCACCTAACACGACACATTCGCAGTCTTCCACACTCGGGAATACGCCCGATCCATGTGAAGAGCTGACCCCAATTACTGGCGATTTTTGGCCACCGTCGTGAAAGAAAGACAGTTCATTTCAGCCGTATGTCAAAAAATGTCTCATTGGATTTCTGCTGCTTCTGCCTGACGGTCCTGAGTCACCAGAAACTCCCTGATCAATTCGCGGGCTGCCGATGCATTGCAATCGTAAGCCTGGCGAAGGTATTTCTCGGCGGATTCCAGGTCGCCATTCATCAGGCTTCCAATCGCCAGTCCAAGCTTGACTTCAACTACATCCACGATCCCGATCCGATCCGTGAATCGAAAGCTCTTGATAGCTTTGTCGATATTCGCCCGGTCTTCTTGGGTGAGACGCTTTTGTGCGCTTCCGTTAAATAGGTCCGACCACGTTTCAGTTATGTGACTCAAATGTTTGCGGCCTTGGTAGCGATGGTATTGCACAAAAAAGCTGTGAACAACAAAGGCGAACCAGGCACAAAGCAAGACAACCGTCAACCGACCCGTTTTCGTGAGGCGACCATTTCGTTTGAGCTGAAGATTCTGAAGCCGCTGATCACGTTTGCGAAAAATTCGGAAAAATTGAATGGTCAGATAGGCCGTGATTACGCCGACTCCGACTGACAGTAATAGCGGGGTGATATCGTAGAGCCCTCGAACCGCGTACACAGTAACACCCGCCACGGTCAAACCGGTCAACTCTTCGGCCCATGAAAAATCATATGTTTTTTTGCTCCTGGGCGGTTTATTCAAAATTGGTAGAGTGCTACTCGAAGCAACTGAGCCTGATCTTTCTGTCAGTCCGAAATAGAGCGCGTCATTTGGACAAACGCTAACGCAATCCATGCATTTCATGCACCCTGGATCAACAACCATGCCAAAATCTCGCACTTCAGCATGAACCTGAACATTAGAAGTGCAGTGAGCAGTGCATTGCCCGCATTGGTGACAAGCATCCGTAACCCGGATACGGCCTAACGCCAACCGATCCGCAACCGAAAAGAACGCACCGTAGGGACAGGCATAAGTACAAAATCCCTTGTTTCCCAGCAGGTACACGATCAACCCGCCACAGACGGCAAAAGTCAGGATTGAAACAGCCGGCCCAGGAAACGTTTTCCAGAATTCTTCGGTCATTAAATAATTTGAAAAGCCAGGGTGCTGTTCTCCCCGCCAAAGCCGTTTTATTGTCTCCCAAAAAAACATGTAGAAAGCCAATGCAAATGGAACCAGTGCCAACAGTCGGCTTCGCAATGGTTTGGGTCGCAAGCCGATGCGCTGCAACAGGTATCCGCTCAAGTCCTGCAATGCCACGATATGACAGCCCCATCCACAAAAGAACCGTCCAAAAATCATCGTGCTCAAAATTGCAAGTCCAAAGAAGATTGCCCCGGCATTCAATTGCCCAAGTTCAATGGTGTACATGGCCTCGGAGGGTTCGACGGGTGAAACCGACCGACCGAATTTCCAATAGTGAGTTATGTGGGCAAGAATAACCAGGTGAACAAAGATCAGGACACAAGCGCGAATACGACCGCGTCCCGATTTTGGTTGACTCGCACCGACGTTGTTTTTCCCGGGCTGAAGTATCGGTAACTCGACACTCCTTGGGGTGGCTGTTTTCTTGGGCATTTTTGGAATTCCACCGCCAATTCAATTAAAATTTGCCCGGCCGTTGATGCGAAATACCATGAACACGCAAAACTGACAAACGACAGTCACCTCAAAACTCGGCAGCAATCACTATGTTTTATGGAACATTGGTTACCCTTATTCGAACAAGATTTTTTGCCAAGATCTTGATATTTCTGTTGTCGAGTGGTAGAATCCGTCCCAGTATTTAGTTACAAAGGTAGTTGAGGTAGCTTTAGGCAGATATCATTTTCTGATTCTACACTCAAAGTTTCGAATTCCTATCAGTTCCAATTTCGGTCCGTGGCACTTCCGAGTAAAGAGGATTCATTATGATCATTTCTCGATCCATTGTTATAGGTCACTTGGTCGCGATCACATGTCTC
>JANNWZ010000037.1:0-16139 GCA_031409295.1 Mariniblastus sp.
AACCCGATGATCGCCGCTGCCGCGATGAGCTTCAGTTCAGTTTCGATAATCGTCAATGCTAGGCGACTGCGGGCGAGCAAGCTGACATGACTACCGCTGGCAGAAGTCGTTGGCTAGACCATTTTCGTTCGACTCTTTCATTCTCTGTTCCAAACCGGTTTTTCCCGACACTCCCTGGTACTTTTTTTTGCTAATAGTTCACCCTAGTGGCACGTCGATTCCCCAATTTCCACAGGCACCCAATCGGCCTGTAATCTTCCTGGATGGTCGTTGCCAGACCTAAGCGAGCTGCGAAACTTCATTGCTTCGGCCGATTGGAATGGGTTCGAACTAAAATGTTCCTTTGGTACATGAATTGCTACTTGATAAAGCCAGTCGACAACTGTGTGGAGCGACAGAGTTTAATTTTGGCGAAGGCGATTTGTCGGTTGCCAAGTTGGTTGTCGCAGAATACTAATTGAAAATCGGGGCACGGCCGCAGAAATTCATGAATGCGACAGAAGTAACTTCCAATTCTGCTGTGGATTCCTCCGCGGACCAAACCCTTGAATCCAATAGCACACTCTCCTATTCATATTGGCTGGGAACATTTGTTATTCGGGGTTCGGTCGCGCCGCGAGTCGTACTGGACGTCATCGGATTTGGAATATTGGCGGCCGCGATTGTTTTTCTGGTTCACAATGTTAAGACTCGATTCAACTTTGATCTAAATTTTCCAGTCAGTCCTTTTGAAGCCGCTGGCGCCGTATTGGGGTTGCTGTTAGTGTTGCGTGTGAACGCGGGTTATAGTCGTTGGTGGGAAGCCAGAATTTTGTGGGGCGGGATTGTTAACCAAACAAGAAATTTGGCTGTTTCAGGATTGACGTATGGTCCCCGAAATAATCGCTGGCGGTCGCGATTCGTTCGTTGGATCGCTGTCTATCCGCACGTTTGCCGCCGAAGTCTGCGCGACCAGCGCAGTTTCCCGGAACTGCACCGACTGCTTTCTGATGAGAGCCGTGTTTGGATTGAAAAAGCGGAACATATGCCGAATGCCGTTTCGAGTGAAATAGCGGCATTACTTCATGAAGCTCGTAGCATGGACATGGACGGGTTCGCATTTCAGATTGCTGAAGAGCAACGAGCCCGGTTAATCGACAACCTTGGTGGCTGCGAACGAATTTTGCGAACGCCTTTGGCCCGATCAAGTGCAATCCAGGTGCGACAATTCATTTTCATGTTTTTAATCACCCTCCCACTGGGGCTGATGCAAGATTTTCAACCCGAATCCGCAGTCTTACTGGCGGCTCGGCAAAGTACGAGTCAACTATGGATGGTACCAATCTACGTCATGCTATTGGCCTACCCGCTGTTGTCGCTGGATCGAATTGGCATGGAATTGCAAAACCCATTTAGTACCGAACGCATCGATTTTTTGCCACTGGACAGCATTTGCGTGATGATCGAACGCAATGTATTGGAATTACTGCATGATATCGAAGACCAAGACGCAGCTGCGCCCCAGCTCGATGCCGTGATCCTACCACCGGATGCAAAACCACCGACCGAGCATCAAGACTCCCAGGTTGATATTTCCTAAAATGCCTTAGCCGAGGATGGGCTGATTCGCACGCTTTCGAGAATTTTTCAAACTCTCAAGTTTACCCGATAATTTGTTTTTCAATGTTTGAGCGAGTGCCCACTGGATCTGGCACGCGAATTGCCTTCAATTCATGGCGCGTGCACGAACTTCGTGTGGACGTTGCCCGCGTCGAGAAAACGACGAAGTTGGTACGTGATCTGGTAAATGGTTTTTATGGATTCAACAGCACAAATGCCAGCGACCAATGCAGGATTTGGCGTTAGCGATGAGCGCCCGTCGCCGGCGATCGACTGGACTAAGTTAACGCTGATCGAGGCATTCCGGCTTCAACGGTCCGATGAACAGCAAGGGCTGAGTCAGTCTGAAGCCGCCGCGAGACTGGTAAAAATTGGTCCCAATTTGCTAATCCAGGCCCAACATCGCTCCACTCTTGAGATCCTGTTGGCACAGTTCCGTAGCCTCATTGTAGCCTTGTTGGTGGCAGCCACGGTAATTGCTTTTGCCATGGGCGACAACCTGGAAGCGATGGCCATCCTGGTTGTCATTTTCATCAACGCAACCATCGGATTTCTGACCGAATGGAAGGCCGCGCAGGCTTTGTCCGCGCTGCAAAAACAGTCGGTACCGCACGCGCATGTCATTCGCGATGGTCGCGAAAGCGAAATTCCTGCTGCCGAACTCGTGCCCGGAGACCTGATTATTTTGGCCGCCGGTGCGCGGGTGCCGGCCGACGGTCGGATCGTCGAGAGTGTCCGAATTCGGATTGAAGAAGCAGCGCTGACAGGTGAGTCGAACTCGGTTTCAAAAGTATGCGAGCCACTCGACGAGGACAATCCTGCACTCGGCGATCGAACCAACATGGCCTTCCTGGGGACCACGATTACGGACGGTCGTGGAAGGTTACTCGTGACGGCCACGGGAATGACAACCGAGGTTGGTAAAATTGGTGCGTTGATCGACGAAGCCACCACTCGCGCAACGCCGCTGGAAAAAAAACTGGCGGGACTCGGTCGGATGCTCACTTTCATTACGCTAGTGTTGTGCAGTATTATTGTGGTGGCAGGCTGGCTGCGCGGAGTGACCGACTTCTGGCCCATGTTCGAAATTGGGCTGTCGTTGGCGATTGCTGCTGTCCCCGAAGGTCTGCCCGCTGTGGCCACGATGACCTTGGCACTCGGTATGCGACGCATGGCCCGCCAGCGAGCGTTAGTGCGTCGGCTGCCGGCTGTCGAGACGTTGGGATCGACCACAATTATCTGTACTGACAAGACTGGGACCTTGACCAAAAATGAAATGACGGCGTGCGTTTTCTGGCTGGATCAACGCCGGATCGACGTAACGGGTACCGGCTATTCACCGATAGGCATTTTTCAACACAGCGGTGCCTCTGTCGATCCACAGGCTGATGAACACTTGGCTTCGGCGTTGCGCATCGGATTGTTATGCAACGATGCAAAAGTTGAACGCCAAAACGGTAGCGAAATTGTGCTGGGAGACCCAACCGAAGCGGCGTTGATCGTGGCGGCAGAAAAGGCCCTCATGAACCGCGAAACTTTGGCAGGAGAGTATCCTCGCATCAGTGAGATTCCCTTTGACAGCGCTACCAAGCGCATGGTCACCGTGCATCGTACGCCGCATGCTGAAACAGTGGCCTTTGTCAAAGGTGCTCCTTCGACGATGATCGAGACCAGTAGCGCTCACCGGGGTGCCAACGGAATTACGCCATTGACGCCGGATGATCGGGAGCGTTGGAAAAAGACGAACGAGCAATTGGCTGGCGCTGCGCTACGTGTACTTGGCTTGGCCTATCGTGTCCTGCCCAGTAGTTATGATGAATCGGATTTTTCTCGTGATTTGGTTTTTGTCGGCTTGGTCGGTATGAGTGATCCACTTCGTGAAGAAGCCCAGGCCGCAATTGCCACCTGCCGCGAAGCAGGAATTCGAACCGTCATGATTACCGGCGACCAGAAAATAACAGCCGCCGAAATTGCCCGCCAGGTGGGAATTGACGTAGATCATTCAGGTCAAGCATTACGCACAGTTCATGGTCGCGAATTGGCAAATTTGGACCCCGCCGGTTGGCAACGAACCGTCGCCGACACCGCTGTGTTTGCGCGTGTCTCGCCAGCACACAAACTGCAGATTGTCGCAGCATTGCAACAACAAGGTCACGTTGTCGCCATGACCGGAGACGGTGTCAATGACGCGCCCGCCTTAAAACAGGCCGATATCGGAATTGCCATGGGTATCAAAGGTACCGAAGTCGCCAAAGAAAACGCTGACATGGTAATTACGGATGACAACTTTGCTACGATCGTCAGCGCTATCGAACAAGGGCGAATCATTTATGGAAACATTCTGCGCTTCATTCACTATCTGCTGTCTTGCAATTTTTCGGAAATTCTGACCGTGTTTTTTGCCTTGATGATCGGCTGGCCGCTGCCTTTAGTGGCCTTACAGATTTTGTGGCTCAACCTGATCACGGACATTTTTCCTGCCTTTGCTCTCGCATTGGAGCCCTCAGCACCGGACGTTATGAAACGCGCCCCACGCGATCCGCAAGAGTCACTGCTCCCCTGGCCGTTTGTCGTCCTGATTATTTGGCAAGGATTATTACTGGCCGCCGTCACATTGCTCGCATTTGGTTTGGGTTTGTCATGGCATGGAACCGAAGGTGAGGGGTTGCAGCGGGCAACCACCATGGCGTTCATGACGTTGGCCCTGGCTCAAATATTTCACGCCTTTAACGCACGCTCTCAAATGAAATCCGCGTTGACCAGTCGCCTGTTCGCGAATCGTTGGCTGTGGGGAGCCGTGGGAGTTTGTCTCCTGCTACAAATCGCCGCTGTTTCCACACCACTTTTGCAGAAGGTGCTGCGCACGGTGCCGCCAACAATTTCGGAATGGGGAGTAATCGCGACTTGTTCACTTGCGCCATTGGTGGTCATCGAATTCGTGAAACTAATCCAGCGTTGGGCAGTTAACCGACAATCCCGCTTCGAACAAGCAATGCCGAAACAGGCCAGTACATGAGCGACCCTTCAACGCAAAAATTCCCGAACGCGGCAATCGATCGCCAACCTGGAAATGAATCTGAACTTGTCTTGGCGATCAATGCTGGTTCGTCCAGCCTAAAGTTTGCGCTGTTCAGTGGTCTGGCGAATCCGGTTCGACAGTGGTCCGGTTCGATTGATCGAATCGGCACAGCCGAATCGAAATTCACGCTCCATCGAATTGGCGATCCGCAACGTAAAACTTCGACACTGACAACTCCCGATCACGCCAGTTGTTTCGAATTCCTATTAGGCCAACTCAATGAAATCGGCCAAGCCGAGAAGATTCTTGCGACAGTCCATCGCGTGGTGCATGGCGGTCCCAATTACTCTCGGCCGCAACGGATCACCGCCGAATTGATGGATGAGTTGCAACGTTTCCGCCCTTGGGCTTCGGAACATCTGCCGGCCGAAATCGACTTAATCCGTCTTTTCAGACAACGATTCCCGACGATGAGGCAGATTGCCTGTTTTGACACCGCTTTCCACCACAACCTTCCTCCTTTGGCACAGCTGCTCCCCATTCCGCGGCGCTACGCCAAGCAGGGAATTCGCCGGTATGGTTTTCATGGTTTGTCGTATGAATTTTTGTTGCAAGAACTGGATCGCCAAGCGGGTTCGGCAGCAGCGCGAGGTCGTTTGATTCTGGCTCATTTGGGAAACGGTGCAAGTCTGGCGGCGGTTCAAGAGGGTCGCTGCGTCGATACCAGTATGGGCTTTACTCCTGCCGCCGGTTTGATGATGGGCACGCGCTCCGGTGATCTCGATCCCGGACTGGTCGCGCATTTAGGACGGTCCGAGGGACTTACGACCGAGCAGTTTGATCAACTCATTAATCAACAATCGGGAATGTTGGGAATCTCTGAGAGCAGTTCCGACATGCGGGAATTGCTGGCCTTGGAAGAGACTGATTCGCGCGCAGCCGACGCGATCGCGATGTTCTGTTACCAAACGAAGAAGTGGATTGGCTCGTATGCGGCCGTGTTGGACGGACTCGATACACTCGTGTTCTCTGGGGGAATTGGCGAAAACTGTGACAGCATCCGGTCTCGGATCTGTCGCGGCCTGAGCTTTCTCGGAATAAAAATTGATGACGCTTTAAATTCCCAACAGGCCTCGGTTATTTCTCTCCCCGATAGCTGCGTGACCGTTCGAGTTGTTAAAACCGATGAAGAACTGCTGATGGCGCAATCGGTTTACCAATTTTTGGAACAATCATGACTTCGAAGTTACAACCACTCAGCGCCGAACTGGCGACCAAGCTCGACGCGTACTGGCGGGCCGCAAACTACTTGTCGGTGGGTCAGATCTATTTGTCCGACAATCCATTGTTGCGGCGTCCACTGGAATTAGCTCACATCAAACCGCGATTACTGGGGCACTGGGGAACAGTTCCTGGATTGAATCTGATTTATGTCCACTTGAATCGGGTGATAAAAGAACACGAGCTAAATGTCATTTATATCACCGGTCCAGGACACGGAGGGCCAGGAATGGTAGCCAACGCTTACCTCGAAGGCACGTACAGCGAAGTCTATCCACACATCTCGCAGGACGAAGCCGGGATGCAGCGGCTGTTTAAGCAGTTTTCTTTTCCGGGCGGAATTCCCAGCCATGTCGCTCCGGAAACCCCAGGTTCCATTCATGAGGGGGGAGAACTGGGATATGCATTGTCGCACGCGTTCGGGGCAGCCTTCGACAATCCAAATCTGTTAGTGGCTTGCGTCGTGGGTGACGGTGAAGCTGAAACGGGGCCGCTGGCGACCAGTTGGCACTCTAACAAATTTCTCAATCCGGTTTGTGATGGCGCGGTGCTGCCGATTCTGCACTTGAATGGTTACAAGATCGCGGGTCCCACGATGTTGGCTCGCATCCCACACAACGAACTCGAATCACTCTTGCGGGGTTATGGTTATACACCCTATTTTGTGGAAGGGGACGATCCTGCCGAGATGCATCAACGGATGGCAGCCACGCTCGATATCGCGATCGCCGAGATCAAGCAGATCCAAACGGATGCTCGTCTCAATGGGTTCACCAGACGCCCCCGTTGGCCCATGATTATTTTGCGTTCACCCAAAGGCTGGACCGGTCCCCAAGTAGTCGATGGTAAACCAGCCGAGGGGACTTTCCGCTCGCATCAAGTACCGATGGGTGACATGAGCCAGCCGGGACATGTGCAAATCTTGAGCGATTGGTTGCACAGTTATCGACCGACAGAACTTTTTGACGAACTCGGAAAATTTCGTCGCGAATTTGCCGAGCTGGCGCCGCACGGCGAACGTCGGATGAGTGCCAATCCTCATGCCAATGGTGGACTACTGTTGCGCGACTTGAATCTGCCTGATTTTCGCGACTATGCCGTGGAAGTGAAACAGCCGGGCCGAGCGTTTGGCGAATCGACCCGCGAACAGGGAAAATTGATCCGCGATGTAATCCGGCTCAATCCGCATGACTTCCGCGTCTTTAGTCCTGACGAAACTAATTCCAACCGCTGGAACTCTGTTTTTGAAGTCACCAATCGTTGCTCGACGGCCGAGATCTGGCCCAGCGACGAAAATGTTGCTCCCGATGGTCGCGTAATGGAAGTCTTAAGTGAACATCAATGTCAGGGCTGGTTGGAAGGATACCTGTTGACGGGCCGACACGGTTTCTTTTCCTGCTACGAAGCATTCATTCATATTGTCGATTCGATGTTCAATCAACATGCGAAATGGCTGGACGTTTGTGAAAGCATCCCTTGGCGACGTCCAATCGCCTCGTTGAACTATTTGTTATCGTCGCATGTATGGCGTCAAGATCATAATGGGTTCAGCCATCAAGACCCAGGTTTCATCGACATTGTGGTTAATAAAAAGGCGTCCATTGTGCGAGTCTATTTGCCGCCCGATGCGAACACTTTGCTGTCGGTCACCGATCATTGTTTACGCAGCCGTAATTATGTAAACGTCGTGATTGCCGGCAAGCAACCAGCGTTGCAATGGCTTGACATGGACGCCGCCGTTAAACACTGCTCGGCTGGCATTGGTGTTTGGACTTGGGCCAGCAACAATCACAACGCTGAACCGGATGTCGTGCTGGCCTGTTGTGGTGATGTTCCGACCCTCGAAACGTTGGCGGCCGCCGATTTATTGCGGGAACATTTGCCGGATCTAAAGGTCCGGGTCGTCAACGTGGTGGATCTAATGAAATTACAACCGGCCAGTGAACACCCGCATGGTTTGAGTGATCCAGAGTTTGATGAGCTGTTCAGCAAAGACAAACCGATCATCTTTGCCTTTCACGGTTATCCGATGTTGATTCATCGACTAACGTATCGTCGCACCAATCACAAAAATCTACATGTCCGCGGCTTCAAGGAAGAGGGCACCACGACCACACCCTTTGATATGGTCGTACTCAATGACCTGGATCGGTTTCACCTGGTTGCCGATGTCATCCACCGTCTGCCGCAGTGGGGCGCTCGAGCCGCCGACTTGTTGCAATTGACGCGCGACAAATTGATCGAACATAAACAATACATCGCGGAGCATGGCGAAGACATGCCAGAGATTCGCGATTGGAAATGGCGAAAGTGAAACTATGATGAATCGCAACATGAACTCCCTGGAAAACGCATCTCCACCCGAATTGCAATCATCAACAACGCGGCAGCCTGTTGAGTCCGATCCAAATGCCGCGTTGAAACTGTTCTTCATCCGACACGGCGAGACGACGTGGTCGCGTTCGGGACAATTCACCGGCCGGACCGATATTCCGTTGACTGCATACGGATGCGAAACGGCCCGACAGTTGGGAGCCTGTTTGCGCGACGTTTCGTTTTCTCATGTTTTGACCAGTCCCCTCCAACGGGCCAGGCAGACTGGCGAATTGGCAGGATTAAATCTACCCGTCGAAGTCGAACCGGATTTGATCGAGTGGGACAACGGCGATGACGAAGGTCGGACGACAGCCGAAATCCTGGTCGAACGCGCCGACTGGAATCTGTTTCGCGATGGTTCGCCAAACGGAGAATCGCCGGCCCAAATCTCGGTTCGCGTTGATCGCTTAATCGCGCGTCTCAAATCTTTAACTGGAAATGTGGCACTCTTCTCGCACAGCCATGTTGGCCGGGTGTTGGTGGCCCGTTGGATCGGATTAACCGTCGCTCAGGCGCAGCCTTTTTTGCTGAGGACCTCGTCGGTCAGTATTCTTGGTTATCAGCGCGATCGCCGCGATTTGCCCGCGATTGAGTTGTGGAACGCGGTTCCCTATGAAACGATTAGTTCTTTTCTGGACCAAACTTCATCCGGCAAAACACAGTCGTTTAAGCAGCAAGCTCTCGAACGCTGGGAAAATGAAGGGGGAGAAACCCGAACACGATTCAACCAGCCGCCTGCCCAAGCAACTGCGAACCCAAACTACTTGACGTGATTTGAGTTCGCTAAAACAGTAAATTAGGATCTTGTTCCGCTGTCGTAACAAAGGGGATTTCCGTGGGGGTTTCAATTCCACTTCTTCTTCATTCGTACGGCAATGCCCGAACTTCAATCCCGTGCCTCAAACATTTTTCTCAATCCTTTGACGGCTCACCAGCGTTTTTTCGATTTTATCTTGCACGTCTTTCTTGTCGCGGCCTTCGTCGCGTTGGTCATAGGGCTTCTTCTTTTTAGAAGCTGTCCGCAAATCGTCTCGAGCCCGCGCTGTCGATGATCCCGTATCGTGCGTATTCTGTTGGCTGCGTTTATCTGACATTGATCAGTCTCCTTTAAAAATCATTAATCACGAAGGAAGATTTACCGCTGTTCGTCAAACTATTTGCCAGCTTTTTTGACGGCTTGTTTCACTTTATCGGCAACCTTTTGTACGGTTTGTTTGATACTTCCGACGACTTGGTCTTTTTGACCTTCGGCGCGAAGTTTGTCGTTGTCGGTCAACGCACCAGCGGCCTCTTTGATCCGACCTTTGACCACATCAGTTTTTCCACTCATGTTAGCAGCTCTACTTTCTAGGGTTCGATTTTGTATTTGTGTCAACAATATTCGTTTGATCAAAACTCTCTTGATGCGTCTCGAAAGGCCGATTCCAATTCTTCCCACGCCGACTGAGCTCCGGTTTGCATATCTTTCCAGGCTGCTGCGGTCGATGTTTGAAGCTCGATCAATTTCGAGCGGGTGGCGTCCCGTTTTACTTCCAAGTCGGCCATTTTCTGATCCCAATTGGTTTTGGCATCGTCCTTCAGATCGCGTCCCTTTTCACGAAGTGTGGCCATCTCGGCCTCCAATTTTTTCAGCCCAGTATCAAGGTTATTCTGAAAGTCGACTTTGGCCTGTTGAGAAAACTCGACCGCTGAATTGACGGCCTTGCTGGCGTCGCGGCGTACATCTTGCGATGTAACTTTTCCAGGGATACTGTCGGTCGGCTGTGTTTCGCATCCGCCGGACATCAGTACTCCAGCCAGTAAAAAAATCCCAGTCTTTCGTGACATAACAGTGTTCCTTTGGTTTGAAGTGGTGTACTTGAACCGATGTGCAATTTTCTTTGCATCGAGCGCGGTTAGGGAATCCACGCTAAATGCGGCCCAAAATCACCAGGATTAACAGGATGACGACCACCAATCCAAGACCACCGCTGGGTCCATACCCCCAGTTTTTACTGTGCGACCAAGATGGCAAAGCTCCGAGCAACATCAAAATCAAAATCACAAGCAGAATTGTACCGAGCATCTTAGGTCTCCTTTTTTCTGGATGGCGCACCAAGTTCGATGTGGGCAGAGGCCGAAACGCAGAACTGTTTTTTCGATTCACTCAAAACAAGCAGATCAAGGCGGCGCTCGTAAACCAATAGAGCAATTGGTGTGCCATGCTTGGGCGATTGCAGATGCCGAGTAAAGCAATCGAATTTGCGCGCAATAATCGAGCGGTGGTTACAATTGGAAAGAGTCGGTAATGTGACGCTGCATTCTGAAAGCTCGGGATGGTCGCAGTTCGACCCAATCATTCGCAAGCCGATCACAATCGCTCTCCGGTCGCCCGAAATCGCCCGCCCGAAAAAAAACAAGTATCGTAACTTCCTGGCAACCCAAGTATTTTTGGGAATGGGGCACAACCTTAACTAAACCCAGCTCCGATTTCTTGAACCGAAAAGTTTAAGTTTCCTTCGGCGTGACAGTTGCCAGAATCTGCTTCAGCTGGGCAAACCGGGCCGGTTTAATCAGATGATGATCGAATCCTGCCTCGAGTGCGGTCTGACGGTCCGAGTTCTGACCATAGCCAGTCAAGGCAACCAGCACGACGTTTTTGAGCGTGCGTTCCTGCCGAATTCGTTTGGCAACTTCGTAACCGCTCAATCCGGGTAGGCCAATGTCTAAAAAAACGACATCGGGTTGGTATTCGAGTGCGACTTGGATAGCCGCTGGACCGTCATGTGCCGTTCGAACCTCATGTCCAGCCGCACGTAACAAAATTGAGAAACTCAGTACTGTATCGACGTTGTCGTCCACCATTAACACTCGCAGGCTGCAAGTTTTTGGTGGTGTGGTACTTGGCAGCAATGGTTCCGCCGATGCAACGTTGGCCGGCAACATGGGCAATCGAACGACAAACTCACTGCCTTCCCCCTCAACACTGGTGGCTTGGACACTACCACCATGTAACTCGGTGATCTGCTGAACTAGCGCCAAACCGATTCCCAATCCTCCTTCAGATCGGTCGAGAGAGCGTTCTGATTGGGTAAAAAGTTCGAAAATCTTCGGTAGGAGTGTTGCGCTAATTCCGACTCCCGTATCCCGCACGCTCAAGACACACCTATCGGCTTCTCGTTGGACGGTCAGCCAGATGTGCCCGCCTGCATCGGTAAACTTGACTGCGTTGGTCAGCAAGTTCACCAGCACTTGTTCCAGTCGCGCCGCATCAGCATTTAACCAGATCGGATCGGTCGGCAGTGACACCGTAAATTCATGGCGATTTTGCTCGATCAGTGGACGAACCGCTTCAACCGCACTTTCGACGATACCCTCGATCGCGACCGGATTTTGACGCAATTGAATTCGTCCCGTGGTGATGCGGGAGACTTCGAGTAGGTCATCGACCAGATGTTGCAACTGGGCGGATTGTCGCTCAATGATTCCCCGAGCCTGCTGCTGAATCCGGTTTTCGTTTCCGCGTTGAAGGCCGAGTAACTGCACGGCATTGGCGATGGGTGCCAGCGGGCTCCGTAGTTCATGGCTGAGCATCGCCAGGAATTCGTCTTTTCGTCGATGCAGGTCCGACAACTCGGCCGCTTGCTTCTGCGTCTGCTTTTCCAAGCGGCTGCGGACGCTGATGTCCCGGATGTTGCACTGCGCGACTTGCCAGTGATCCCATTGATAGACGTTGCTGACGAACTCGACCTCGGCCGGCTGTCCGTTCTTGGATTTGAGCGGCAAGTGGTCATAGCGGACATAGCCGTTGTGTTGCAGGTCTCGAAAGGCGGCTTCGTTGGCGGGTTGGTCGCGAAACAGGCCGATCTCCCACAGTTCCTTGCCGATGAACTCGTCCGTGGAGTAACCCGACAGCTCGGTCATGAACGGGTTGGCTTCGAGGATCCGGCCGTTGTTGGCGTCGAGGATAAGCACGCCGTCCTTGGCCGTCTCGAAGAGTCGGCGGTACATGGCTTCCGAGGCGTGCAGCTTTTCTTCCAAGTGTTTCTGTTCGGTGATGTCGCGAGCGATTTTCGAGGCACCGATAATCTGCCCCTGTTCGTTATTGAGGGGAGACACCGTCAGCGAAATGTCGAACAGCGTGCCGTCTTTGCTTTGACGCACGGTTTCGTAATTCTCGATGGCCTCTCCGCGGCGAATCCGGTCAAGAATGGAACGCTCTTTGTCGAGTCGGTCTGGCGGAATGAGCATCATCACGGGTTGGCCGACCGCTTCGTGCTCGGTGTAACCAAAGAGCCGTTCCGCGCCCCGGTTCCAACTTGTGATGATGCCGTTGAGGTCTTGGCTGAGGATGGAATCTTTAGAAGACATGACCACCGCGGCCAGATGCGCCATCGTCGCTTTGGCGCGCTTGCGCTCGGTGATGTCCTCGATGGCCAGCAGGATCCGTTCGGTCTTTTGCAATGGGTTCAGGATCGTCCGGGCGTTGAGCAGCATGGTGCGTTGGCCCAGTTGCTCGAAGTTGTGCTCGACCGCGAAGTCTTCGACGGTTTTACTCTGTGGCAGAATTTCCTCGAGCAGTTCGCGCAGGCGCGGGATGTCCCACTGGCGGTTGCCCAGGTCATAGATGAACGTGCTGACCGTTTCGGCAGGCTCGACACGAAACACGCGGTAGAAGGCGCGATTGGCGCTGACAATCCGCAGGTCGCTGTCGAGCACGAGCAGCGGATCGCGCACGGTCTCGACGATGTTCTCGGCGTAATCGCGCGCGGCGGCGACGGCTTGCTTGCTGTGCTTGAGCTCGTCGATTTCCAACAGCAACAGCACCGCCCCGTCGATCTTGTGATCGAGCGTCGTGTAGGGTCGCAATCGCAGCGAGTGCCAGAGCCCGGCTTTGTCCCGCACCTCGTGCTCCTGCTCGCTCACCGAAGTGATGACTTCGAGACACAGCGTTTCCAGATCGAGCGGCGTATTCGCGTCGTCCGCGTGAACCAGGTTGTGCCGGATGTGACTGATCGGCCGCCCCACGTCGGTGTGCCGCAGATCGAACTGCTTTTCCGCCTGCGGGCTGAAACGCCGGATCGTCAGATCTCGCCCCAGCAGCAGGACGACCAGCCTCGTCGAGTTCTGGAAATTGACCAGATCGTTGTTGAGACCGTTCAGCTCGGAGTTCCGGTGAGTCATCTCCTCGTTGAGGGTGGACAGCTCTTCGTTGGACGACTCCAGCTCTTCCTTGGAAGTCTCCAGTTCCTCGTTGATGCTTTGCAGTTCTTCGTTGGCGGACTGAATTTCCTCGCTGGACGCCTGGAGTTCCTCGTTGGCCGCCTCGTGCTGTTCCTGAATGGCCTGGAGGTACTCGCGGGTTTCGGAGAGGTCGGTTTCCAGTTCGGCGATCAGGTTGGCTTCCTCATGTTTGCTGATCGGCAGTTTGGCTGGCTGTTCGCGCAACGGCGTGCGGCCAGCCTTGTCAGCCTCCTCAAACAGGATCAAGAAGCAGGGTTCGGGCAGGTTCTTGAGCGGGATGATCTCCAGATTCACCGCGCGGGCCTGGCCGTCTTGCTTCACACGGACGTTTTCCCTGCGCGTGGTCTTGTTTTCCTTTTTGGCTTCGTTGATCGCGGCGCGGAGCGGCAGCATCAGGCCCTCCCGCGCCATCTTCAACACGTTGAAGCTCGCCTTGCCTATTGGCGGTTCGAGGAACGCACCGGTCGAGCCGCGAAATTGCAGAACCTGCAAGTCGGCACTGACGAGCACTCCCGGTGGCGCGAACTGGTTGACTGTGATACGGTCCGCCTCGCGCTGAGCGCTCAACTCGCTACTCAAACCGTCCGCCGGATGCGGCTGCTCCACCTGAGGAGCGGCTGCCCGCCGCCCGATGGAAGACCGCTCACCGTGCTCGCGGCTGGACGGCAAATGAAACGCCGGGGTCGGTGCCGCCTTCTTGGAATAGATTTTGTATTTTCGATCGACCGGCTCAAACAGTTCGGTGAAGCCGCCGACCGATTCCGACGCGCCCAGCAGTAGGAACCCTCCCGGCTTGAGCGCGTAATGAAATGTCGGGATCGCCTTCTTCTGTAAGGTCGGTCCGAGATAGATCAACAGGTTGCGACAACTGATCAGGTCCATCCGCGAGAAGGGGGGATCGGCGAACAGATTCTGCCGCGCGAAGACGACCATCTCGCGCAGCGACTTGCCGACGCGATAGCCTCCCTGCTCTTCGACGAAGAACCGGCGCAGACGCTCGGGGCTGATTTCCTCCGAGAGGCTCTTGGGGTAGAGCCCGAACCGAGCCTTGTCCAATAACTTTTCGTTGAGGTCGGTGGCGAACACCTGCAGGTTGCGTCCGCGCGGTGCCTTCTCCGCCGACTCCAGGAAGGCGATGGCGATGGAATATGCCTCTTGTCCGGTGGAGCAACCCGGCACCCAGACGCGAATGGGATCGTCGCCTGGCTGCTTCAGGAGGTTGGGCAGAACGTCGCGCTGGAGCGCCTCGAACGCTTCGGGGTTGCGGAAGAAGCTCGTCACGCTGATGAGCACGTCGGTGCAAAGCGCATCGAGCTCCTTGGCGTTGCCTCGCAAATACGTGGCATAATCTTCCAGCGTGTTCTGCTTACTGATCACCAGCCGCCGGGCGATGCGCCGCTCGATGGTGCTGGACTTGTAGAGTGAGAAATCCACGCCGGAATGATTACGCAGGAGCGACAGGGTTTGGGCGTAGCCGTCGTCTGCGTCCTTCGCGGCCTTGGACTCGGCTCCTGTGCGCGGCGATCCGTTACTGCCGGAAAGTAACTGCGTATCATTGTCTTGGTGCGCAGTTGCTTCCTCGAGATCCTCTGGCGCACGGGCCGAGAGTTCGAGTGGTTGCCCAGCGACATAGGGATGTTTCGCAATCCGCGCGAGTTCGAGCGCGATGTCTGACGGCGAAAGCACGAGGTCCACGCATCCCGCCGCCACAGCGCTGCGCGGCATCGAGTCGTACTTGGCCGAATCATCCTGCGCGAAAGTGATTCCGCCCTGAACTTTGATCGCTTCCAGACCCAACGTGCCGTCACTGGCCGTGCCCGACAATACGACGCCGATGGCTCGCTCGCGGTGGTCCAGTGCCAGCGACTCAAAGAAGGAATCAATGGGCCGATGCGGCGTGCGCGTCTTCGGTCGCGGCTCAAGCTTCAACAGGCCCTCGACAATGCTCAGGTTCGTGTCGGGCGGAATGATGTAGACGCAATTGGGCTGCACCGTTTGGTTGTTCGTGACATCACATACCGGCAGAGAAGTGGCTCGCGATAGTATTTGCGTCAGTGCACTTTCGTGATCCGGATCGAGATGCTGCACCAGCACGAAGCCCATGCCCGTGTCCAACGGCAGGGCCTTAAGCAGCTGCGTGAACGCCTCCAACCCGCCAGCCGAGGCACCCACGCCAACAATGGGGAACGAAACGATGGCAACTTGGTCAGCTGGCGAGCGCGATACGTTGTCGATTGAGTCCAACGACTTGACCAGGTCTTTGACTGAATCTATTTTTTGCTCATCATTCACGAGATCGTTTTTCTTATTGAGTTAGTTATTCGCGGCAACCAGAATTAAGTACAACCAAGGTGAACGCCCCGCATGGCGGAATATCTGGCTGAAGCAATGGCCGTTCAGCGCCCACGATGATCGGTTGGCGACCAGGACAAAGCGATTTCTGCCTGCGGCGATTGCCGTCAGCAACCACTGCGTCGGACTTTTGTAATCGACGAAGGATACCTCGGCATGGTTATTTGTGTCCGCTACAGACTGCCAGAAAGTCCCGCAAAACACGGATTTTTATCGGGCGACAGGTTTGGCGATTGACGTTGAAAGGACTGGTTTTTGATGTACTCAACTCGCCGTAATCGTGAATTTA
>JANNWZ010000038.1:0-3462 GCA_031409295.1 Mariniblastus sp.
AGTCCCCAAGAGGAACACGTAACTGGCAAACAGTGGCACGAACGAAGTTCGCAAGCGACCATTGGGCGACCGATATCGTTTGGGAATTACCGGTGCGTAATGCGGAATCGAAAACGCGGCCAGTTTTCGCGTCAGGTCCTTTTCGCGCCGGGAACGAGTATACAAACACCACCATTGACGCTGGGAATCGTCCAGTAGTTGCGGATCTTCAAACAGATCGGGCGGAAAGATATCATTTTCGCGCTTCAGAATCGCCATCGTAAATAAACTATTAGGGTTGCTTCGTCGCAACCATCCACATGTGAGTTGACAGATTATTGGCAGCCAGGAATTCCTGAAAAGGCTGGCCCAGCGTTTCCCAGCGATCAATCAGGACTCGCTGCAGCCACGGTTGACCATCCAGATTAATCACACCAGCCAACACCTTGTTTCTAACAATGTCGGCATCCAGGCGGCCCGGCGTGACAATTTCGAGAACCTTAAAACCGCATTCGGTGGCCAATTGCCGCAGCGAAACCGGATTCAAATAATTCACGTGCTCATGATCAATCGTATCAGAATGAGTTTGTAACGTCACGACATCAAACCCATCAATGCTCGGACAGGTGATCACGACCAAGCCCTGAGGCGCCAATAACTGATGGATGGTCAACAAAAACTTCCGCGGACTGAACAAATGCTCCAACGTTTCAAAGGCCGCAATGACATCGATACTGCCGGCCGGCAATTGCAAGGTTTCGATCGGTTCTTGAATAACCTCCAATCCGCGACTTGCGCACGATGCCGCCAAAGCGGGGGTCATTTCGAGTGCGAGGATGCGCTCGAAAACCTCACGCGATTGGATTTCTTCACAAAACGTCCCAAACCCCGCTCCGATTTCGAGCAGTGTTCCCCTTCGAATTCCAAACCGTTGGCAAAACTCCAACACCCGTTCGGCGCGCGGGACAAAAATACTGGTTCGCCGCGCCGCTTCGCTGGCCGGAAAAATATGCTGATTCCAGTAAGCATACGTCCGGGACTGCGCATAAAATTCATGCAACAATTTTTCGGCGGGACGCGGGTTCATAAACACCGTGCGGCATTGCGGGCACAATTCATAATGGAATTCCAGTTTCGTAAATTCTGGAGTTCCAGCTTGGCGACAGACTGGACAGGTCACGTCGACAAACTGATCCTGCCGCGCCAACAGCCATTGCCGGTCGGCTTCGACTTCCGCCGCCAATCCGTGCAGCAAATTCTGTGGGCGAATCGCATTTTCTGTTAGTGCCATGGAATTAAAACTTCACCGCAGTTTGAAATTTCTCCAGCACTGCTGGATGAGTTACCGGTCCGTAACTGGAACTCTCGCCCCAGATATTGTCTTTCACCCACTGACCATGTTCGACGCGCCACACCCGGCGGTCGCGGAACGTATCGCACGTTCGATCAAATTCTTCCTCGCTCATTCCTACATAGTCCAACCAACGAGTCAAATCCCGCAGCGGTTTGACATGATCGTAACGACGAATCATTTCGATCCCTGCGGCGCGAGTCATCCGGCCGGCGCGAATGTCTTTCATCGAGTGATCGGTTCCTCGACCGTAACCTAATTTGACAAACTTCAAATAGTCATGAGCACCATTCTCATGCATATCATCGAGATTGGAAAACCGTCGATAAGTCCGCTCGAAGGGTGTTTGCGCGGGTCGCCAACCGTACAGCTCGGTCATTAACTGAGCCGAGTTATGACCGTCCCAGTTCAGGAAGTTACTCAAATAAATTCCGCGCACGCCGACCGCATCGATGGCATCATCGCTGGGGTATTGAGCCCAGAGTAGATCTTTCGCCGTCAAGCCTTCCTGCAAATCGCTCCGGCCCAGTTTCTCCAAACCGGCATCCGTAAAATCGTACCAATCAAATCCTCGCTGCGCATGCTCGAGCCGAAATTTGGCAGTAAATTCCGGGAAGTCACGTTGCGAATACATCCCGCCCAGGTCCATAAAACCGTGTTCACCCCACAACATCAGCGGAATTTTATGTCGCACCGCGACTTGAATCGGGGACGTAAAGATTCCGCAGTGATTGTGCCAGTTCATATCTCCCTGCAGATAAAAACCAATCCGATTCAGTTTGATCAGCGCGTCGATCTCGGGATAAATAATCAGGTGATCGCAACTAAAGACCTCGCGCATGCGCTGCAGATTGTATTCGCCTTCCGGCAAATAGTTGTTGCCATGGTAGGTTACTAACAACGGTTTTAGTCCCAGTCGATTGACCGCGACGTGGGTTTGAAAGTAGCTGTCCTTGCCGCCACTGACCGGAATCACCAAGTCATAATTGGTGGTCGACCGATATTCGTCAACTAGAGATTCCAACGATTTCCAGCGTCGGTCCCAATCGATCGAGTCTTTCTGAGCCGCCACACGACAGCCGGAACAGACTCCGTGATCATCGAAATTGATTGGCGTGGCGACCATCGCGCCGTAAGTGCACTTCGTGCAGTATTTCATGGATCTGGTTCGCGAACGAATGAATGGGTGGGGCGAGCGTGTTGATGAAGTCAGGAGGTCGGGGCAATGGGGTGATCGAAGAAGCTGGCGATATTGCTATAACCGTTTTATCGTTTGAGCCCGTTAAACAGCAATACCGAATCCGTCGCAAATCCAAATAACGGCTAATGGTTGCAACCCTAATTACTGAGCTTGACGGACCACTTGCCCCTTGCGAGCAACAAACGTTTTTTTGCATGCTGGAAACAAACGTTTTTTTGCTCGGTTGTGATTTGCGGAAGCAGATCTCCGCTCGATCACAATCGGACCGTGATACCCGCTTTGGCCAAGGCTCGTTTGCCGGCGCGGTCCGCCAGCTCTTTGAAATGCCATAAATTTGCGGCGGCGACGGCGGACGCACCGGCCTCGACGCCGGCGGCATAGTCTTCAAAACGGCCCACGCCACTGCAAGCGACCACCGGGATTTTTACGCGGGAAGTAACCAAGCGAATCAAGTCGACATCGTAGCCTTCGGCCATTCCATCTTGATCCAGCGATTGCAGGAAGATTTCACCCGCACCGGCTGCTTCGGCAATGCCGACCCAATCTTGCACCGACAATTCAGTCTCCACGCGACCCCCATGGATCATGACTTCGTAGTCGCCGGTCGCAGTTTTTTTGGCATCGACACTGACCACGATCGCTTGGCTGCCAAATTGCCGGGCGGCTTCTGAAATCAGTGCCGGCGTTTCTACCGCTTGACTGTTGATCGTGATCTTATCGGCACCGCGAACAAACCGCTGCCGCATGTCGTCCAACGTGCGAATGCCACCGCCCCAAGTCAACGGCATGAAACAAGTCTGACTGACACGTTCCAAAATCTGGAGTGGATCCGTCAGCGATGCGACTTTGGTGTCGTCGCGGCGGGAGTCGTATTGGTTATCGCGCGAGATGTCCAGGTACACTAACTCATCGACATTCCATTCGTTGAATC
>JANNWZ010000039.1:0-37788 GCA_031409295.1 Mariniblastus sp.
CCCCCTCTCCTCGTAATTTCGGCTGAGAAGACTTTGCCATATGTTAAAATGTGAACCGAATTTACGAGTAGAGGGGGCGGGGGGTGAGGAGCCTTCACAAGATCCACTTGCGCCCGAGTTTCCAATGAAATCCCAAGTGTAGTTGATGAGATTAATGCTGCTTTGTTGAAAAACCCCTCACCCCCCCGACCCCCTACTCCCCACAAATTCGGAGTCAGCTTGAATCGGATGGCGAAATCCAATCGTCCGAATTTGCGGGGCGAGGGGGAGAAATTTTTGGCAAGCGGAAGAGGGAAGACGAAATTTTGCGATCGGAAGACGAAATTTCGCGATCGGAAGACGAAATTTGGCGAGCGAAAGAAGAAAGAAAGAAATTTGGCAAGCGGGAAAAAGAATTTAACCGTTCACGCTCCGTTAATATTAGTCGTTCCCGCGTAGGCGCAAATCCTGCCGGATCGGATTCTGGATTCCAGTCTGGCTAACTCTGGATTTGGATTCCCGCCTACGCGGGAACGACGAGCAAGGGCCATGAACGGTTGCGCAAGAATCAACTCGTCGGTCAACCGCTATCACGTCGAAGCGACAACGATCCCTACCGGTCACTGATAATTAGAGTCGCTTAACAGACTATACAGGATTACCTTCGTACCGATGCGGAGGGCGTCTTCATGGGTGTAGCCGTTGCATTGCGAGACGACGGTGTTTTCCAACGCACAACTTAAATCATTGGGTGAAAATACGACAGCCAACCGACCATTGATCGTTTGCCCTTCAAGTTCTGGTCGACGCAACGAAGATTGAAAGCCACCCGGCACTTTGGAATCGCGCGTACGCAACGTCACTTGATCGATGCGACTACCAAAATCTTCACCCCAAATTTTATGGTCGGCCGGGATCGGTTGGAGCGGCTCCCCGACGATCACTTTCATTTCCTGGCGGAAGGCCTGCGAAAATTGTGGGGCCGAGCAAATCGAGTCCGCGAAAATAAAACCTCCTGCGTCCAGATAGGCTCTCAAGTCTTTGCGTTGTTGGGCCGTGAAACTGAATCCGCTGCGGCCATGCAGGAAAACGAACGGATGATCGGCCAATTGATCGAGCTGCGGCGAGATCAGCTTCTTTTCCAGCTTGATCCGCAGCCCTGTCGTTTGGGCGTTCAGCAACATGATTCGCCACGCGTTGGGGGCATCATCTGCTCCGCCATTATGTGACAATTTGGGAAGTACCAGTACTCGATCCGCGAGCAATTCGGCCCGTTCCGCGATTAGTTTTGGCGTCTCACCTTTTTCTTTGAGCTGCCGTCCGGTGGCATAGGTGACTACGTTGACTCCCAACTGGGCACAATACTCGATGCGCGCTTTCAAACGAGCTGGTGCGACCTCGGCGATCGCGGGGCGATCCAGCGCCCAATAGCAGCTTAAATTCGCCGGACAATAAATCACACTGGTCCGGCAGCAGGCTTGTAAACCCAACAGCGGACGTTCGGCATTGGGTAGCAACGGATAGTGCGCATTCCAAATCGGATGACCGGGGTTCAAAGCTTCCAAAGCGCTGTCTGGAAACAGCTCAACCATCAGCTGCCGAAAGGCCCGATCAAACGCCGCTCCGTCGCAGCCTTCGCCTTGGCACGCTTCGGCGAACAAAAAGCCGCCATTTTCTAGGTAGGCCTTCAAGTTATCCTTTTGCAAGCGGTTCATCGGCAATTGATTTACGCCGGTCAAGAACAGCACGGGCGCTTCCAATAAATCGTCGACACTGGCGTTTTCCGCAGCAATCGTTTGCCAATTCAGTTTTTGTTTCCATTGAGCTGCGAGCCGTTCCGTCAGGAAGTGCACCCCCTTGGGATGTCGGTCCCAATTTTGGCCATCGGTGTGTTTGTATTTCCCGATCGCGACCGGGCGTTTGCCTTTGGCGAGAAATAGGAGTGCCAGCGGTGTGCCGACGTTGGCATTCTCTTCGCCATGTCCAGTCGAGGACCAGCTTCCTTCAAGTCTATTTTGCCGCGAGATGAGTTCCTTGGCGCCATCGCGATACCAGTCATGGGGACCAAAAAATCGGAGTCCAGCCAAACGCCCGGCTCGTTCCATGCCGTACAAATAATACAGGACACTCTCGCGACTCCCCTGGTGCCCGCCGCGCCCGACGGGATTGAACTTGACCGTATAGTTTTCGATCAACCACTCAATCGCCCGGTCCACTGGCTTAAGGGCGGCGTTGTTCCCGCAGCAAACGGCGCGTTCATCACCAAATTCATTCGCCACATCCGCCAGATTTTCCTGGATGATGATCCACGACGAGATACCGGCGCAAACCATACTTCCCCGCACGTCTCCACCGTCGGCAGTGTAATAAAATCCCCCACTTGGTTCGTCAAAACAGGCCTGCCAATACTGTTGGGCCAACAGCCAGTTCTCGCGCGGAATTTTAATTCCCATGCGCGATGCTTCGTGTAAGGCCAGCAACGCGAATTGGCTATTGGAAGCGTCCGCACCAAACGACTGCAACAAACCATAGCTCCAACCGCCAACGTTGCGCCCTTTGCCAGCCGGAACCTGACTCTCCAGGAGTCGTTTCACATCGGCGGCCACCTCGCGCCGGTATTTTTCGCCGGCTGGATCCGCGGCAGCCAGGGCCATGATGCGCAATGAGACAACATAGTTTTGAATGTTGTCTCGCGGCAAGGTAAGTAGATACCGAATGCCATTTTGAATCGCGGGATCTTGTGGGTTTTCTTCGGCATTCAAGAGAGCCAAGGTACACAACGCCGTCGTGTCTCCCGAAAAGCTACATTGAGCCCAAGAGCCATTTTCATTTTGTTGCCCTTTTAGGAAATCCACACCGCGTTTAATGGATTGCCGAACCTCGTCGGCCGACAACGGTTCGTCCTGTTGCCGCAGGGGGGCGATCCAACCGGGTTCGGGTTGAGTAGTTCCAGGTTTTGCCGACACCAATCTTTGGATCGGCTGGCTGAGCACCGAGACGGGGACCGTTGCCGGGTCCGCGGAAGACGCCGGCTCTTGGGCCGCAATTTGCGTTGATACAAAAACAGCCAGCGAGAAGCAAACCAACAATCCCAAAAGTTTTCGCCAGTGACGCCGGTTGCAAAACTCTATCATTGTTTTCATCCTGATCAGGACTTTGGTCAGCACAAAACGAACTTGGTCGTTCGATAAACCAGCCGTGGTTTTCCCCCGACGGAGGCACACGCCGACCGTCCGAATTCCTGACCGCTCCACTCACGCCTTCATTGTACGCCGCGGCAACAATCCGAACAACACAGTTCGATGGCGTTATTCAGTCGCGTTGCCAGTCAATCGGATGGGCCTTACAATTGGACGCGATCGGTCACGGATTTGCCGGTGTGGCATCCGATATCGAGCAATCAGCCGAAGCTCACGTATTGCCAAGCCAGTGCGTTGTTTCGCCCTGAGTTGCCGTTGCCCGGATTTTTCTCACGAACTTAGTTCCATTCACGCAGTACTAACACAAAGGCCTTGGAGTGACCGGAAAACAACGTAGCCTCGGCGATGTCCTGCAAGAGTTCAGCCAACACCGTAAAGTCATGGAGCAGGAGCTCCACAAGGTGATCATCGGTCAGGATGACGTGATCGAACAGGTCTTCGCCGCCATCTTTACCAGAGGCCATTGTCTGCTCGAGGGTGTGCCCGGACTGGCAAAAACTCTGATGGTCAGCACCATTGCCAAAATCCTTGACGTGAATTTCAAGCGAATTCAGTTCACCCCGGACTTGATGCCGTCGGATATCACCGGCACCAATGTGCTCGACGAAGACGAACAGGGACGTCGCCAATTTCGGTTTGTCGAAGGTCCGATCTTCACTAATATTCTGCTGGCCGACGAAATCAACCGGACGCCACCGAAGACTCAAGCCGCCTTGCTGCAAGCGATGCAGGAGCGTGAGATCACCATTGGCCGCACAACGTACGATCTCGAACCGCCCTTCTTTACAATCGCTACGCAAAATCCAATCGAGCAGGAGGGGACATACCCACTGCCCGAAGCTCAATTGGATCGCTTCATGTTCAACATCAAAGTAGGTTACCCGACCGCTGCGGAAGAGGAACAGATTTTGTCAGCTTCCAGTCGCGGTGAAACCCAAGAGGTTCGCAAAGTCTTGTCGGCCAAGGCCATTATCAATTTGCAGAAACTGGTCAGTTCCGTGGCCGTCAGCGATTACATTATCAAGTATGTTTCGCGATTGGTTCGCGCGACTCGCCCCAAAGACGAACTTGCTCCCAAGTTTGTTCAAGAACTGGTTGATTGGGGCGCCGGACCACGCGCCGGAATGTTCTTGATCTCCGGTGGCAAAGCGATGGCTGCCATGGATGGCCGGTTCTCGGTGGCGATCGAAGACATAAAAAAGATTGCCATGGCCGTGTTGCGACATCGGGTCAGCACGAATTTCCAGGCGCAGGCCGAAGGCATGACCACGGAAGACGTGATCAACCGATTGCTAAAAGAAGTTCCCGAACCGGCAATCGATAAATTCGAAAAGCGTTCCTAGGCGTTTGGATCAGACGATGTTCCCAGCATCAATGATAATTCGGCAAATTACCTAGCCGGCAAGAAGTCGATCAATTTCGACTAAATGACCCCAAACGAATTGGGGAACCTCAAAATACTTCTTGTTTCCGTGTTAGTAATCGCATACACTTCCCACTCCGACTTACGCTACTTCGATCCTGGAATTTTTTGTGCAATCGTTATTGCGACATCTCGCCTGCCTTGCCGTCATTTTCCACTTGACGATGGGTTGTAGTTTACACCATGGCTTCGGAATCGCGGATTGTGAGCGCGGCAGTTGCTCTAACCAATGCCAGCCGGGGGTAGGTGCGCAAGCCTCGGATTGTCACGAGTCAGGTCATCGGCACCCGGATCAAGTTCCGGTTCGTGACTTGGGATTCGCGGGCGCGTTGGATGGTGCGCCATCGTCGCACGATTGCGACCACCGATACTGTCAAGACGATGAGTGCCACGTGATCAAGGTTGTTACGACTCCGTTTTTGGCCTTCGATTTTCGTGTCCAATATCTGGGTGGCGCCGAAAACGACGCGTTGGTTTCGCAACCTTCGCCAATTGGGATCGGTCGCGAGCTCGACGCGAATTATTGGCGTTCCCGGCTGCCGGTGCGCGCCCATCTTTGGTTCGGCGTGTTGACGATCTAACGTCCACGAAGGAGTTCCACAACGCTCGCGTTTGTGGGAACTCCGATTTCTGTTGCTCGAATCCCGAGAAACAATTTCCGAACACGTTGATTCCGAAACGCTCGAATTCCCTTCGTACATTGCAACCACGGTGACAAGCTGATGTCTTTTGGGGCGTCTCGGCTGTGTCGACGGGAGATGGTATTCCAACTCTGAACCTGCCAATCGAATTGAATTTTTCTAGAACCCTGAATAACCCGTCGAACGATCGGGAGAAAAAAATGACGCACGAAAAAACCAGTTGGCTAGAAAAAAAATGGCAATCATTGTTTTGGTTTGTGGTGGTGATCGGCGGTGCCATAGCGGGATGGTTCACGCAAGAGCGTTGGATGCCCTACGCGGAACGTTTCATCGCGTTGATCCAAAACAAAAAAGAGGACCAACATGAATCGACGGAAAAACCCGGCGCCAGTGCGCCTGATACACTCACCTTAAGTCCGGTAGCCTGGAAAAATATTGGTCTAATCACGGGCATTGTGAAGCCGTCCAATTTTTCGAAAGTCGTTACGGTCCCGGCCATTGTCGTTGAACGTCCGGGTCGATCCCAAAACGAAATCACGGCGCCGATGACCGGCGTGGTCACGCAAATTTATCAATTGGAGCGCAAAGCAATCGAACCCGGCATGCCCTTGTTCGACTTAAGATTGACGCACGAAAACGTTGTCACGGCGCAAGCGGATTTATTAACCACCCTGCAAAATCTGGACGTGATCAATCGGGAATTGGCTCGCTTGCGCAGCATCGGAGATGGAGTGATCCCCGGCAAACGAATCATCGAACAGGAATACGAGCGCGATAAAGCCATCGCAACCGTATCCGCTACTCGGCAGAGTTTGCTATTGCATGGCGTGAGTGAACAACAAATTGCCAACATGGAGTCGACACGCAAAGTCCTGCGTGAAATTACGGTGGTCGCGCCGCAGTACGCCGACAATCACGAACACGCCGAAACGCCCCATCAATATCATGTGCAATCGATCCGAGTGAATCGCGGTCAGAATGTTGAAGCGGGACAGTTGTTGGGAATCTTGGCCGACCATTGTTTGTTATACGTCGAGGGGAAAGCGTTTGAAGAAGACGCCAGCCGATTAATCGAGGCCTCGAAAGAGGGCAAGTTGGTCGAAGTTGTGCCAGTTTCCGGGACCCATGATTCCAGTCAAAAACTCGAATTGAAATTTCAGAGCGTCGCCGACCAAATTGACAAACAATCCCGCGCGTTGAATTTCTACTTGTTGTTGCCCAATCAATTGGTCGAAGAAACCGGTGGCTCGGATCACGCGTTTGTGGCGTGGAAGTACCGACCAGGACAACGCATGGAAGCAAAAATACCAACCTCGAAAGTTTTGAAAAACAAAATCGTACTGCCGGCTGATGCGGTTGTGATCGATGGCCCGAACGCGTTCGTGTTCGAGCAGAATGGAGACAATTTCGACCGGATCGACGTGCAGGTACTCTATCGAGACAAGGACACCGTCGTACTGGAGAACGATGGTAAGTTGGTCGGCAGTTCGTTGGCGCTGAACGGTGCCTATCAAATGCACTTAGCACTTAAAAACCAATCCGGCGGGGCGATCGACCCACATGCAGGACATGACCATTAACTTGAACTGCGGCGGAATACACCCGTCGGCCTGCCGCTGAATCTGTGTCGGTTCCGACGTTACAAGTTTCGGCAGGAGCATTGCCAAAGTTGATTCGACAATTTTAGTCCACAATGAAACCCAAGGTTAATTTGAGATGCTTTCCATTTTCCTCAACGGGTTGATTCGTTTCGCTTTGCACAACCGGATCCTGGTCGCCACCTTTTCCGTGTTTCTGTTGATGTACGGCAGCTGGCAGATGGTCCAATTGCCGATTGACGTCTTTCCCAATTTGAATCGTCCGCGGGTCGTGATCATGACCGAAGCGGCGGGGTTGGCACCCGAAGAAGTCGAAACACTGGTCTCGATACCGATTGAAACTGCACTCAATGGGGCCTCGGGTGTTCAAGATGTCCGATCCACCTCGGGGGTCGGTCTGTCGGTAATCTATATCGAATTCGATTGGGGGACCGATATCTACATCGACCGCCAAATCGTCGCCGAACGATTGTCGGTCGTCGCCGAACAATTACCGGCTGGGGTGAAACCACAACTCGCACCGATCTCTTCGATCATGGGTCAGATCATGATGGTCGGCATGCTCAGCGAAACCAATCCAAAAACTTTTTTGTTCACGATGGATTCTGTTGACGAAGAGCTGCTGTCGCAACTCAATGCGGAACAGATTCCACCGGCGTTGGTGGCTGCGTTCGATCAGCATGAAAGACCATTGTCGCAGAATATTGAAATTCGTCGCGAATCGGTCGATGAAAAATGGATGATTGGCGATCGTGAAACCGATCTTTGGTTTGCAGTTTCGTATTCCAAACTGAAACCGGGACAATTGACCGTCCATCGTCGCACTTCGCCCTTGCAAATGCGATCGATGGCCGATTGGGTGATCCGCCAACAGATGCTGACGGTCGCCGGAGTCTCACAGGTCTTTGTGATGGGAGGAGATCGAAAACAGTTTCAGGTGTTGGTCGATCCCAATCTGTTATTGAAGTACGACGTCACGATCCACGATGTCGAAGAAGCACTGTCGATGAGCAATGCCAATTCGACCGGGGGTTATCTGGATGAACAGGGTCCTAACGAGTATTTGGTCCGGGCGATCGGACGCATACAAACCATCGACGAAATCTCCCGCGTTGTCGTGAAATTTCGTGACGGGAAATCGGTCACCCTAGGACAACTCGCGCGAGTCGTCGAAGGCGCGCAAATCAAACGGGGTGACTGCTCGCTGTACGTAAAAAATCCGGTCGCCGACAAATCAACCGAAGCTGCCGATAAAAAGCGCACGTTGACTCCGGATGCTGAAGCTGCTGAAATTGCGACGTTTCATGGTGGACCTGGCGTTATTTTGACCATCAGCAAACAACCCGGTGCTGATACGCGACAAGTGACGGACATGATTGAAACATTGGTTCGGGGACTCGATGGTCGTTTGGCCGATGATATTCGACTGGACACCAGCATCTATCAACAAAAAGAGTTTATCGATCACGCGGTGACCAACGTCATCTTGGCGCTGCGCGATGGCGGCATTTTGGTCTGCATTATTCTGTTGTTGTTCCTGCTGAATTTTCGGACGACGTTTATTACGTTGACCGCGATCCCGCTATCCATCGTTGTGACAGCGCTGGTGTTTTGGTTTTTTGGACTGTCGATCAACACGATGACTTTGGGTGGACTCGCCGTGGCGATCGGCGAATTAGTGGACGATGCGATTGTCGATGTGGAAAACATCTTTCGTCGACTGAAAGAAAATCGCGTCGCCGGCAATCCCAAACCGGTGCTGTTGGTGGTTTTTCAAGCGAGTGTCGAGATTCGCAACTCGATCGTATTCGGCACGATTATTACGATTTTGGTCTTCGTTCCGCTGTTCGCGCTTGGCGGTATGGAAGGGAAATTGTTTGCCCCCCTCGGTGTCGCCTACATCGTTTCCATCTTGGCATCTCTGTTCGTTTCGTTAACGCTGACGCCGGTCCTGTCGTATTGGTTGCTGGGCAACCAGACCATGAAACCAGGTGAAGTGGAAGCCCCGGAACGCGATTCGATTCTCCTGCTAGCGCTCAAATGGATTGCCAATCACATGATTCGATGGAGTCTCCGACTTGCGACGCCAATATTGTTGGGTGCGGTGGCACTCGTGGCCATCGCCGGAATTTCACTCTTTTCGATCGAACGGGATTTCTTGCCGCCGTTTAATGAAGGGTCGGTGCAAATCAATGTCTTGATGCCCGCTGGTACCTCGTTGGAAAAATCCAGCGAAATTGCTCAAATGGCCGGCGCCCGGATTCGTGAAGTTCCCGAAATTCGGACGTTAGCCCGCCGAACCGGTCGAGCCGAGTTGGATGAACATGCCGAGGGGGTCAACGTTTCGGAGTTCTTTGCTTCGCTGGACGAATCCGCACGGGGACGCGAGGAAGTGCTCGAAGACATTCGCAGCAAGCTCGCCGATGTACCGGGAGTCGTCACGAGTACCGAACAACCTCTCGCCCACTTGATTTCGCACATGATTTCGGGGGTCAAAGCTCAAGTTGGGATTAAACTTTTCGGCGATGATCTCGATACGCTGCGCCATAACGCCAGCGCCATCGAGGCGGCAATCAAATCCGTTAACGGTACTAAAGATGTTCAGGTTGAACAACAAACCGAAATCCCACAGTTGCAAATTCAAGTCAATGGCGACCAACTCGAACAGTATGGACTGAGACGGCAAGACATCACCGAACTGATCGAAACCGCCATGAACGGGATCGTCGTTTCAGAAGTTCTCGAAGGCCAACGCAAGTTCGATTTGTTGGTCCGACTGGATGAACCGTTTCGCGAAGACTTGGAAACGCTCGGTCGATTGCAGATCAATTTGCCCGACGGGGGCATCGTCAAACTCGAAGATGTCGCCACGATTCGGCTCGGTTCGGGACCCAATCAGATCAAACGTGAAAAAGTCCGTCGACACATTGTGATCCAATGCGGCGTCAGCGGTCGCGGTTTGGTCGATGTCGTGGAAGATATCAAACGCCAGGTTCGCCCCATCGAAGACAAACTACCACCGGGATACCGCGTTGAGTACGGGGGCCAATTTGAAAGTCAACAGAGTGCCTCGCGGGTGATCGGCATCTTGTTTGCGGTCACGCTGGTCGGCATGTTGTTGGTGTTGTACATGATGTTCAAGAGTTTCAATTTGTCATTGCAAGTCATGGTCGCATTACCCATGGCGTTCATCGGTAGTGTCGCCGCGTTGCAAATCACTCACCAGACTTTGTCCATTCCGGCGATGGTTGGATTTATTTCGCTGTGTGGGATCGCCACGCGAAATGGAATTCTTCTGATCAATCATTATTTGCATCTCGTGAAATACGAAGGCGAAACCTGGTCGGCGAATATGATCGCTCGCGCCGGAAAAGAACGACTGGCCCCCGTGTTGATGACGTGTTTAACCACCGGCATCGGATTGGTTCCCTTAGCCCTGTCAGCCGGCGAAACCGGCAAGGAAATTCTCTATCCCGTGGCGACGGTCATTATCGGGGGGCTGATCACGAGCACGGCGTTGGAATTTCTGGTGCGGCCGGCATTGTTTTGGCAATTTGGCATGAAAGCGGCCAAGTCGGTTGTCGAAAGTGAATCCACGGAAATCGAATTGGTCGAGGAGACCCACTGATTCTCGCCAGCAGTCCACGCGTTGCGATAACCGTTTAAAAAACTCAATTAAATTTGTCCAAGTATTTTGACTTACTACCCTCGCCTCAGTTTCTAACAGGACCCGGAATATGAACAAACTATCTTTCGTTCTCGGTTGCGCGGCAATTTCAGTTCTTGCAATGGGATGCGAACAAAACGATCCTAAAGCGCCCAGTACAGCCGCCACAACAACGAAGGCTCCGGTGGACGATCATGCAGGTCATGATCATGCCGCTGCCGATCACACCGCACCGCATGGCGGGCATTTGATCGACCTCGGCCATGATGGCCAATACCATGCCGAAATGCTCGATGATTATAAAACGGAATCGATCATCATTTACATGATGGATGCGGACATGAAGCCGCTGTCAATCGATGCACCAGTCATCAGCCTGGTGTTAAGCGCTGGCGAGAATACCGAGACGTTCGAACTCCTGGCCAGTCAGCCCGGCGGTTCTGCCGAATTCAAATCCAGCGACCCCAAAATGATGGCGATGATCGATGGCGAGAAAGTTTCCGGCAAGTTGCGAGTCACGATCGACGCCAAACCGTACACCGGTTCATTCGAACATCTCGAGCATGGACACGAAGGAGATGCTGGCAGTCACGAAGGCCACGATCATTAAAAGTTAATAAATTTGAATGAGGAGCTGAACCTGTTGCGCCAGGTTTCGTACCACCGAGAGATTAGTTAGACCGCTCGTGAAGTTTGCTCGTTTATCCCTGAAACTTTGAATTGAAACTTAAATGAAATTGACAATCATCGCCGTGTTTTTCTTGACTGCGTGCTTTTCGCCGGCCAGCAGCCCGTATTCTTCCGCCCAACAACGCGATCAACTTCCACAGGCGGGGAACTTCGCTCCTGCGATCCAATCCGCTGTCGTAAAAAAGGTGGGCTTTCGCATGACCAACTGGCAAACCATCCACCACGATGGGACACCGGCGACTCAGGAACGAATCGCGACGCTGCAGAGGATCGGTTGTGAGGTTCGAGAAGACAATCATGGTGGACACGTCGATATTGGATTTCGTTGTGTTAGTTGGAAATCGATTCCTGCTCAAAACGATGATCAGCAACGGCAATGGCATGCCTGGTTAGTCAATAATGAATTCGAAACCGTGTTGTTGAATCCACCTGCCAACTCGCCATTGCCAGCTGTCGGCATTCGATTGCTGGATTGGAAGACGATTCACGCTGACAATGCGGAACAAGCCCAAAGTCTCAAAGAAACGTACGAACTGATTGGATGCGAAGTTACCATCGACAATCATGGCGATCATATCGATGCGAAAATCCGTTGTGCCAACGGCGCGACGCTGGGCTTGGTTAACTCCCAATCGGCCCATGTTTGGCAAGAATGGCTAAACAAATCGGGTTTTGAAACGCAGCACGATCACTCTGCCGATGGAGTTGACGCTCATGCCGGGCACGATCATACAATGGCTGCCCAAGGCAACGCAGGTCAAGGTCAAGTGGGACACGAAGGCCATGATCACGCGACCGGAGATCACGCGGGCCATGACCATCATTAAATCAAAGAGTCGCTTGACACTCACCTTACGTTCCCAAAAGTGGACTGGTTGATGACGCTTTTGGTTGGTCCAACAATGGGGTGGGCAAAACTGGGACAAACTGGGGCCACATAAACGCTGTTAACCCAACGAGGAAACAAAATGGGGCCACACAAAGGAGGAAACAAAATGGGGCCACACAAAGGGAAATCAGAATGGTCAGAATGGTCAGAATGGGCTCAGAATGGGGCCACTCAAACGCATTTTCCCATTCGCCGTTTGCTATCGGAGTCCGTACAGTCATTTTGCAGCTAGCACGAAGCGATCGCTGATTTTGCCTTTGTCTGGCCCCTGTTTTTTCCCTGTTTTTTCGGTCCTGTTTCTTCGCCTGTTTTTTCGCCGCCACAGAAAAGTACTGCTCAAACCATGAACAAAAACATCGAAGATTTTCTTGCCTCAAAAACCTATGCTGTCGCCGGCGCATCGGCCAATCCGGAAAAGTACGGCAACCGCGTTTTCCGTGCCCTGCTAAAATCCGGACGTGAATCTTACCCGCTCAATCCAACCACCGCCGAGATCGAAGGCAATGTAGCCATCTTGAATACCGGGAAAATTGAAAACTAGTTTCGATTCAGTCAATGCAATCCTTGAACGTCTATCTTGGTGTCGAAAACCAAAAGTATCGAGCAAGGGTCGCCGATGCTAACAGAAAACCGCTTGTCATCGCCGAACAAAAGCCAATTCCCAGGCGGTCAGCGAATGCAAGTGGAACCAAAAATCGCAAGCCAAGCGGCACTAGAATTAGAGTTTGTTTGGCAAGTGCCGAGATTGCGGGTAAATCGCCTTGTTTCGTCCACGCCATAACGAAAGCGAGGATGTTCGCCAAAGGCAAAGTCAATAGCAAACCGCCAACGCGAGGATACTTTGGGCCGATTTCCGTCACCGCAACGACGATTGACCCGGCGATGAGCCCTTTGAATAATGTCAGCCACATGGTTTGTTATCCTGATCGGATGCATCGTGTTTCGACAAAACCATCTCGTCGAATTCAGTCGGAACATCCGAACGAATGGTTTATGAAAAGGCTCTTGCCGAACCGTGTAGCGTCGGAGTCTACGCAGACTCTGTTGCAGTCCGGCAGGAGTGTTTTTGCGATTCGATAAACGATCACACGTCGTTTAGTGATCATGGGCGACTTCTTTGAAGTTGCCGGAATAGGGAGTTCCACCGACAGTTCCTGACATCGAACCTTCATATTCTTTGACGATGCCGAGATTTTCGTGAGTGCCAACGAATCGCGACGCTTTACCGCCGGCGTCGCCGTCTTGCGGACTGGGTTTCAGTGCAACCGTAAACGCGGGGTCTTTGATGGCTAACGTGACTTCTTCAGCGTCGATTGGGGTCGCTGTTTTTTCATCGTCGCCAAGGATGTAAACGGTGGCTTCCTGTTTGTCGTGATCGACGGTGAATTCAACATGAAACTTTCCACCGCCCCAATCGGCAACGGTGCCGCCGTGGGGGCCTTCGCCGTGTCCGTGTCCCTCTTCATCGTGCCCCTTGTGAACGGTACCATCCTCGTGGACGTGTTCCCCTGAATTAGTCGCTCCTCCGCCGGTCGTTGGCGCGGGCTTCTTTGCCTCGCAACCGATCAGCAATGCAGCGGTCGTTACTAAAACAAACGAAACAAATTGAATTTTCTTCATCGTAAAATCTCCTTAGGTTAAGTAGCTCAGACTTATCTGTTCCAAGCATGGGTAAAAGCAACAAACTTACTGCCGAACGGATTTCAATTCCGTTCTACATTTGCAAAAGTTAAATCTCATCAAATTCATCCTTTGCGGCAATCTTGACCGCATCCTTGCCGCTGAATTGCCAAAATAGCCCTGGGTGAATCAGAAACTCACAAAAAGTTGAAGTAAACAATCCGCCTAAAATCACGGTGGCGACTGGATACAAAATTTCCCGTCCGGGTTCCTGACCGCCTAGAACCAACGGCACCAATGCGATTCCAGCAGTCAATGCCGTCATCAACACCGGTGCAAGGCGTTCCAGACTTCCCCGCAAAATTGTCTCTTGGGAAAACTCTTGCCCTTCTTCTTTCAACAAGTGGATGTAGTGGGTGACTAGCAGAATCCCATTGCGAACTGCAATTCCGCCTAGTGAAATGAAACCCACCAAACTGGCTACCGTCAAATCCTGCTGAGTGATGACCAGTGCCAACACTCCTCCGATAAATGCGGTCGGCAGCGCGTTCAAAATCTGCAGCACGATGCGAACCGACGGCATCAAGACCATCAGCACAATGAACATTCCGACGACAGAAACCCCACTTAAAATCAAGATCGTGCGAGTCGCCTTGCGTTGACTTTCAAATTGGCCGGAGTATTCCAAAAAGTAACCTTCCGGCAAATTCAGTTGGCCATTCAGTTTTTCCTGAATCTCCATCACGGCACTGGAAAGGTCGCGGCCTTGAGTATTGCAACGAATCACGATTCGGCGACGAGCGTTTTCGCGGTTGATTGCGTTCGGCCCAGAGCCAACTTCAACGTCGGCAAGGTCACTCAATTCAATTTGCCCGCGACCGTCAGGTAAGTCGATCCGCAGTCGCTCAAGGTTCGCATAGTCGGTTCGGTATTCCTCTTCCAAGCGAATCAGCATGTCAAAACGTCGCTGGCCATCGAGGACTTGCGAGACAACTTCGCCTTGCAGCGCTGTTTGGAGAATCTTGGCAACGTAAGTTCTTGTTACGCCGAACGTTGCCAAATCTTCCGAGCGAAGACGAATATGCAACTCATCCGTTTGACGGATGGGTTCAATCATTGGCTCCGTCACGCCTTCGGCATTTTGAATGCTGGTTTTGGCCCGCGTCGCCAGCTCTTGTAATTTATCCAGATCATCGCCGAAAATCTTGATGGCGATTTGAGCGTAAACGCCCGAAACCATGTGGCTGATCAAGTGCGCGAGCGGTTGTTCGACTTCGATATCGACCCCTGGCACTTCGACCTTCAACTCGTCGAGTAGTTTTTCAATCACTTCTTCACGACGCAAATGCACGTCCGGATTCATGCTCAAAATGTACTCGCCGACATTAACCGGAGAAGCGTGTTCGTCCATTTCGGCACGACCGGTGCGGCGGACGAAGTACAGAATTTCGCCGTCTGGATTGTCGGGCGTCTTTTGCAATTCGCGGAACTTATTGTCGATCGTGGCAGAGATTTGATTGGACGCATCCAATGATGAACCGGGCGGCAACGTCACGTTGACTTGCACGCTGCCTTCATCGAACTCCGGCAGAAAACTACTGCCAAGGTTTGCGAATTGCCAACCGGCGACGGCGACCGCGACCCACGTCAACAACAGCAACGGGCCTGGTATCGCCATGCTCAGTCGCACAAGATAGCTCACGATCCATTTCAGGAATCGCAGTAGAAACCCATCCGATTCGTGGTGAGTCGCTTTGGAGGTTGGCAACAGATAATATGACAACACTGGTGTCACGGTCAGCGACACGAGCAACGAGGACAGAATCGAAACAATGTAGGCGACTCCGAGCGGCTCGAACAAACGACCGGCCACGCCCGAAATCGCAAACAGGGGTAAGAATACAAGAATGACAACGGCAGTACCGAAAACAATCGCACTTCGAATTTCGCGGCTTGCGTCGTAGACGACCTGAATCGCTGGACGCGGATTCGCCAACGCATTATTTTCTTTGAGACGACGGAAAATGTTCTCGACATCGACAATCGCATCATCGACCAACTCTCCCATCGCGACCGCAATACCTCCCAGCGTCATTACGTTGATCGTCAGCGACGAGTCAGTGAAATAGCCAATTAAGCGAAAAACCAAAGTCGTCATGACCAGCGACAGCGGGATCGCAGTCAACGTGATGAACGTGGTACGGAAATTCAACAGAAACAGCAACAGCACAATGATGACAAGGACGGCCCCGATCACCAGTGCTTCACCCACATTGAAGACACCCCGATCAATAAAATTTCGTAGCCGGAAAAGATTGCTGTTGATAACGATGTCGGCAGGTAGAGACGATTCAACTTCGTTAAGCGCCTGCGCGACCCCATCCGTCAAACCTCGCGTATCAACGTGTGGCTGTTTGACGATCGTCAGCACCAAACCTGGCCTGCCGTTGACGGCTCCGTCGCCACGTTTGAACTCAGCCCCTTCGACGATTTTGGCGACTTGTCCTAACAATACAGCACGTTTGTCAGCGACTTTGACAGGAACCATTTTCAGCTCCTCAATGACCCGTTTTGCGTCCGGCCCGACTCGCCCCAAGATACGAATCGGACGTTCTGACTCTCCCGTGATCGCGTATCCACCGCTGGTGTTGATGTTGCTTTCGGCGACGACGCGTTCGACGTCTTGCAGCGTTACGCCAAACTCAATCAAGGCGGAGGGGTTGACGAGTATTTGATATTGCTTGCGGTCTCCGCCTTGCATAAACGCTTCGGCGACTCCGGTGACTTTTAACAGTCGCGGTCGAACCACCCAGTCACCAAGAGTTCCCAGTTCCAATTGTTGTTGTAACTCGGACGGGAACGTGATGGTGTGTTCGATGCCATTAATGTTGAGCTGGAAATCTGCCGTCTCCAGCGATTCCTGTGACGTTTTTCCTGGCGTATCCTGAAGGTTTGAAAAGCTGACGCGTTCCCAAGTCTGAGGCTGGTGCCGATCGACTGGCTTCCAAACCTTCAGCCCAGTCGAATCCCCTCCGTTTTTAACCAGCTCCGCCATCAAATTGGTTTTGCCGATTTGTACCAACTGCCCTCCGCTGGGGCCAGTTTGTCGATACATTCCCGCGATTACAATTTGCCCCATGATCGACGACGGGGGAGTCATCTGCGGCACGATTCCCTCCGGCAAAACGCTCGCCAACGAAGAGAGTCTTTCCTGTACCGTTTGCCGAGCCGCGCGGATTTCTGTTTCCCAGCCGAACTCAATATAGATCACGTTTAAGCCAGCCGTGCTTTGACTGCGAACCGCCTCGACACCATTGGCACCGAGTAACGCGATTTCGATGGGTTGTGTGACAAGTGTTTCCACCTCTTCCGTTGCCAATCCCGGACATTCGGTCAGCAAAATAACTCGCGGCCGATCCAAGTCCGGAAACACGTCGATCGGCATCGTTGTTGCCAGATACGATCCGTAGACGAGCAAGATCAAACTGACGATGACGACAAGAAATCGGTAGCGAAGTGAAAAACGTATTACGGCATCTAACATGGTTGTATTTCCCTAATGAGCCGCATGGGTTGTGCCGTCGGCGTGGACGTGAACATCGGCTCGCATGCCGCTGGCGGCTTGGGCTTTAAGCACTCGATTCAATGAAGCCGCGGAACCTTGTGCAAGATAGAATCCAGGTCTGATATTGCCGTCATTTGCAATCACGACGCTTGATCGGTCTTGATGAACCACTTGAACGGAAATTCGATTGAACAAATCGCCGTTTTGTTGAAACACAAAAGCCTCTGGGCCTTCAAAAATGACGGCGGCCGAAGGTAGCACAAATACTTCGTCCAATTGCTCAACTGGCACCTTGATTCGGACTCGCTGGCCCGGACGAAATCGCCAGACAACAAACGGTCGCCCTTCTTTCTCATAATTCCGTGACTGATTGGTGAGCGGAACAAAAAAGTCAAACGTGCGACTACTAGGATCAGTCGTGTTTGCTAAATGTCGGATTTGGAACTCTTGTCTCAACTCGGGCCATTCACTGGCCGAGTCTTCAGTGAACTCGACTTCGACCGGCCATTTGTTTTCGGCGGCGTGAGCCAGATTCGAAGCCTCTTTCTTAAATGCGTGCCCTTCGATGTACAAAGAACTGTGATTAGCCAATACCGCAAGCGACTGTCCCGCATCGACTTGCTGGCCAAGATCAACACTTAATTCTTGAATCTCAAAGAATCCCCCGTTCGATGAATCGTTCGTGTTCGTAGATCCAACCGAGACTGGTTCATCTTTGGTTTCTGCTTTAGCCGGCGCAAATACATCGACTGTCTTGAGGAATTTTCCAGACTGGACTTCTTGCAGTTGACTGGTCGTCAGTCCGCGCGAGAGCAAGTCCTGTTTCGCCGCTTCGATCAAAGCCGATTGGCGTTGGAGTTGTTGCTCCAGTTCGATAATTCGTTTGCCCGGAATTACACCGGAGTTAGCCAACTCTCGAAGTCGGCTGATTTCCTGATTCGAAATTTCTGTTTCGCGGATCGCCTTGAATAAATCAGACTGAGAGTTTTGCAGATATTCACTGACCAAACGAAGCGTGAACAGCTTGTCGCCAGGACGGACAATGTCGCCCTGGAACGCGTGCATTTGGGTCACGACACCTCCGATGGGAGACGTGATTCCACGATCAGTAACGCCAGGCCGATCTACAATCACGCCGGGAATCTGAATGGTACGCCAATACGTTTGCGGTTTTGCTGGTTTCGAAACCAAAGCGAGATTCGCCCGGGCTTGTTCGCTGAGCTTCAGCATTTTTGGTTCCGTGATTGGCGGACTATCCTCCTCAGCCAATTCGCTGGAATCCGAACTCTCAGTCAGCTGAGGCAACCATCGGTCACGGCTAAACCAAACGCCCGCACCTACGCCGACGATCACGACAACGTAAGCCAACGCCTGCCATAGTTTGTTATAGATAATTATGCGCATGGAAAGTTCCTCAAGTACATTGGCAAACTAAAAACCGACTACGGCTTGGGGGATCGTTGAAGCGAAAGGCTTGAGAGCTCTTCAAATAGAAAACGAGTCAACGAATCAAATCGGACTGGTCGTTTAGAGGAGCAAACGGCGTGTTTGCAGATAGATAGCGCAGTGATGCGACGCGAACGGCCCAGCGCGAGTCAACTGAGCCTGACGTTCTGGCAATACAACTGGGGGTACGGCGACGTCAAAAATGATTGAAACAGCTGCTGGCCCGTCAATCGTGATTCGGCTGGAGGTAATCTGGAGATCGTCTTGCGAACCAAAATAAACAGCATCCGTGTCATGTTGAGCTGGAATACTGGAATCAAAACAAAAGTCAATTTCCGATTGTCCAGCAGGCAGAACATCAGAATGTTTGTGATCCCTCGAATCGCCATGATGATGGCTGTGCGAATCGTGAGAATGGGGTCCACCTACCAAGTGAATGTGAACTCGAGCGGAATGGTCAGCCGTTTCGATTCCATGATGTGTATGCGCGCAGCAACTTGCCGCCAAATTGGCGAGCAAAGCAGGGACGAGCATTAGACATACAATTCGACGGAACATTTTACCACGAAACCCCAAAAGTTAATTTAAGCGGTGATCACGTAATCGGAAGTATAGCCTTAAAAAAACAGTCGACAATGAGAAGATCCAGAGAATTACCGCTGTTCGGCGCCGGAAGTCTTGGTCCTTCATATTGGAGGATTAGTTTTGCGAGGCGACACCAACCGATATATTCCGCAAAACCTCATGTAATTACACTCATTTTTGCGAGTTGAGCTAATTTTCAATCGGTCTCGATCCCGATCTGTCGTCGGATCAAAATCCAACCAGCTTTTATAATAAGCGGGCGAAAAAAACCGCCCACTCTTGGATTTTGACTTCATAAACTACGGGCTCCAAAGCGGGGGCCACACAAACGGGTTTGACACAAACGGGTTTACCATTCGGGCCACATTGCCGAGTTCACGGCCCGATCGAAGGGGCAATCTATCTTGCCGGTTAATAATTGTTGGACTCAGAAAAAGTTTGTGCTATTGCCCTGCCTTTTTGCGCCTTCTGCCTTTTTCTGCCTTCTTCTGCCTTTCTCCGCCAGCGTTCCGCTGAACTCGATAGCCAGGGAACTGCAAGGCTAAATATCCGGCCCGAATCAAATTGAAAATCAATGGAAACAAGTACTGTACAGTTCCCGGATGCTCCGCTCTTTATTTCTGGCCATTCGAAAAAGGTCACCTGAAATCGTTGGCTTGGTCGTGGTAAACGGCCTGGAATTAATTGGCATTTTGTCAGGGTGGTTGATAAGGTTTGCGGTGCTAGCTCACAATTTCCGCCGTTCCGCAGCAATCCCCTCCAAACTTTTGGATTGAGTGTAGCCAAGGCTACAGTTTGGCCGAAGAGAGATGACGAGGTGCCAATGAATCGCGTATTCCTACTGCTTTGCCTACCAATTTTTCTTGTGCCAGGCGATTGCTGGGGACAATGTCGATCGTGCTTACCAGCGACGATTTTCTCGTGGTCGGGCGAACGTTCGCCTTTGGGAGAACTTGATTCAATCGCTACCGACCGACCGGACTTTACGGAGGCCAGTAGTACCGTTGGAATAGGCGTTACGCAGCTGGAAATGGGATACACATTTACGGCTGCCAGCGGCGCCGCGTCCCACTCGTGGGGCGAGCCACTTCTGCGACAGGGTTTGTTGGCAAATTGGTTTGAGTTAAGATTTGCGGCGGCGCCAGTTTCGGTTTTCGGCACCGGGTCGGAAAGCGGGTTCGAGGATATCTACGTCGGCCTGAAGCTGGCACTTGCTCAACAGGCGGGCTTCATGCCAGAGCTGGCGATCGTACCCCAAATGACGGTTCCGACTGGCGACTCTGCGTTCTCGGCAGACCGAACTCTGGGCGGAGCAAATCTGTTATACGGATGGGATATCACCGACGAATTTACTTTCGGCGGTAGTACCCAATTCAATCAGTCAGTCGACGACGCGTTGGTTCCCTACGACGAGTGGGCACAATCGCTAACCGTCGGTCGATCGTTGACCGAGAAGCTGGCGTCGTTTCTCGAATGGTATGCGTTTGTCCCTGTTGATTCTGCTGGTGTCCAAACAAGTCACTATTTCGACGGGGGCTTCACCTACCTATTGTCCGACGACGTACAACTCGACATTCGTGCTGGAAAAGGGCTGAGCAGCACTTCCGACGATTACTTTATCGGGGCCGGGGTTTCATTCCGCCACAAGTAGGCGAAGGCGGGCTTTTTCGTCGCGTTCCTTGATGGACGGCCGGACGATATACTTCTGGTTGCAAGTATCATCGCTGTATTTAACAGTCCCGTCATGTCGGTCGAAAAATATCTTAAACCTGCCGTCATCAATCAAATCAAACGGCTGGATCTACGCGCTCAATTTGTGGTCAAAGGATTCTTGCATGGCCTGCATGCCAGTCCGTTTCATGGCTTTAGTGTGGAGTTCAGCGAGCACCGAAAATATTCGCCGGGCGACGACCTGAAAGATATCGATTGGCAGGTCTATGCCAAGACCGACAAATATTATGTCAAAAAGTTTGAGTCTGAGACTAATATCACTGGCTATTTGGTGATGGATCTCAGCCAATCCATGGGATATACGTATCAGCAGGAACTGACCAAGTTCGACTATGGCGTGTGCCTGGCTGCGGCACTGGCCTACTTGATGATATCCCAGCAGGATCCGGTCGGGCTGGTCACGTTTAACGACAAGATTCGCGAAAGCCTGCCACCCCGATCGAAGCGGACGCAATTGGGCCATGTCCTGTCATTGCTGTCGAGATTGAAGCCTCAGGGGCTAACCGATTTCGCGCACAGTCTGGGGCAACTTTCATCGATGCTGAAGAACCGTAGTCTCGTGATGATCTTTTCGGATTTGCTGATCGATGAATCGTCGTTAATCACGGCTTTACATCGCTTGCGACATCGAGGCCACGATGTGATTCTGTTTCACATTCTGGACGAAGCGGAAGTTAGTTTCCCGTTTCATGGAATTTGTGAAATGCTCGATCCAGAGACGAATGAAGAATTAAAAATCGATGCGGACGGATACCGTGCCGATTATCTCGCGCAGATCAAAGAGTACCGCGACAACCTGGCACGTCAATGTCGCGACAGCGGGATTGACTACGTCCCGCTCGATACCAGTATGCAATTCGATGCCGCCTTGATCGAATATTTGCACAGTCGTCGGGCGAGGGGGTAGTCATGATTTGGGCCAACGGCATGATCCTCGGCTTGGGTAGTCTGTTAATCGCGATTCCGATCATTTTGCATTTCTTGATGCAACCCAAGCCGAAGAAATTGGTCTTTCCGGCGTTAAGATTTTTGAAGGAGCGTCAGCATTCCAGTCGTTCGCGATTGCGCTTGCGTCATTGGCTATTATTGTTACTGCGGTGCCTGCTGATTGGTTTGTTGGTGTTGGCGCTAGCCGGTCCGACCGTGGCCTCGCGGGAGTATGGCAACTGGTTGACACTGGGCGGGATTGGATTCAGCGGATTACTGGTCGGCATCGTGTTACTGGCGGCCTGGTTTCGAAGCAACAGAAATTGGGTGCTGATTGGAATTCTGGTCGTGCTGTTTTTAGGCCATCTCGGTTATGGGGGTTGGGCGGCAACTCAATTGCTCGGAACAGAATCGGGAGAAATTTTGGGCGATGGCCAAGCACCGGTGGCGGCATTGATCGTCATCGATGTTTCGCCGCGCATGCAGTATCGCCTGGAAAATCAAACGCGATTGGAAGTCGCGCAGGAAATTTCTCTTTGGCTGATCAGCCAATTTCCGCTTGAGAGTCAAGTCTGCGTGTTGGCCACGGATCATGACCGGGCTTTTTTTTCCGTCGATGTAGCTGCCGCGAGTCGCCGGGTCGAGACGTTGGAAACAACATTTGTTGAGAATCCAATTCCAGCGGCGTTGTCAGACGGTTTGACTTTACTCGAGAAAGCGCCGCAGGAACGCAAAGAGATTTACATCGTTTCTGATCTGACGAAACAAAGCTGGGTTGGCGACAACACCAAGCCGGTTCTGCGACGATTGGAGAAAAATCCGGAGATCAGTCTTTTTGTGATTGATGTAGGTGTTGAAAAGCCAATTAATTTCGCGCTTTCCGCTTTAGAGCTCAGTAGTGCGGAAATTTCCGAAAAGGGTGATTTCACGATCTCAACTCAAGTCAATCGAATCGGTGGCGCAGCTCAACGAACCCTCAAAATGTCGCTCGAGAAACCGGATAGTACCCGCCCGATTGTTCGCGATGGGGTGACCATTTTTCCTGACCAAATGCTGGCCGAGCAAACGAAAACGATCGACGTTCGGGAAAACAGTTCCGTGACCGTACCGTTCAAATTCAGCCAACCGCTCCCCGTGGGAACCTATCACGGTCGGATTGAAATCGAGGGTCTGGACGGCCTGGCGGTGGACAACGAGCGTTATTTTACCGTCCGCGTCCGATCCGCCTGGAAAATACTCGCCGTGCATCCGGTCAATGTCAGTCCCCGCAACTTGATCAGTACCATTGCACCGATGGTCAATCGTGAAATGGGTTCATCGCAATATGATTGTACGGTTCTGTCGCAGGCGGAATTTCTGGTCGAGGAGAAACTGGGGGGCTACGATGCGGTGTTCCTGTTGAATCCCGAACCGTTGACTGAGCCGATTTGGCAACGGTTGACCGAGTACGTCAATCAAGGTGGCGGGCTGGGGATTTTTTTGGGAAGCAATGCTGCACAAGGGGGACTGGTAGATCCCAGTTTTCAATCGGCTGCAGCGCAACAGTTGTTAACAGGCCGATTGGATCAACAGTGGTTTACCGATCAACGCGATCTTTTTCTCAGCCCGCAGGACACTTCCCATCCGCTCTTCAAATCGTTTCGACAGATTGAAACGGGCGTGCCGTGGAATCGGTTTCCGATTTTTCTGCATTGGGGAATCGAGCCCGATGACCGTGCGACCGAGTTGCCGACTCAGTCGTTGTTGAGTTTTAGTAATCGAGAGCCGGCGATCATCGAACGACGAATCGGCAACGGCCGGGTGCTCGTGATGTTGACTCCAATCAGCGAACGGGCTGTAGAACCAGGTCGGCGAATTTGGAATGAGCTGTTTATCGGAAAATTCTTGCCGGCCTGGCTGTTGGTTCGTGCCATGACGGCCTATCTGGTACAGGATGATGTCGAATCTCTGAATATTACCGTCGGACAGGTTGCCAGTTTCGATAATGACTTGCGGCAGTTCCCGGAATCGTATCAATTGTTTCAACCGCGTTCCGACAAACCGCCGACTGTGCTGAATTCAACCGCGAATTCGCTGAAGTATCGATTCACGGAATATCCCGGACAGTATCGCATGAAAGGAGTCTGGAGCGGCAGTCCGTTGTTGCGGGGTTTCAGTGTCAATCTGCCGGCATCGTCGACAGATCTTACCCGAGTTGAACCGGCTGAGTTGGATGGCGTGTTGGGAACAGAGCGTTATCAGCTGGCCAAACAACGCGACGAAATCCAACGGCAACAAGGTACGGCGCGCGTGGGTCAAGAATTTTATGGATTATTGATGTTGATGATGTTAGTGGTGTTCGCGGTCGAGTATTTGATGTCCAATCGTTTTTATGCAGGAAGATAATCAGTTAGCCCGATGGATTCATGGAATCGTTAACCTTTCAACCGATTATTCCCGCCTGGGTATTGGCCCTCCTGTTTTTGTTGGGTGGGCTAATGCTGTTGATTGGACCGTCATTTGTGCAGCTGTCGAAGACGCGTCGTTGGACTTTAAGCCTGATTCGAATGGGTGTATTGGCGTTTGCATTGCTGGCGGTGATGCGTCCTGGTTGTGTGCAACAAATCGAAAAGAGCCAAGCCGCCGTCGTGCTGTTTTTGATTGATTCATCGCGCAGCATGCAGTTGCCTCACGTAACAGATGATTCTACTCGCTGGGGTGCCGTGCAAGCGGTCGTCAAAGAAAACCAATCTCGAATCCGTCAATTATTGGAACAGAAAATTGATGTGCGGTTTTTCAGTTTCGACAATCGCGTGGTCGGTCTGGAGATGGTTGACGGAGTTGTTACCTTGCCTGCGCAGCCCGAGGGGGCCGAGACAGACATCGGGTCAGCGTTGTACGAAACCAGTTTGGATGTCCGCGACGAACGATTGCTCTGCGTGTTCCTCCTTAGCGATGGAGTACAAAATGTATCTGATCCGCCAATCGAACTGACTCAAGGTGCGGAGACCTTGAATGACCTGGAGGTCGCCCTGTTTGCGGTACAACTGGGCCTGCCGGGCGACACGGGTCAATTGGCTGATCTGGCGATCACCAATTTCGCGGAGCAGCAAATCGTTAACGTGAAGAACAAACTCTCGGCTCGCGCTACGTTGGTCTCGCGCGGCTATACCAATCAGGATATCAAAGTAGATTTGATTCTGATCAATGCGGCTGGCGAGGAGTCGATTGTGAAGTCGGTGTTTGTACGGCCCGCCGCCAACTACGCCGAGACGAATGTCGAACTGGACTATCATCCCACGGAACCGGGTGAGTTTCGGATCAAGGTTCGAGCCAATCCAATGCCGGGCGAGTTGGCAATTCGCAACAACGAACTCGATTCCTTCTTGACCGTCAATGACAAGGGAATGCGAGTCTTGTTTCTCACTGGCGACGTCGGTTGGGAGCAGAGTTTTTTGCGTCGCTCATTGCCGACGGCCGATTTTATCGAACTGGATTTTGTCACGATCTCACCCAATTCCCGAAAGAACTGGCCCGAAACCAAGTATGAGGCACTGTTCAAAGATCCCAGTTACGATGTTTTCATCATTGGCGATCTCGATTCCAGAGCCTTACATGATCCAGCGACCTATACGAAATCACTCGATGCATTGGCGGAAGCGGTCTATGGAGGCAAGGGACTGTTGATGCTGGGCGGATATCACAGTTTTGGTGCGGGACTCTACCATCAAACTCCGCTCGCCGATGTATTGCCGATCAATATGAAACCCGATGAACGACAGGACTTTGGTGTCGATGCGCGGCGAGATTTGCATATCAACGCACCGTTTAAACTGCGACCGGCCAAAGATCACTTTCTCACCCGATTGGGTGACGGAGCGTCGCAGAACGAAATTTGGAAGAAGCTCCCGGAGTTGACGGGTGCCAACCGGATCTCGGTGAAGGACAACGCGGAGATTTTGTTGGAAAGCGATGACGACGTCGGCCGACCGATCATGGTGACAACCAACGTCGGCGGTCGCGTGTTGGCTTTTGCCGGAGATTCGACCTGGCGCTGGAAAATGAACGGCTTCGATGCAGAGTTCGACCAGTTTTGGCGCCAAATCATCCTATGGCTGGCGTTTTGGGATGCCCGCAATGATGAGAGCGTTTCGATTGTGCTCGCTCAACGGCGTTTTTCACCCCAAGCGATTGTCAAATTCGATGTGGTCGTAAATACTGTTGCCGGTGAAGCTGTTGATGATGCAACTTTTACCGCAGCGTTGGTGACTCCCAATGGCGAGCGACAGGTGGTCGCGATCAGCCAATCCGGTGCAAAATATTTTTCTGAGTTAAACCCCGAATCACTGGCTGAATCCGGCGTGTATCGAATTGAGGTCGAAGGACAGCGTGCTGGGGCCATAATTGGAACATCCAAACGCGAGTTTGTCGTAATGGATCGGGACAAAGAAAAATCCAATCCGGCCGCCAATCCGGAACAAATGGCTCGCTTGGCCAGTCAAACCAGTGAGCACGGCGGACGGGCATTGGTTCCTGAACAAGTGTCCGAAGTATTGGATCAATTGATCAACGATCCTCCCATGACGAAAATTGAAATCCCGGTCAAGCGTCGGTTGGGCGAAGAGTTTTCGGACGCAGCCTTATTTTTGTGTGGTTTTGTTGGGCTGTTGGCGACCGAGTGGTTTTTGAGAAAGAAGTGGGGCATGGTTTGAGCCATTTGTTGCAGGCAATTCAGCTGCCCGTTCAATTCTGCGTTGGCCGGCGACGCGATCATCGGTTTTGTGAGATTCCTCCGTGTCTACTCAAAATAGTCGGCTGGTTTGACGATGCGAAGTACGTTAAATTATTTTCCGTTCACCATTTCAGTAGCAGTACAAAACGGGTCCCCCTCATGACCGATAATCCATTTGCTTCCCCGCAACCCGTTTCTGGCGACTATTCACTGCCTTCGAAACAAAAAGCGCCTGGTGCTTTGATGGCCATTCTGATTATTTGTTTGGTTTTGGGAATTTTAGGTTTAATGGGGTCATGCTTCGGCGGCGTCGCCTTGGCGTTCCAAACCCAAATTAACGAATTGCAGGCTAATAATCCGGACCCGATCGCCAAGAAAATGCAGGCAGAGTTGAAGGAGGTCCAACAGCAACAATTTATTCCCAATCTAATTATGATTGGCTTGAATTTTATTGTCGCTCCCTTGTTGATCACCGGAGCAATTGGTGGATTAAATCGAAAAACGTGGGGATACAAGTTCTTGAATGTTGGTTTGATACTGGCAGTATTTTATGTGGTCGTACGGGCTGTGCTCACGATTATTATCCAACTTGCGACGATGGGCCCGGTGACCAAGGTGATGCAGGAAGGCATCCAAAAACAGGGGGGGGCCAACGCGGCGCAAGGCGCCGAATTCGCAGGTAACCTGATGCAAGTGGGGATTTATGCCGTGATCGCAGTATCGGTACTTTGGGCACTGCTGCAATTAGGATTTTACATCTGGAGTTGGACTTACCTGCGCAAGGATCAAACCAGAAGTTATCTGGGAGTCGATTAATTCCGGATTCGAGTCGAGCCCAATACTCTCCAGTCACCGGACTGAGTTAGTCCAATTAGCGGTTCGATATTTTTCGGCGGCGAGTTGTTCCGTTAATTTTTGGGGCCAGGGGAACAATTCTTCGCTGGCGTGCCATTGCTTGATGATGGCGTTTTGCAAGTCGTCAACCGGTAGCGACAATTGGGTCAAGAACTCCAAGTGCTCGCGGCCGTCGCGATAGGCGGGTTGTCGTTGCGGAGTTCCAAGGCAATTGGGAACCAGCGATAGATCAAAATTGCAAATGATCGTGCCGTGGTACAGGAAGTTGTTTTTGCGACAACGCAGGCTGTTACCGGAAAATTTCCGATTGCCGAATGTCAGGTCCGAAGTACCCAGAATTCGAACTTCGAGGCCTAAGGATTGAATCGCCGATCGCAACTGGTTTAAGACATATTGATGGGCTTGATCCAGCATTCTTAAGTGAACTCGGTTCCGATAGTTCAGCAGAACAGCATACATTAGGCAGCCAGGGCCGGTCACAATCGTTGCGCCACCACTGCACCGACGCAAAATCGGAATTTCGTGTTGCTGGCAGTAGGCGAGATTGACTTCGCGTTCCAGGGGCGAACTGCGCCCCAGAACGACCATGGGGTGTTTCGGTTCCCAAAACCGCAACACTTCCACAACACCGGTTTGCGATTCCGCCTGTTCCAATAACGCTTCGTCGAGCGCCAAATTTTCAGCGGGATCAGTCAAGGTGAGGTCGAGCAAATGCATGATCTAAATCGGATCGCTGTTCTCGGGCAAGCACTCAACATAAAACCAGTTATGAATGGGCTGCAGGATTTCTAATACTTCCGCGAGCAGTCTTTCATCGAGTGGTTCCTGAATCCATTGGCACCACTGCGCAACTCGTTGAGGGTTGGCGGATCCGGTAATGCAAGTCGTTAGATCGGGATGGGCGATGGAAAACTGCAAAGCCAGTTTCGCAATGTCCGAGCCGGCTGAGGCACAGTGATCCGCCGCCAGCTTGGCAACTCGGCGCACTTCGAGCGTCGCTTTGTGCCAAACCGGTAACGAAGCGTTGGAAAGTAACCGGGCACTGAACGGTGCGGCATTCATAATCCCGATTCCCTTCGTTTTCATTTCGTCGACCAACTCGGCCAGCATCGTGTTTTGCAAAGTGTAATGGTTGTAGGACAAGATCACATCGAGTTCGGTTTGACTGGCAATTTCGCGAAAGATTTTCATCGGATAGCCTGAGATGCCGATGAACTTCAGTTTCCCGGCAACTTGTAACTTGCGCAGCTCAGGGATTGTCTCGTTGACAATCTGTGTCAGCCCGACAAACTCAATGTCATGGCAAAGAACGATATCAAGGTAATCGGTCTTCATTCGCTCCAAGCTGATATCGACGCTTTCTCGGACTCGCTTCGCCGAGAAATCAAAATGCTGGGGCGCATATCGTCCAAGTTTGGTACCGAGGTAGTAGCTGTCGCGCGGCACGTCGGTCAGCGCCAAACCTAACAGTGACTCAGACAATCCACGGCCATAATAGGGAGATGTGTCGATCAAGTTCATCCCGTTATCGAGCGCCACATGGACACTCCGGATCGCCTCATTCAAATCAATTGTGCGGAACTCGGCACCCAATGATGAGGCGCCAAAGGACAGTACAGACACTTCCATTCCCGTTTGGCCAAGCTGACGAGTTTTCATATCGAACGAGTTCGCCCCAAATTCCAGTTAGAAAAATACGTTTTTGGCTTCTACCGACAACGAGCCAACTCGCCAGAGGCCGTGCCTCAAGTTACAATCCGAATTCGGCAAATCGTTAAAAAAAATGGGAGTGCTTGAATTGGCTGAATCAATCAAATCGCTGCGATTGAACGGAAAAGAGTATATCAATCCTGGCAAGTTAACGGGACCGGTCACGCGCAATTTGGCCGTTGAAACGGTCCGACTTCGCGAACCGGGAGTTGGAGAAGTTGTCGTCGAACCGATCTACGTCGGGATTTGCGGTTCTGACAACAGTGCCAGTACGGGGAAGCCGAATTTCGATTGGGTCCAACGGCCCAGGACGATCGGCCACGAAGCGAGTGGACGCATTGTCGCGTTCGGGCCTGACACAGATGTTGGCAGCGGACTAAAGATGGGCGACATCGTGTGTATCATTCCCATGCAAGGCTGTGGAGATCCACGATGCCGAGGCTGTCGGCGCGGTCGTCCGAATTACTGCCGTCAGAAACAGATTTTCGGATTTCATTGCGACGGCGCAATGGCCGAACGAATGATCGTGAATGTCGACCGCTGTTTGCCGTTGGCTGCTGGATTAACGCCGCTGCAAGGTTCAATTGTGGAACCGTTGTCGGTCGTGGTCCAAGCGATCCATCGTAAGTCCAATCTCCAGCCCGGGATGGATGTCGTCGTGTCAGGTTGTGGGATTATTGGTTTGATGGCGGCTGAACTGGCTCGAGCAGCCGGCGCTCGGGTGGCGGTGACCGGTGTCGAGCAAGATCGAGCGATTCGATTGAAATTGGCCGAACAACGAGGCTTTGTGCCAATTGTGGTTTCCAACGAACGCCCGCTACATGAGCAACTTGCGGCCGGAATTGAAGATCTCAATGGAAATCGATTTGGCGACGCCTATGAAAAGGGTACGGTAGATTGCCTGATCGAATGTTCGGGGTTCCCGGCGGCGCTAGGAACTGCTGGATTGTCGGTTCAACTTGAAGGCAGCATTTGCGTGATCGCGACGTTCGGTGCCGAGGTCCCATTCAATGCCACTGCCTTTACTCGTTCTGGGCAGAGTATGCAGGGGGTCATGGGTTCGAACCGCGAAGATTTTGAAATCGCACAAAAACTTCTGCAAGGCGGTGTGTTTCCAGTAGAGCTATATTCGCAGCAGTACGCGTTTGATCATGTGTTGGAAGCCATGGAAGATTCGATCATGGCCAAAACCCCCAAAGCCATTCTCGCCATCAACGTTTGAACCCTGAACCCCTGAACACTGAACACTGAACACTGAACACTGAACCCCTGAACACTGAACACTGAACACTGAACACTGAACATTCAATGTCAAAAATTTTCATAACTGGCGGCACGGGCTGTATCGGAGCGGCCACGGTTTTCAACCTGTTGACAAAATTTGGCGATTCGATCGAACAGATTCTCATTGCTACCCGAAATAGCAGCACGGAGCAATTGGAAATCTGGTTTGCCGATTCTCTCGCCGGTTGGCTCGACCGGAAAAAAATAATATTCGTCGCGGCCGATTTGAGCGACAGCCAGTGTCTGGCAAAGACCCTGCGAGAATTTCAGCCGACTCATATTATTCATCTAGGGGCGTTACAGAGCCCGGCTTGCGATGCCGACCCTGAAAAGGGACTCGATGTGAATTTGACGGGAACGCTGAAGTTGTTTAACGAGGCTGCGCAGCTAAAGAAACCGCTCGACCGATTTGTATTCGCCAGTTCCGCCGCCGTATATGGCAAACGTATGAATTATCCAGCGGCCACGATTACCGAGGACGCCCAACTTGCCCCGCCGAATCTCTACGGCGTATGGAAAGTTGGCGGCGAACACCTCGCAACATTGTTTCATCAAAAGACCGGGGTACCGACGGTATCATTGCGATTGAACACCACGTATGGACCGGGCCGGGATCAAGGGACCACATCCGCGGTGACTCGGATCATGAAGTCACTGATCTTGGGTGCCCTTCAAGGCAAAACTATTCCCGGCCTGATGCCGTACGAAGGCCGGGAGAATTATCATTATGTCGAAGATGTCGGCGCCCACTTCGCAGGTGCCTGCCTCATGCCATTTAGCGGATGTCGCCCTTTTAACATCAAAGGCAAAACCATCGCAGTCCGCGAGTTTCTAGAAACCATTGCGAGCGTGGCTGGGGAACTTGGCATTCGCGACTTTTTGCAAACGGGAATTTCCCCAACGGCAACACCCAACCTGTTTATCTGCGACCTGGATCACTCCGCAATCGAATTGCAATTTCCTGGTCTCCCGCGCACCGAGATCGTCGACGGAATTCGCAAAACTCTAATTCGATTTCAAGTGTTGGCACCGACCGGAAAAGTTCGAATCTAAGAAGCCTCAGCACAATCTGTGGTTAAGTAATTTTATGAGAGCCATTGAAATCACCCAACCCGGCATGATCACCGAGGTCTTCAAAGAGCTGCCTCGCCCCGCCGCGGGCGAAGTCCTCTTGCGAGTCAACCGAATCGGATATTGTGGCAGTGACCTGGCCGCATTCAACGGAGCCAATCCGTTGGTGACGTATCCGCGCGTGCCTGGTCATGAGATCGGCGCAACCATTGTCGAGTTAGGTCCAACGACTTGTAATTACGCGGTTGGCCAACAGGTTCTAGTAATTCCCTATTCTAGTTGCAACCGTTGTTCGTCCTGTTTGAAGAAACGGTTCAACTGTTGCCGGAACAACCAAACTCTGGGCGTGCAGCGTGACGGGGCCTTGTGCGAGTTCATTACCGCTCCGGTCGACAAACTGCTAGCCTCCGATCGACTCTCGCTGGTCGAACTGGCTTTGGTCGAACCGTTGACCGTGGGGTTTCATGCTGTTGCGCGCGGACAAGTGACGGCCAACGACACGGTGGCCGTCATCGGTTGCGGTGCGATTGGATTGGGAGTTGTCTCAGGCGCTTCCTTTCGAGGCGCGAGAGTGATCGCCATCGACGTGGAAGACAACAAATCTGCCGTGGCGAAAGCATGTGGCGGAAGCGAGTTTATCAATTCGAAAACCGAAAATGTGCACGAGCGACTGCAAGCCCTGACAAACGGACATGGGCCGGATGTCGTAATCGAAGCGGTGGGGCATCCGCTCACGTATCGCCAGGCGGTCGAAGAAGTCTGTTTCGCTGGGCGCGTGGTTTATATCGGCTGGGCCAAAGCCGCAATCGAATATGAAACGAAATTGTTTGTGTTGAAAGAACTGGATATTTGCGGTTCCAGGAACGCGCTACCGGTTGATTTTCTCGCTGTGATCTCCATGCTCGAATCGGGGCGTTTTCCGCTGGACCAGGTCATTACCCAAACTGTTTCGCTGGCCGACGCACCGGCCGCCATGATTGCCTGGAGCGCCGAACCAGGTAATATCACTAAGATTCAGATTAACCTTGACGCCTAGTTTTCAGCCTGACCTTTTTTGGAATCGAATTCATGACTCGGGTTATAGAAAAATTTTCATTCGGCGTAGGCGACCGCTTTGCCCATCAAGGTCGCGCTCAACTTGCGGCGATCACGCAGTTGAGCGACTTGGGCGTGGACGTCGTTCCCGTGTGGAACAAATCCAACCGGGAACACCTGACGATTGGATCGGAACCAGCGAGTTGTCGCGCGGCGGCGGACGCTGCCGTGAAAGCGAGCGGCTGGGCCAAGTCCTATTATGTGGATGCCGATCATATCAATTTGAAAATCGTCGATCGGTTCCTGCCGTGCAGCGATTTTTTCACCATTGATGTTGCCGATGCAATTGGAAAACCCGCTGACGCCACGGATGTCGAGATGTTTATCGACAGCATTCCCGAACTGATTGGAATAATTCAAATTGACGGCATCGACGAGTCGATCAGTTTGACCCGAGAGTCCATCACGCGGGTCGCGAATCAGTATCTTCAAGCCGTCCAATTGGCTGGTGAGATTTACCGTTACATTGCTGCCTATAAAGGGGCTGGGAAATTTATTACAGAAATCTCAATGGACGAGACGGCTCATCCACAAAAGCCGTCGGAATTGCTGATCATTTTGGCCGCGATTGCCAAAGAGGGTATTCCAATTCAAACAATCGCGCCCAAGTTCACGGGACGATTTAACAAAGGAGTGGACTACGTTGGTGATGTCCAGCAATTTGAAACGGAGTTTTCCGATGATTTGGCCGTAATTGCTTTTGCGGTCAAACAATTTGGCTTGCCAGAAAATTTGAAGCTGAGTGTGCATTCGGGAAGCGATAAATTTTCGATTTACGGGGCGATGCACCGAGTCTTGGTTCGAACCGGAGCAGGTCTGCATGTGAAGACGGCTGGTACTAGCTGGTTGGAAGAGCTGATCGGGATGGCCGCGGCAGGCGGCGCTGGTTTGCAACTTGCCAAAGAAATTTATTCTCAAGCGTTCGAGCACCAAACCGAGCTATGTGCCCCCTATGCGACGGTGATTGACGTCAATCCAAGCCGATTGCCGGCTCCCGCGGTGGTTGATGGCTGGGCGGAAATGCAATTCGTCAATGCGCTGCGACACGATCCACGACATCCGGAGTTCAATTCGTCGTTTCGACAGTTATTGCACGTCGGATATAAAGTCGCAGCCAAAATGGGAGATCGCTATTTGAACATGCTGGAACAATGCGAAAAGAGCATCAGCCACAACGTCACCGAGAACCTGTTGGAACGCCATTTGAAGCCGCTGTTCCTGGGTTGATTGAATGTGCGATTCTCAATTTTCCGTAGCGGTTGGGGGAGTAAGCAGGCGTGATATTCCTTCGGTAAACAGAACCAACGCGGCGACCAATGCCAGCAGACCATAAATTGGCAGTGTTCCGCTGGTGATACTAATCAATCCTCCAATAAACAATCCAACCTTCGCCAGTAACCGCAGCGTGGATTGCCGAGAAATCCGCATGACAATCCAGCATCCCAGCCAAGCCAGCAACCCGATCGCGATACCGATGGCTGCCGATTTCCATCGACTGATGAAACGAGTTTCTAAAGGACGCGCAGTAACGTTGACCTTGCCTCGAGGTGATTTGAAGTAGAAACTGACGCCGCGCGAAGGAAGTTGGATGTCCAAACTATTGAGGGCCGCGATTGAAAGTTCGTTTTCTGCGGGGGTTGTTCGCGTTTGCGCAGCCGACGGATCAAGTTGATCCCCATCCGCCAATTCACCATTAAAGGAACCCAAGCTACGGCGGTATAACTCGCGTTCGTCTTTCTTGCCTTCGATACCATCGCCTGAAGTCTGGCTATTTTCTATACTGCTACTTACGCCCCGTCCGCCCCTGCCTGCTTTCTGTGCCATCCCTTTTCCCATTCCCATTGGTGTATCCATTCCACCGCCGCCCATGCCACCGCTGCCCAGTGCCTCTTCCGTTTCACCTTCGGATTGTGCCAATTGTCCTCCAGCACTCTCGGCCAGATCTTCGTTCGTTTCGGAAGAAACTGATTCAGTCATCGGCACGCTAATGGCAGGGTTCCGAAAACTGATCGCGTCGTCCAGTGTTTGCGCAGGCTGAGACTCACTTTGCGAAATTTCGGTTTGTTCCCTCTCCAAGCCGTTGCGGCTTAACCACTTGTTGTCAAACGAGCCGACCTGACTTTTACCAGGCTGTTGTTTTTTAGATTCGTCGGGTTGGATGAAATTCTGATTTCCATCGTTGCGAGTATTACGGGCGATTTTGGCCGACTGAGTCTCGATTAGTCCATTGAACAAGGCGCGATTGTCGTTTGTCGCCTTATCGGTTTCTTTGATTTCCACAGAATAGTCTTGTTGTGCTTGGCGAATTGCCTCGGCGTTTCCTTTGATCAGTTCTTGGAGTTTTCCTGACGACCGATGGGATTCTTGTGTTTGAAGGCCGGCCAATTCCTTTTCAAGTTTGCCGAGATTTTTGTAGGCTCGCGACTTCGAAAAAGAACCAATACTGCTGGCTTTGGACTGAATTTGCTCAGCCAATGATTGAATTTGTTGCGCCTTATAGCTGAGGTAACTCTCTTCCAATTCACCCTGATCATCGACTTTCGTCATCGTTCCGTCGAAATTCAGCCAGTGATGGGATTCCGGTAATTGCAAATGCAACTGGCTGAGTTGAACATTGATATTCAGCGTCTCGATCACTGGGAAACTCACCAACCGAAAATTAGCGAGGTCACCCAATTGCCCGGCGTATTTCAACTGCACGGAATAGTCCAATTCGCCGAGCGGAGTTTTTACCAATGGAATTCGCAAGCGTCGATCGTTTTGCGCGGCTGGCCAGGCGACGGGTTTGACAGACTGACCGGCAACAACGGTTGTCAACAATGTCGCGCCCACCGGCATTTCAATCTCGAGGTATTGCTCAGAGCGATTGTTGACTTGAAAATTCTGTAACGCCCGATAGGCACCACTGGAATCAACGATCATCGTCGTTTTGGCAAACTCGATACTCGCAGCGACCGTCTCCAACGATTCGCGACGCTGGGCGACAAACTGGAGCGTTGGCCAAATGGCGTCCGACTGAACGAAATACGCCAATGTCAATTCGCCACCGGCCAATTTTTGTTTCAATTGGGCGAATTGACTTAACTCGCGATTGAGTGGCCGGAAGTCAGGGGATTCCAACACGTCAATCTCATCGCGGCCGGCGTTTTGGAGCGTAGCATATCGCTGTTCGGTAACGCCCGTTAGTACTCTTGGCATCGGAACTGGTTGCGGCATGTCCGAGAGGGGGCGGTCGTTTTCGATGACGATACGAAAATTGTCTATCACATCGTCCTGGAGATCCAACGTGACTCGGACGACCTGCGGATTGTCGGCAACATCGGTGATTGTCGTTTCACGAACCAATTTCGCGATGATCCTGGCGTTTCTCATTTCAGCGGGAATCTCAAACTGAATCTGTCGAATTCCGGCTTGCTGGATGTTGAAATCCAGCAGCAGAGTTTCTTCGATTGCGAATAGAGTCGTCCGGATATTAGTAACGGTTTCCACGGAGACTCGCGGTTCGATCTTGGCAAACCGCAATTTTCCCGAGTAATCGGCTTGCGCGATGCGGAGCGCCAAACCGGTGATGGACCGTTGGTCCGGATTTAGCCAACTGTCAAGTTGTTGTCGCAACAAGTTTTCACAGTTGTTCAATTCAACCGCAGTCACCGAGATCGCCGGATCGACTTGAATTGCCAGCTCGCCGCTTTGCTTGTCGGCACCGTTGATTTTGATTTGTGGGATCGGCCATTCTGCGGCATCCGAAAGATCTGTCAGTCGAGCGTCTAGCAGAATCGAAAAATCTTCATCGACTCCTGCGGGAAACGTCAATTGAATCTGTTGTCCAACGTCGGTTTGCTCCGCAGACCAGGTTTCATTCAATCCAGCCGATATTTTTCTGATTTCGGCAGCGCGGGGAAGAATCAAGCTCAATCCGTAAATCGGACGTGCACCGATCGTGACATTGATCTTGGCTTCCATTTCAGCTTCGTTGCGCCCGATTCGCAAAATAGTCTGCGTCGTCGCCGAAAAAGATGGAGGTACCAAATTCACTTGCAGGCCAATTTGAAACGGGGCCGTAACAAACTGAAAAATCTGATACGACTCGATTCCAAGCGGGCTGGCTTGTGCATCGATTCTTGTCAAGTCGAGACGGCATTCAGCCGAATTTGCTTCGATTCGATTGGCGGCTTGTAAAGCCAATGTCTTCAAGGCGATGATCGGACTGCGTCGAATCGTGTAGACTCCTTGATGAAGTGCAGCGCCATCGACAGTCAGATAGGGAACCGAAATCGAAACCGGAGTCGCAGTTGCGACAAAATCACGATGTGACAGTTCGATCGTAAATGCTTCTCGGTCCTTTGCGGCATCAAGCAGTGTCACGGAAAGCAGGTTCTCAGCCTGGTTCTCGGTAACTTTCCAGGCGCGAATGTTATCGCCATGTATGCGCTCGACTAAGAACGCCGTCGGCAGTTTCAAACTGAACTGATCCCGTTCAGAACCACGAAAATCCAGCTCAACCCGCCAGCTCAACCGCAGACCATCTTCGCGCACATCAAAGAGTGCTTCGGAGGTTGCAGTTAGACTCTGATCGATCACCTGCGCGGTCGAACTGGGTTTCCACTGCAATTGGAAACTGCCATCTGCGCTTAGAACGGTTTGAATTCGCTGATCGGGTTCAGCTTCGATCGAACGTTGATCAGCGTCGGTGTTGATTCGGATTTCGGTCGGTTCCGACAGGGACTTAAGATTCAATTTTCGCGAGAGACCCACTGGCAATTGGCCGTCGAGAATTCTCCAGCCGCCAGCACGAGTCGGTTTGATTTGGAAGGCAAATTTGACGACTTTGGTTCCCTTGTCGCTCAGATGGAGTTGCACACGGGGGTATCCGGAATCCGTGGGCAATTCCGCTGTGCTGTTGTGGAAATGAAGTCTCGCTGGTTGGCCATCTACCGTAGCGTCAATCATCGCGCCACCGCGCAATGGGAGCTCAACCGAAACAGGATCATCACTAAAAAGTTCGATGGTCAACTGTCCTTCGATCGTTACACTCTCGTCCGAGTTGAGCTGAAGTTCATATTCGGCCGCTGAAAAAATAAAATCGACGGGTAACTTGGGC
>JANNWZ010000040.1:0-20006 GCA_031409295.1 Mariniblastus sp.
CAAGGTCCATTTATTGTAATCAATCCCGGTGCCATGGTTGACCATTTCACTAGCGGCACAATAAACTTGAAATTTCCCGAGTGGACAGCTTGGGTGTAACGATTGTGCCGCATCACGGCTGACGGTCGAAAGTCAAGTCCACCCAATTGTGACCAGCTTAACTACGAGGAGTACCGGGGTGCCAGGACAGTGCGTAATTGGGTTGCAATGGGGCGACGAAGCCAAAGGCAAATTAGTCGACCTGCTGACAGAAGGTAAGGACATTGTTGTTCGGTATCAAGGAGGGGCCAATGCCGGCCATACAATTGTCATCGGTGACGCAGTCTACAAATTACATCATATTCCCAGCGGGATAATCAACGAGCGGGTGCTCAACCTGATTGCCCCTGGCGTGGTAATCAATCCGCCGACTTTGTTGCAAGAAATCAAATCCCTGCAGGAACGCGGGATCGATGTCGTGGCCCGGATGAAAATCAGCCAACGGGCACACGTGGTAATGCCGTGGCATGTACTCGAAGACAAAATGTGGAACCAATTGGTGGCCGGTGCCGACAACATCGGCACCACGTTGCGAGGAATCGGTCCCTGTTATGCCGATAAAGTCGGGCGGAGTTTTGCGATTCGAATCGGTGATCTGGTGCAGCCCGATTTTGCCGAACAGGTCACCAAAATTGTGGCCGTGAAGAAACGGGTCTTGTCGGCAGTGGCCGATGGTGGGGCTGTCGAATTGGACGCACCGAAAATCATCGCGGAGTATACGGAGTACGCGCGGCAATTGAAACCGATGATTGCCGATACCACGCGAATTTTGTTGGATGCGGTCGATGACGATCAACAGATCCTATTCGAAGGTGCGCAAGGTTCATTGTTGGACGTCGATCACGGAACGTTTCCCTTTGTGACCAGCAGCAACAGTTCGGGAGTCGGTATTTCCGCGGGCTCGGGCGTGCCAGGGAATTGGCTCGACCAGATCATCGGCGTCTCGAAGTGTTACAGCACCCGCGTCGGCGGCGGCCCATTCCCGACGGAGCAGGACAACGACCAAGGTGCCCATATTCGTGAACGCGGTCGTGAGTATGGGACAACGACCGGTCGACCGCGTCGCTGTGGTTGGTTTGATGCCGTCGCCGTTCGTTATACCGCGCGGTTGGGCGGTATCACCTCGGTCGCGCTGACCATGCTGGACGTACTCAGTGAGCTGGAAACAATTCAGGTTTGTGTAGGATATGAGCTCGACGGTCAACGCATTAGTCATTTTCCAGGTCATGTGAATGATCTTCGCAAGGTCCAACCGATCTACGAATCGCTGCCCGGCTGGCAACAGGAAATTACCGAGGCCCGGACATTGGATGACTTGCCAATTGCAGCGCTGCAGTACGTGCGGCGGTTGGAGCAGTTGATTGGTCGTCGCATTGAGTTCATTTCGGTCGGTCCGGATCGGGCCCAGACGATTATTGTCCACAAAAATGTCTCGCTGGATGAGTATTTAAACACCCGGTCGGTGTAAGATGTTTCCTATGACTAATTCCTCGACATCTCCCGAGTCGGTGCCGTATTTCGATGTTGAACCGGCGCGACGACCGAGACATGTGGCGATCATCATGGACGGCAATGGTCGGTGGGCGCAGCAACAGAATTTGCCGCGAATTCGCGGGCACGAACAGGGAGCCCAGACCATCCGCAAGATCATCGAGGAATGTTCTCGATTGCAGATCGAACAATTGACCTTGTATTGTCTATCCAGTGAAAATTGGAAACGCCCGCAGGACGAACTCGAGTTTCTGATGTTCCTGCTGTCGCAGTACATGATTCAAGAGCGCGCAACATTGCAGGCGAATGATATTCGGCTGAAAATCATTGGTCGTCGCGACCGCATTCCGGTGGACGTCCAAATGGAGATGGACCAAACGGTGGCGATGACGGCCAACAATCAAGGCAGTTGTTTGTGTTTGGCGATAAATTACGGGGGACGCGCAGAAATCGTCGATGCCATCCGTCAACTTGGTTCCGAGATTGCCGCTGGTCAGCTGAAACCGGAAGCCATCGACGAAGAATTGGTTTCTCAGCGATTGTACACGGCCGGTATGTCGGATCCCGACTTGTTGATCCGGACTGCCGGTGAAATGCGAATTAGTAACTACCTGTTGTGGCAAATCAGCTACTCTGAGCTGTGGGTCACCAGCAAGCTGTGGCCGGAATTTTCCGCGAGCGATTTCCAGGAGGCGATTCGCGATTATTCCCAACGCACCCGTCGCTTCGGTGGCTTGAAATCATAGGAAAATAGTATCCGTGTTAGGCCGTCGATTGTTTTCCGCCTTGATCATCATCTCGTTGATCCTGTGTCTCCTCCGCCTGGATTTTTGGTTGGGGGCGCCGGAGATGGTTGGCCGACCGGGTTTGGCACTGGTTCTTTTAGCGTTGGGACTGTCAGTGCTGGCGGCTCGTGAATTGGTTCTGCTCTGGCCTGCGACAGCGGGACGCCCTGGCATCAACGTGGTGACCGGCGCAACATTGGCAATGGTGGTGGTCAGTTGCATTCCTGTTTTGTTCGAACGAGGAACGATTGGCAGCGTAGGGTTGATTGACACGATTTTCCAGCCCTTTATGTGCTCGCTGGTTGGCCTGTTGTTAGCGTTTGTAATGACCTGTTGTGTTGAGATGTTTCATTATGGCAGGACGGTCACGAGTCCTGGAACGGTAACCGATCGACTCGCTCGCGCAACATTGGTCTACGTGTACCTGTCGATGTTGTTTGGGTTTTTGATTCCCCATCGACTGTTGGAAGGGAGCAATTCGCTCGGCTTGATTTCCTTGATCGCTTTAATAGCGACCGTCAAGTTTTCAGATTCGGTGGCGTACTTTGTCGGCAAAAGTCTGGGAACTATTAAATTAGCTCCTAAACTGAGTCCCAAAAAGACCGTTCAAGGGGCCGTCGGCGCATTATTCGGCGGTTGCGCGGCGTCGGCGATTGTGGTGTTTGCGGTGGCTCCCTCGGTCTTTAGCGTTACTATCGATAAACCGTGGTGGTGGTTTTTCGTGTACGGGTTGGTGGTGACCAGTGCTGGGATGGTCGGAGATTTGGCCGAATCGCTATTAAAACGAGATGCGGATTGCAAGGATTCAAGTCGTTGGTTACCCGGGCTGGGAGGCGTGCTGGATGTTCTCGACTCGATGATTTTCGCCGCTCCAGTTTCCTATTTTTTGTGGCTGTTGTAACACCGGTGAACCCCTGCCCCGCTGTCCATTAATTCCCCCTAAAATGCCAAGTTAGCTTCATGTCGGAACTAATTGCTCAAGGTTCGAATCCAGACCATCGTTGGCGACGGCTGATTCCCGTTGGCGAGATTTTGCTGCTGGGTCGGACGACACCGTCATTCCGAGTCCCCTGGGATGATCGGGTATCTCGGGAACATGTCCGGATGGAATTGTCGGATGGTCAACTGCGGGTGGAAAAAATCCTCGCGGCGGCCAATCCAGTTTTTTACCTCGGTCGGCAATCGGACAAATTTTCGTTGCAGCCGGGTGAGCATTTTGTGATCGGCAAGACCACGTTCACTTTGACCAAAGAACAAGCGCATGTCACATTGGATTTGCCCAGTCCAATTCGTCAACGAACGTATTCACCAGAATATTTGCGACACGTTCAATTTCGCGATGCGGAACAAAGAATTGATGTGCTGAATCGCTTGCCAGATGTGATCTCTAGCGCTAGCAACGAACAGGATTTGTTGAATCGTTTAAGCAACACGCTACTGGCGGGAATTACTGCCGCTTCGACGATCGGAATTGTGCGTTGTCAGGCAAGTTCCAAAAAAGCCAACCAACCCATTGGCGGGGGCGAACAAATGGTGTCGGAGCCCACGTCGGATATCGAGATTCTGCATTGGGATCGACGGGGCGCAATGACGGGCGATTTCCAACCGAGCGAGAAATTGATTCGACAGGCGATCGCCAGTGACGAAACGGTGTTGCACCTGTGGCGCGGATCGCGCGAACTGAAATCGGAATTTACCATGGACTTGGAGAATGATTGGGCTTTCGTCTGTCCGTTGGATAGTCTGGCAACTCCCGGTTGGGGAATTTATGTGACCGGTCTTCAGCGCGCAACAACAGCCGGCTCGATGCCAGACTCGGACGCCGAGGACCGTCAGGGCGATGTGAAATTCTGCCAACTCGTCGGAGCCATGTTGAAGAGTTTGTTGCAGGTTCGTCAACTCGAACGGCGGCAGACGAGTTTGCGAGGATTTTTTTCGCCAATCGTGCTCGAGGCTTTTATGGGGCGCGACCCGGACGAAGTGTTGACGCCACAAAAATGTCATCTCTCGGTAATGTTCTGTGATCTGCGCGGTTTCTCCAAAAAGTCCGAAGCGATGGGAGACGAGCTGTTTCAGCTGTTAACTCGCGTGAGTCGTTCGTTGGACGTAATGACCAAAGAAATCCTCTCTCACGGGGGGGTGATCGGCGATTTTCATGGAGATTCCGCCATGGGTTTTTGGGGCTGGCCATTGCGGCAAACGGATACTGCCCGGCGCGCGATTCAAGCGGCATTGGCCATCGAAGCGGAATTTCGGGCTGGTCAATCCGAAACGGGCGAACTGCAAATCGGCATCGGGATCGCCACCGGAATCGCTGTGGCTGGCAAAATCGGCTCGCGCGATCAGGTCAAAGTAACGGCCTTTGGACCGGTCGTAAATCTAGCGTCGCGTTTGGAGGGCATGAACCGCATTGTGAATTCGTCCCTGTTGATCGATCGAGCAACGATGGAACAGGTAAGTTCCAATCGCACAGAATTGGGATTTCAACTGCGGGGGTTGGGGCGTTTTCAACCCTATGGAATGAGCTTGGTCAGCGAGGTGTTTGAAGTCTTAAGCGAACCTGGTCATCCGACAAGCGAAGAACTCGATAGTTTTGCCGAAGCGTTGAAATTGTTTCAAGCTGGCAATTGGACAGCGGCCGAAAAAATTCTCCAACAACTTCCTCGGGGCGATTCGGGTCGACAGTTTTTGCTGGAATTCATGCAACAAACTGACGGTCATCCCCCGACGGATTGGAACGGCGTCGTGGAGTTAAAATCGAAATAGGATAGCTTTGTGTTGGCGTGTAAATTCGCATAGAATCAGGGCTGCTGGTATCCGGAAAACTTCCGATGTTGTGCTCGAAAACTGATAGGTAACCCGATGGCGCGTGTCAATCAAATTCGCAAACCTCAAGAACAATTGGCCCATAAGCAAGCCGAACAATTTGCGTTTAAGTCGCGAATCACCGGCCCCATTGGCGACATGACGCTCATGCAGCGATCCTTGCTGTTCGCCGAAATTTCAATGATTTCGTATTTGTCGTTGGAGCAGTGCAATATCGCTGCCGGAAAACTTGGTTTCGTGGATGGCAAATTTTTTAATAGCAACAATGCTCAATCCTATTGGTTTCAAAGCGAATTTGACAGCGTCGTGGTTTGCCGTGGTACCGAAGCCCGCGAGTGGGGTGACATCCAGGCCGATGCCAACGCGCTGGCGGCGGTTGCCGAAACCGTCGGCCGAGTCCATCGCGGCTTCAAAGCTGAAGTCGATGAGATCTGGCCCTATCTGGAAAAAGAACTTGAAGCGAACACGAAGCCGCTCTGGTTCTGCGGTCATTCGCTGGGTGGGGCCATGGCGAATATCTGCGCCGGCCGTTGCATGCTGTCCTATATTCGGAGCGAGCCAGAGGAACTCTACACGTTCGGCAGTCCCCGTGTGGGTTGTCGTCGGTACGTCAATCACGTCAAGTTGAAACACTATCGTTGGGTCAACAACAACGATGTTGTGACACGGATTCCACCCCCCTGGTTGGGCTATCGGCACAATGGCGAGGAAATGTACCTGGATCGGTATAATAAATTAACTTCGATTCAGGGTTGGCGTAGAGTCAGTGATCGGTTGCAGGGTTTTTGGGGAGGCTTATTGAAGGGCAAGGTCGATCAAATCGCGGATCATTCCGCTGTCCAATACATCGACAGTATTTTTGCCATCGTGCGCAGTGAAACGCCGTTGAAATTCGGCGACGTTGCAACTAAAGTCGCTGTGCCTGCGGAAACTCAATCGGTTCCCGACTCGGAAGTTTCGTCCCCTCAAGAGCCTGTTGAGTCGCCCGTTAGTTAACTTAACAGCAAATTCTCGATTGCCACCCCATGTTTTTGGAGTCGGCAAACCGGAACTTGGTTCTCAATACACAGTTGTTCAATTTACAAGGATACACCCATGCGGATTCTTCGTTGCCTGTCGACGTTGTTATTGCTGAATTGCCTACCGTTGGCCGCTTTTTCGCCTGCTTCACCGATTCAAAATCGTTCGGCCACTGACCCGCCGACGATTGCGTTTGTCACCAATCAAGAAGCCAGTTTCTGGAATATCGCCGAGGTTGGATGTCAGGACGCTGCCGAAGATCTGGGTGTCAAAGTCCAAGTCCGTTTTCCCAGCGAAGCCACCGCGACAAAACAAAAACAATACGTGGAAGATCTGCTGGCCAGTGGTATCGATGCGCTCGCCATCAGCCCGATCGATGCGATCAACCAACGCGAGATGATTAACGGGTGGGCCAGCAAAATTCCGTTACTCACCCATGACTCCGATGCACCCGAGACGGATCGACTGGTGTATATCGGAGTCGACAATTATGCGGCTGGTCGCACGGTTGGCCAATTGGTGAAACAGGCTTTTCCCAAGGGCGCGAAAGTTATCTTGTGTATCGGTCGAACGGAACAGGATAATTCGAAAAAACGACTGCAAGGCGTGATTGATGAACTGCTCGATCGTCCCGTGCAGTTTGAGTGGCGCGATGAGACCGAGGAAGTCGTCGGCGACAAGTTCACAATCTTGACGACGCTGGTCGATCAAGGGGCCGCGCAAGTTGCCAAACAAAAAGTCGAGGACGCGCTAAATGTCTATCCCGATGTCGATATCATTGTCGGATTGTTTGCCTACAATCCCCCCGCGATCCTGCAGGCATTGCGACAAGCCAACAAGATCGGCAAAATCAAAGTCGCCGGTTTTGATGAAGACGACGCGACCCTCCAAGGGATCAAAGATGGCTTGGTGATTGGAACCGTCGTTCAGAATCCGTACGAATATGGTTATCAATCCGTTAAAGTGCTCTCCGAAATTCTCAAAGGAAATAACCAGGTAATTCCGGCCAGCAAGTACATCGACGTTCCAGCCCGCGCGGTAACGATTGATGGTCGCGACGTGGGGAAGACAAAATCAGAACAAGTCGATGAGTTTTGGGCAGACCTGAAAGAGAAAATTGGCAATTAGTCCATTGATGTCATTTCTTGTCGGCTGGCAACGATCGGCGGCAGTATCCCTTGATCGACTCGTGCGAAATGAAAATCCTTCGTGAACGCCCCCCCGCTACTTTCAGTTGAGCATTTGACCAAGTCGTTTCCGGGGGTTCGCGCACTTTCCGACGTGAGTCTCGCACTAAAATCTGGCGAAGTGTTGGCCGTCATCGGTGAAAATGGCGCCGGTAAGAGTACGCTGATGAAAATTCTGGCCGGCGTTCAAACGGCTGACAGCGGTCGCATCCTGATCGACGGTCAACCGGTCCGCCTGGAAAACGCGCGGGCGGCGATCGATGCGGGAATTGTCTTGATCCACCAGGAATTAAACCTGTGTGACAACCTCAACGTGGGCCAAAATATCTTCCTGGGTCGCGAGCCGCAAAAATTTGGATTCGTGAAATCGCGCGAAATTAACTCTCGCTCTCAGGCGTTTCTTCAACGCGTGGGCTTGAATGTTTCGGCGCGCGCTATCGTCAGTTCGTTGACCATTGGCAAACAACAAATGGTGGAGATTGCCAAGGCCTTATCCGTCGACGCCAAAGTTTTGATCTTGGATGAACCCACCTCCAGTCTGTCCGCCTCGGAATCCGAATCGTTGTTTCGGTTGATCGATGACCTGCGCCGACAAGGCGTTGGAATTATCTACATTTCGCATCGCTTGGGTGAAGTCCGACGATTGGCGGATCGCGTGTTGGTGTTGCGGGATGGTGAAAATGCCGGTGAACTGGGATGCCACGAGATTACGCACGATCGCATGGTATCGTTGATGGTTGGACGGGAGATTTCTCAACTCTATGGGCGCACCGAACATCCGATCGGGCCGACCGTATTGGAGGTTGACAGGTTGGTCACAACGACTTGGCCACTACAATCGGTTTCGCTTCAAGTGCGGGCTGGAGAGATCGTGGGAATTGCTGGATTGGTCGGCAGCGGGCGAACTGAGTTGTTGCAAACGCTATTCGGCGTCACGCCGGCCATATCAGGCTCGATTCGAATCGCCGGTCAAGCGATGGAAAACATGAGCCCGGTCACAGCGGTCAAATGCGGGCTGGCGTTAGTTCCCGAAGATCGTAAACAACATGGGTTGTTGACCGATTTTAGTATCCGCCACAATGTTGGATTGGCCAAACTCAGCCACAACCGGTGGGCGGGAATTTTCGCGAATTTTTCCAAACAGAAAACCGAAACCGGAGAAATGATTCGACGGTTGGGAATCAAAACGCCAAGCGATCGACAGATCGCCAAATTTTTGTCCGGCGGAAACCAGCAGAAAGTCGTATTGGGAAAATGGTTGGCATTAGCGCCCAGAATTTTATTGCTGGATGAGCCCACGCGCGGTATTGACGTCGGTGCCAAGCAGGAGATTTACCGCTTGATCGAACAATTGGCGGCGCAGTCCATGGCAATCCTGTTCGTCTCCAGTGAGCTGGAAGAAATTATGGGGTTGGCCGACCGAGTGCTGGTCATGCAGGAAGGCCGGATCGCCGGTGAGTTGTCACGTCCTGATTTTACAGAAGAGTCAATCTTGCAAATGGCTACGACTCAGTAGCTACCTACTAACAAGACTTTCAACCCAGTCGGAAGGCTGTACGGCCTCCATGACTGTAACAAATGCTGCGAGAAAAATTTGATGACCGAAAATCTGACGGGGCTGATCAAGATATTAGGGATTACACTGCTGCTGGTTCTGTTATGGGTGCTGTTGTCAATTTACACACCCAGTACATTTTTGGCGACCAACAATATCGAAAATTTGATGCGGCGCACGGCCCTGTATGGTGTGCTGGGGATCGGAGTGGCGTTTGTGATCATTTCCAGCGGGATCGATCTTTCCATTGGCTCGCTGGTTTGTTTGTCCGCCTGTTTGTTGGGTTCGTTCTTGCAAGTGGACTATGTCGCGACTGGGACAACCGATGTCTGGAACGTCAAAGCGGATGCCAAAACGCTGGTTATCTCTGATCAGTCGGGGTATCAAGTTGGCGATCATGTCTGGTACGAAAAAGATCGGCGCAATCGGACTCTGTTGGAAATCAAGAGTATTTCCCCAAATGAAAAAACTGCGGGACAATCGGTGCTGTTTGTTTCTGGTGATTTGACCAGGGATCAACATTCTGCCGATGGACAACCGGTCGCCAAAATTTCGAAGGCCTATTCAGTCACCTCGGTTGCTGACTTGGCCGTCGTCTTTGAAATTGGATTTCCCAACTTGAATCCGCGAGACAAGATCTCGTTTGTTCACCCGACGGCCTCCAATCGGGAAAAGGTCGTTGACCGATTGGATCCTTCCGGAAGTGTGATCCTAACCGACGCCGCGGCGGGAATTGACGAAAGCTTTTATGCGGTTCCAATTTTGCGCCTTCCGCGGATGTCGATCCCGCTGGCGATCGTCAGTGTTTTGGGTATCGCGTTGACACTCGGTTTTGTTCATGGGTTGTTAATCACACGATTGAATTTGCAGCCGTTTGTCGTGACGTTGTGTGGTTTGATGATTTATCGCGGCCTGTCACGTTGGTTGACCAACGATCAGACGGTTGGCTTTATCGAGTATCAGGATTCGTTGGGGAAAATTGGGACGGGTCGCTGGGAGTTGTGGCCGGCTGGCGATGGTGTCGAGTCATTTGGAATTCCCTATTCGTTTTTCATCTTTCTGTTGCTGACTTTGTTGGCCATGGTATTGCTTAACTTGACCGTCTGGGGCCGGCATCTTTTAGCGGTTGGGCGCAACGTAGAAGCGACACGCTATTCAGGCATCAATACGAACCGCATTATCTGGTTGACCTATATCATTTGTGCTGGATTAGCCGGGCTGGGAGGGATGATGTTTGCGATTGATTCCAATTCCATTGCACCTTCGGCATTTGGTAATTTTTTCGAACTGTATGCCATCGCCGCCGCGGTGTTGGGTGGCTGTAGTTTGCGAGGGGGCACCGGAAGTATTCTGGGTGTCGTCGTGGGCACTGCGTTGATGCAGACGTTGTACAACGCGATTATTCTGTTGAAAATTCCTGACGAATTAGAATTTACAATTATCGGCGCGGTGATTTTGTTCGGCGTGATTAGCGATGAATTACTGCATCGAACGGCTGCCGCCTTCAAATCCAGCCGCTCCGCAGCCACGCCGAATTAGATTCTGATCGACCAGTCGTTGGATCGTAATCGCTGTGCCAGTTTCGACGTCGCCACGACTTTGGAGTAAATCTTTGCAGTCCGCCACGCGCTAAATCCGGAACGACCGGAATTCTTTGACGCGAACTGTAACCAGTCTACGAGTTGTTCCGAATAGTAAAACATTGACGCTGTGTCGTTCGCGACAAGACAGCCAAACAACCGGTTCATGTTAAATGGATTGCCCATGACCGGATTGCGGCATACTGACTACCGTTACTGTTCCAACCAATCGAACTACCATGCAATCCCTGGCTGCGTCACTTAATACCGAAACACACCGCGAAGTTGTCGCTTGTTGGCAACTCGGACCACAACTGACGGGGGGACGCTGGTATGAAATTTATCAAGCCGCTCCCAAAACGGTGTCAATTGAACATGGTTTCGGCTACGTGATAAAAATGATCAATCCCAAATTGTCGCAATCCAATGCAGCATTGGCGATTGATCGACTCAGCCGCGAGGCGATCGCGACAGAGCAGATTTTGCATCCCAATGTAATTCGGTTACTCGATGCCGAACTCGATCAGGCTCCTTTCTTTCTGGTGCAACCCTGGATCGAAGGACGCAGCTATGATCGATTCCTCTCGCATTCGTCGCAGCTTTCATTGTCGCGAATGCTGTGGGCCATGCGACAAGTTGCCGAGGGAATTACCTCCGCTCATGAGAGCAACCGAGTGCATTTGGGGCTGGAGCCGGCCCATATTATTCTGGGCAGAACCGGTCGAGCGACGCTTTTGGGTTGGTCTCAATCGCATGCTTGTGGAGAGAAAACCTGGTTGCCGCACGATCAAATGCAATTGGCGCGCTACACCGCGCCGGAGTGCTTTGAGACGGACTATGTCGCCGACAAGGCCAGCGATGTGTATGCCCTCGGAGCATTACTCTATCAAACCTTGACGCAAAAATATCCGTTCGTTGGTTCCAGCATCGCGGAAATCACGAAAGCTCATCGTCATCAGATCCCAGCCGATTTACAGTTCATTCAACCCCTGTGCCCGCCCGTGCTCAGTTCGTTGGTTAAAGAAATGTTGTTCAAAAATCCGCGAAATCGTCCCACGTCGCGTCAAGTTTTGAACCGATTGATCGCAGTCGAGATTGAACACTTGACTGACCAGACCATGATTCCATTATAAGCCGTTGACGAACGATTTCTTTGATCTGAACGTCGCCGGAAGGGCGAAGTTAGTTCATCGCTCAACGGTTGAGGCCGACCGAGAATGTCAGACCTCGCAAACCGAAATCGTCTTGCGGCAGAATTGCGGTACCGCCGTTTAGCCAGGATTGGGTGATAAATCCGCCGCGGGCAAACCAACAGCGATTTTCCGCAGTCATTTTCCGATATTGAGCACCGGCAAAGAAATCAAAAATCGTGAGAAATTCATCGGCACCGATACGACTCAGGTTGCCGTTGGTAGAATTGACAACGAACTGATCGCGTTTACCGAATAGCACGGCAGTACCAAAACTGGCCAAAAACTCCATCTTGGTATGACCGATGGGACGAAAATATTCCAATTTTAATTGTGGTCCATACGCCCGCATGTCGGATCGCGCTCGGAGACTGCCGATGGGATTGGCCCCTCCATCGGTCAAGATCGCCTGCATGTCCTGTGTAATACTCACGTATTGAAAACCGAACTTTCCATTGACGCGAGAAATTGGAAGCTTGACCTCTTTGAAGAATGTGGCTCCCAGGGTTTCAACATCCAGCACATGGTCGGCCGTTAACGTTTCGCCGACATTGTCTGCCGTTAACCGACTCCACTGATTCGCGCCATTCATCCAGGCACTGGTGGTACCCGACTCGATGCCGTTGCTGGTGAACGTTGATGGATTCGAAGTTTCGTCGTATTGCCAATACGTCAGCTCGATCCCGGGTCCATACTTCGATTCGAATCCGACTTGAAACTGCGGGGCAACTTCATAGTCAAAGTCAAACGTGTCAGTCTGACCAGACAGAACATGAGCGATTGCGGTGTTACCCTGAAATGCAGGCCGGAGATAGAGCGCCGAAGCCGAGCCAAAGTAGCGACCGGTCGCGAGAATTTCACGCATCGGCGGGTATTGAGTTTTCTTTTGTTCAAAACTGAATTTCTGACCGTAGTCGTCCTGAATTTGTGTTCGTTCCGTCGGTGGTTGCGCCCGATGACCCAGATCGGTGCGAAAATTTGGCCCGGCACCGGGACTGGCGGCAACCAAACTCGTTCGGGAATCAGGGTAACTCCAAGGATTTGATGGCGGTTTGGGAATCGTTTCCAACGGTGCGCGAATGATCGAATCGGTGGAACTTTCCAACGGATAGTACGACCGGTTGGCCATTGGCTGGTTTGAATTGAGTTCGGGAAACGGGTTGGCGATGATCGCGTTGTTTTGAGGATTGAGAGCCGCCGCAGGTAGCGGACCATTCAATCGAATATCTGCGGGAACTGTCGGTGCGGATGGCAACTGAGTGTTGGGTGATAGGTGCTTCTGGTTCGGAAACGACGCGGGCTGAAATCGGTTTGCTTGATTGTCGCGGGGTGGTGTGACGATTGAATTTGGTTGGAGAGATCCAGGATGAAAATCATTGTTCGGCTGGGCTTCGAATTGAGATCGCTGCGGATTCGATGGTGGTGGTACCGATCCGGGTTGTGAATCAAGTTTGGTTTTTCCAAACGGGTTCGCAATGGGTGCACCCAAACCCGCAGAACCAATTCCAGAGTTTTCCCAACTATCGGGTGACATGGACCGAAAGTCCTGTTTGCTCGACGATGTGGCCGAGTCGGGCTGCATCGGGCGACTGATTGCGAAAGCGTCGGGATTATCAAAGCTGCGATATTCGGTAGTTGGATAATCGCTTTGGGTCGCCAGCAGTTCAGTTTGACATGCCAGCAGTGTCAGCAGCGGGATTGATAGCAGGCGGGCCACATTGGCACGCGTTATCGGGGCCTTCAATGATAAATGATTTCGAAATTCGACCATCTGGCTTTCTCGACTGTAGACCCTTCCCGATTCAATCGTAGCGACCATTGAATTCGTTATTACAGGCAGAATCGGATTAATCGCCAGAGTTTGAGACAGAATTTGGGTTGGCCCGAACGACCGGTATTTCAGGAATGACCGATACAATCGGCAAGGTTTACCTGACGATCGGGGTCGATTGGAATGAGTGCCTCAACCGGGGAGAATTCCGCGCGCGACCAGGTTGTTTAACCGGCGGCCAACATCGCCGAGGCCAGCGAGTACCAATTCGTCGTAGGACCGTCCATCGCGGGTATCCACACCGTGCCGCGAATCGAGTTTTCTTAACCCTGCAAGCGCTGCGTCCTCATGGTGAAACACTTCCACAAACACGGTTTCCAATGTCCCCGTTTCAGCACAAGCGGTTAACAAAGCTCCGATCCAGCCGTCATCGGTGGACAGACAACCGCGAGTCGTTTTGGCTGAAGCATGAAAAATTCCCATCGAGCCAGCGGCGGCGATCTCTTTGATCAGCGTGATATTTGCCGGAATGCTCAAGTTCGAATCTCCGCAGTGCGCCGCGTCCACCAGGACTTTGAAAACGTTTTGCCCTAGCGCCTGATTGGCCGCCGAGACAAATTGCCAACAACGACCGATATCGGTAAATGTCTGAAATTCACCGCCGCGCAAAAATTCGATGTTCCACGAGTCGATGGTTTTGACGCGAGACTCTTTCAACGCCCGGGTGTGGACGATCACGTTTTGTGCGATCGCGGCGGCGAATTCGTCACCTTCCTTTCGCGCGGCACCCGATTTCATCCACTCTTCGATTGACGTCGACGAAACGGATTTAATGCGATTCTGTTCGGCGGATTGCAGGCCACCAATCAACATGTCCACCACAGCGTTCTCATCGGCCGGATTCATCGGATCGGCCCCGCCGACCATCAGGATATAATGAATGGCCAATCCCAAATCGTTTAGACCGCCAACCATTTCAGCTACGTCATTTTCGTTCAAGCCAGGGAACGAAGGAATTTGAACGCAATTGATTGGAATGAGAGAAGCCTCGACTAACGTTTCCATATTCGCAACGACTGCCAGTTGGCCGGCCTTATTTCGGGGCAATTGGCCGTGTTCGTTGGGAACCAATCCACCGACGAATTTGAGATGTGTCGGTACGACACCCAGCTGAATTTTTGATTTCGGTCGAATAGGTTGGGTCATCGTTAGGTCAGCGGTGGGTTAGGGGTACAAAAAAGTCAGCTTGTCAAAACAGATCCAAAAATTGTTTGCCAACGGCGATCATCTCTAAACGGACTCCCAGGTTCTGTTGGCGCCCGACGTGATCACAGCGTCGCAAACTTTTTGAGTCTCCAACGCGTCGCGAAACGTCGGTCCGGCGGGTTGGCCGGTTTCCAAGCCCAAAATGAAGTCGGCAACTTGATGGACAAAGCTATGTTCGTAACCAATGTTCAAGCCAGGCACCCACCAGTGATTCATGTAGGGATGATCGCCATCGGAAACGTGAATGCTACGCCAGCCTCGCAGCGAACTTTCATCGGCATGATCAAAATATTCCAGCCGATGCAGATCGTGCAAATCCCATTTCAATGATCCATGTTCACCATTAATTTCAAACGTGTACAGCGCTTTGTGCCCGCGGGCATAGCGGGTGGATTCGAACAATCCCAGCGAGCCGTTGCTAAAATGGCAGAGAAAGGCACAGGCATCGTCAATCATGACGGCTTGTTTTTTTCCAGTTTCCGTGTGCATCCGTTCCTTGACAAACGTCTCGGTCATGGCTGTGACATCGCGAATCCCGCCGTTGAGCCACAACGCGGTATCGATGCAGTGCGCAAGCAAATCGCCCGTTACGCCGCTTCCAGCTGCGGCGGCATCAAGGCGCCACAGTCCAGCACCGCCCTGAGGCAAGTCTGCTGAAATGGTCCAGTCCTGCAGAAAATTGGCACGGTAATGAAAAATTCGACCTAATTTGCCGCTATCGATGATGTTTTTGGCATGGCTAACTGCAGGGATGCGACGGTAGTTGTACCAAACCATGTTCGGTACGCCGGCGGCTTCCACCGCGCGGCACATCGCTTCTCCCTCGGCCACGTTCATGGCGATCGGTTTTTCACACAAGATCATTTTGCCGGCTTGTGCGGCGGCGATCGAAATTTCGTGGTGCAGATTATTAGGAACGCAAATATCAATGGCATCGATGTCTTTTCGGGCGATCAATTTTCGCCAATCGACTTCAATCGATTCATAGCCCCAGTTGTCTGCAAATTCCTGTACCGCTTCGGCGTTGCGGGCACAAACGGCTTTGAGAATCGGTTGGTGCTGCAGATCAAAAAAGTGTCCGACGGTCGCGTACGCATTGGAGTGGGCTTTGCCCATGAATCCACAGCCGATCAGGCCGATGTTGAGAGGTTTTTTCATAGTCAGTGTTCAGTGTTCAGTGTTCAGTGTTCAGTGTTCAGTGTTCAGTGTTCAGGTTTCGGGGTCAACGAACTTGCGAACGAACCATGTCAGGGCGGAAATTGATGGGAAGTTCCGAAATATTCAATCCAACATTGGGGTTTTTACAAGTAAATCGCCGTTCAGGCGTTCCAGCCGTGGGCTTTGCGGACGGCGATCATGGTTGCCAAGATGGTGTTCCAAGTTTGCGGCAATTCGAGTTTGGCGTTGGGAAACATGCAGCCATCCCAGCAAATGTGTTGGATGCCGCGGTCGCGGGCACCGTCCAGCCAATAGCCCGCACATTTTACCATGTCGAGTTTACCGGCAGGATCGTCGGGCAAACAGTGTTTTCCCGTCTTGTCATGTGATCCGGCTCCGTGCACTTGTCCGTCATTTTGGGCGACATGAAAGTCGATCGTCCAAGGACGTAGACTATCGGTCATCGTTTGATAGGCGGCCCAAAACTCGGCTTCCGTGTAGCCTTCATTTAACAATGCATGTTCGGGAGAATTGTAGCCCAATAGGTAAAGATAAGTGTGCGCCAAATCGGCTTGGAAACCTAGCGTTTCGGGTCTGCCAACTTCTTCCAACAGGTCAAGCATATCGCGCCAGGAGTGCATCCCAGCCCAACAGATTTCGCCTTCGGCAGCGAGTCGTTCGCCATGGGCGGCAGCAATGTCGGCAGCTTGGCGAAACGTCTGCGCGATTTTTTTGGTATTCGCTGTCGGATTTTCTCGCCATTTGTCGACGCCGAATTCAGCGGAGTCGATCCGAATCACACCATACTTCCGTACACCATGTTCATTAAAGATCTTGGCGATGCGGCAAGCTTTGGTCACTGCCGACAGAAATTTATCGGTCGCCGTCGTGTCGCCCATTGCACTGTCACCGACCGTGCCGGGCCAAACGGGAGCGACGACTGAACCGACGTTCAAGTTGTAGCCGGCAATTAGATCGGCGATCGATTTCAATTCGTCATCGGTCGCATCGGGATCAGTATGCGGCAGGAACAAAAAGTAGTCGACTCCTTCGAATTTTTGACCGTTGACCTCTGCCGCGACGGTCAAATCCAACATCCGTTGCAGGCTGATCGCGGGTTCTTGCCCCGGTTCGTTACCTTTGCCAACTAAACCTGGCCACATCGCATTATGGAGTTTCGGAGCGTTCATGAAGTGATCTCTTTGATTTCAAAAATTATTAAAACTGCCGCCTCGGAAATTTCAGATTGTGGAGGTCGACAACACCAAAAACCCTTGCCGCGACCGTCAGCAACTAACTCGTTTTCCCGATACCAGGTCCGAAATATCGCAGACCAACTAATGGTTCGGAGCCTTGATTTTCAATTTCAATACCGGACTTTGCGGCGTAATCGGAAATGAAAACTTCGTCGGAGGTGGTTTGGCCATAACGAATGATGACGGGCGTCTGTAATCCTAGCTTCCCCATTCGGCCAACCCCTTGCACGGTGATCCAGCCGCTGGCTCCCGGATCTTTCAGGACGCATTTGGCGCCGGGTTCGATTGTCAGTTCGCGTGCCGAAAATAGTTGTTGACCGCCAACGGTTCCATAGACGATCCAGCGGTCGACCCAACCGGGCCCGTGGTCGGCGACAATCGGTTCCAGATAATTGTGGTCCTTGAAATTGGGATCGATATTCTTTTCCCAATCAAGTTGACCGATAATGAAATCGAGATCGCGATGTTTGTCGGCCGGGACGTCTTTCACCAAGAGCGACCAGGGAACATAACGTCCTTCGACGATATTCTGGAACATGCCGAAAACGTCGCTGCCCCATTGGGGTTCATAGGTACACAACGAACCCGGCGCGTGCAAAACGCCCGGCGGAATCAACCACCCGGTTCCGCGTTTGAGTCGGTAGGCCTTCGAAAGATCGAGGATACCGTTATCCCCTTTGTCCCAATTCTCCAGACAGGCTCGCAATTGATCTTTGGTTGTTCCCGGCTCCAGTCCCATAAAAGTGTAAGGAAAATGGTTGTCGCAGTTGTTGTATTGTGGTGGGAAGTAATAGCTCTCTGGTTTTCCTTCTCGGCCGACCAAGGCTGCATCGGATTGGCTTTGATGCATGTGATGCGGAATGGGTCCGAGGTTGTCGAAAAATTTTGAATACACGGGCCAACGTTGGTACTGTTGCCAGATTTTTGGCCCGATCAACGTTTCACCTAACTCACTGACCGCGTCGCGGAGCAAAAACGTTTGTCCTTCGAACAGGCAAAAACTTAAGCCTTCGGTTGGTTCACGGTTATCGTTGGCAGCCTCGGTCGTACTAGCGAACCAGCGTTCATCGATGCCACCGCGTTGAGCACCCATGGCGTAATAATCGTCGGGATGCAGGCGAATTCGTTTACCCGGATGCAAGAAGCTGCGCGGAACCCAAGTCGGAGTCAACCGCAACAATCCCTGTCCAGCGTCCAGAGCTCGATCGAGAATTTGGCGAACGTTGTCCGAGGAAACAATGGCGGGCGCGGGCGAGGTCATGTCGGTTGAATTTCTGTCTCGATGTCGTAGAGTGACTGGGAAAGGCCAGAAGAAAGTTTTACGATCTTTTGCACGGCGTCGCAACTCATTGAATGGAACTTATTCGCGGTTGGTTCTTGTTGAGGACGGATCGGTGGCGCGTATTTATACGATTCGAGATTGCCGGTAGGATGATGCATTGTTTATTGACAAATGGACCATTCCAAGAGAGATGCTCATGGCTACCCAACTGTTCCCGCTAATCGCCGAGTCGGGAATGTTGACCACGATATCTGCCGGGGGCGACTCGCGGCTCGGTTTTGAGTTCCGGGAATTGAATGCTGGAAAAAGCGCCGGAGTCCAGGCCTTGACATTGGTCTGCGGCGACAGGTCGGTCGTCGTATTGCCAACGCGGGGGATGGGGATTTGGCAGGCCCATGCGGAAGATGTCCGGTTTGGGTGGGATTCACCGATCGCTGGGCCTGTGCATCCGCGCTGGGTACCACTTTCCGAACCCAGCGGTTTGGGTTGGCTAGAGGGCTTTGATGAGCTGCTGGTCCGTTGTGGATTAAGCAGCAATGGCGCGCCCGAGTTCGAACCGAACGGACGATTGAAATGGCCGCTGCATGGACGCATCGCCAATTTGCCAGTATCACAATTGACCGTAACCATCGATCACGGTGCCGACCGGATCTTAGTCACGGGCGTCGTCGAAGAAAGCCGATTTCATTTTTATCGTTGGCAGTTGACAACGACGATTTCGTTGCAGATGGATTCAAACGAAATCGAAATCGTTGATCGAGTTGTCAATCTTTCGGATCGACCGGCGACGTTTCAGATGTTGTACCATTGCAATTTTGGCACGCCGGTTTTAGAGGCCGGCGCGAAATTGTTTGCGCCCGTTCTCAATGTAACCCCGCGCGATGCTCATGCAGCGCAAGGAATCTCGCAATGGAATCAGTTTTTAGCGCCGGATGCGGCTTTTGCCGAGGAGGTCTATTTTCTCGATCTTGCAGCGAATGATCGCGACGAAAGTTTGGTGTTGTTGGCCAGCGCGAACCAGACACTGGGTGCAACGATTCGCTATCGAATGCCACAGTTACCCTGTTTCACGCTCTGGAAGAACACGGTTGGATTGGCCGATGGCTACGTTGCGGGGTTGGAACCCGGGACTAATTTTCCCCATCCGCGCAATGTTGAGGAGGAAGCCGGTCGAGTCGTCGCGGTTGCTCCGCAGCAAGCGGTGGAAATGCGTTTGGCGATCGGAATGCTAGTCGGACGCGATCGAGTCTCGGCTGCTGTCGAGGAAATCCAATCGATGGCGCCTGATCGCCCCGAGTTTGTGCGACTCTAAACACCTGTACATAAGTAAACTGGCAAAACCATCACCAGTCGAAATAGCCGGAGAACCGAACATGGATTTACAGGATTTACAGGATGATTGTCGATCCGACTTACAGTATGGAGAAATCACTGAGAAAATCATCGGTTGTGCATTCGCAGTCATCAATGAGTTGGGAACCGGGTTTCTTGAATCAGTTTATGAGAGAGCCTTGGCAATCGCGCTCCAGGACAAGGGATTCCGAGTGCAATGCCAGCATCCTCTCCATGTTCACTTTCGACAACGAATCGTTGGCGAATT
>JANNWZ010000041.1:0-43818 GCA_031409295.1 Mariniblastus sp.
TGCCGCTCACCACGCCGCACAAGCGGTTGAACAAGCAGCACAATCTGCACATCAGTCTGCTGAACAAGCCGCTCACCACGCAGCACAATCTGCACATCAGGCTGCTGAACAAGCTGCTCACCACGCCGCACAATCTGCTCATCAAGCTGCTGAACATGCCGCCCAGCACGCCTCAAAGGCGGCCCATCAAGCGGTTGAACAAGCCGCACACGCGGCACATCAGGCTGCTGAACATGCCGCCCAGCACGCAAAAGCTGCCCAAACAACTGATCAGGCAGAAACGAAACAGAAACTGCGTCAACGACACGAGGAACTGCAACTTCATCAACAACACTTGAACCAGCAAAAGCAGGAACAAGCCGAACAGTTGCACAAACGAGCTGTCGAGCAACAGTCCGAATTCGCCAGCGAAATTGAAACGCTTCGCCGAGAAGTGAAAGCCTTGCGGAGCGAACTGGAAGCAATGCGAAAAAAACGTGATCAATGATCAAATTCGGGTGGTGTTGGCGACGATTGAATCATCGCCCGCAAACCTGGTAACTCGATTCCATGAGTCACGGTAACAAGTCTTCACCGTATCCCGGCGGAAATGGATTGTCGAATTTCATTCCGTCGGGATCGGCTATTGTGCGGTCCAGCACCGGTGAATCAGTCAGGGATGAATCGGACAGCGGCGGCCGGTCGTCGAGCTGGAATTCTTTCAACCAATCGGTGGCGGCCAGTTCGTGCATCGCCAATTCTTTAGCCGAAAGCCCGACACTTGTTGCTGACGTTTGATTTTGGCTGACATGAATTTGATCCAGCCAGTCCGCCGAATCCATCGCGATGGCTTTGCGCCGAGTCGCGGCGATTTTCAAGCGGTTGTCGCTCGACACGACGACCAAAGATTTTGGATTCGCATGTCGACCGATCATTTCTTCAATCAATGAATCCGCTTCATCATGATGCTGGGCAAAGATGACCCGAAATCCGTTGACCAGCGGATCGGCGCTGGATTCATTTGCCGTTTTCCGTTTGGCATCAAAAACAATCGTCACAGCGCCGCGCGAATCGATCGGAATCCGACGGCCCAACTCCCGAATCAATCGCCGCCGAGATTGCTTCAAGGCTAGCGGTTGACCCGAATTGGTCAGCCAGCCCCAGGCAAAAATCAAATTGTAGCCGTCGACGATGGTTTCCATACTTTGGTGATAACAGCGCGGTTTAATTCCGCAAGTGCAAAAAAAGCCTGTCGCGTGAAAAACTGGCGGGGCTACGTGTAGGTTGGTAGCGGGTTTGCCATGTTTGAATGGCGTGCCTTAGATTCACGTGGACGCTCCTGGCTTCCTGGTCGTCCCTGGTTATCAAGTGTTACGCAACCCCCGCGCCACACGTTCGATCGCCGAGCACTTTTTTCTGGACTTAAGTAATTTGCCGTATTTTCGCGCAAAAACACTTGCTGGCAATTCACGACGAATCACCGAACGGGCGACCCAACCATGTAAAAATGACAAACGGAAATTACGGATCAAGAAAGCCGATTTCCCGCATTAATATGCAGGGGAATGCTGGAGTCCTCGTCGCTGGGGAATTAATAAGGCGATCGGCAGTTGAAAAGTTACCTGCCGCTCGCCTAACAGTTGCCGGTCGATTGCGCAAATCGCCTGTTCCGCAATCGCAAAGTAAACCCTAGCGCAAAAGTGAATGGGGGTAAAAGAAATTTTCGAGCGACTGGTTTCCATCGTCGTCGTTACCGACTTTGCGATCTTACGCGAGTTGATTCCATAATGTTATCTTACACTTGGTTAGGCCACTCGAGGACTCTCGGTTTACCAAGGGTGTAGATTCAAGATCCGGCGCTGTAACCCCAATTCCAGTGCGGACTGGGAGGTACATTCGCCTGATCCACCAACGAAAGTAGTTGCCGTAATGGTCTCGATATGACAGGATGGTCGGCGGTAACGGCTTGTTGAGCGCCTGATCCTGAACTCTGTGGGGACGACCTATGCGTTGGATTAGAGCACTGTTGATCAGCAATCGAATCGACGCGATCCTTGCATTCGCGGCGGTTTGGGCGCTGTTGGCATCCTTTATCTACGGAGGTGGCGAGTGGTTTTCCCAAGGCACTTGGAATTTTTTGTTGGCCTGCTCGAGTTGGGCGATTGGGGCGGCGGTCGGTTGTAACCAGATTTCCTGGCGTCGCGTGGCCCCCTTGATCATCTGCCAGATCGTTTTCTTTTTTGTGCTGCGTTCGTATTTTGACCTGCAAATTGGATTGGAAGTTCGCACTCCAACTCCAGAGAATCCCTTCAAGGATATTGCCTCGCCTTTGATCCACTGGCTTGCTGTGGGACTGGCGTCTTACGTACTGCATCTGATCATACGCCTGCTGATGGATTCAGGCGTCAAAAAGATATCAGGCAAGGATCTTGAGGGAACCAGCCGATTTGAAATTTTGCTGTATGTCACCGTACTATTGTGGTTTGCGCATTGGATCAGCACGAATGAACAGTCTATTGCGTACGTCATCTCGCAAAAGAGCTGGCCCGACCTATTGCGATTCGGACTTACTTCCTATGTGTTGACTCATTGTTTGACTGGCCGTTGGAGCTGGATGTTCGTTTTCTGGGTCTTCCCAGCGTTTGGGCTGATTTATTTTTTCCGGTCGTTGTACGAAGTTGGATTTTCTTGTTTCGTGATGGCTTCACTGTTACTGGTTGCGTCTCTGATTGCTGTCGGTTCAGGGGTATCCCGTCGACCACAAGCAGCAACCGATCACGCTCTAGCAGTTCCGAAATTGAGCCCATCGGTCTGGGGAATATTCCTTGGTGCCGGCTTGATGTTGTTAGGGATCTCCCCGAACTGGGTGAACCTGCCGACAATTTTCACCGAGGGGAAAGCGGATTTCTGGATGCGGTGGGAAAGCGCGAGAGCGAACGGAGAGGTACTAAGGTCGCTAGACGGAGTTGCGTGTTGGAATGAATATCGCATTCAAATTGTGGTTGATTTTGCGGACGGAACTGCGAATGACAAGCTTGTGTCGACGATGAATCGGGTTATGGCGGGTGAATTGTCCTTTCATCCATGGACCGTTGTTCGTTTAAAAAATATTCATCCGGATGTTAAGACGGATTCGAATTGGGCAGGGTTTGCCCATGTTCACCAAGGAACTTTGACATCAAAACAACTGGTGGATTTAGGTGCCTCGAATCAATTGACCCTCGATGATGTTTCAGTAATCGTCACCGAACCGATTTCGGTAAAGTTGGGCGGATTTGTTTTCAAAAACATGTCGCCCGAAAAACTCAAACAGTTTTTTAATGCCCTGGGTACAAATTCTAGTACCTGGCTCGTATTTGACTTTCCGATCACTGAAGACCATTGGCCGATCATTTTGGAAGCGAGCATGCGGCATTTTATTTCTGACCTCGCAATGCCCTCCAATGATTTTCTGCGAATGGTCTGCTCGAGTCCAGAAACGAATTTGAATCTTGGGCATTCTCACGAGTTTTCGGTTCAAAAACTTGTTGAGTTTCCTGAGGTGTTGAAAAAATCAGTGCGAATCAAATTCTCGTTCGACGACAATGGGCCGGTATCTCCGTTAGAAGCCAAAATGCTGCTAAGGCACTTTCAATTGGATAGAGAAGTCGATTGGTACTCGATGGTTGTCGACTGGGATTCTGACGATCTATTAACTTATGAACGGTTCGAATCAGGAAAACCAAAATCCGCTTTCCTACCCGTGCTTCCCGACGACGGCCTCAACACCAACGGACTTGAGTCGTTGGAAACACTTTCACTTGATCCCAGCTGGATGCGGCCCGCTGGAGCAAGTTATGGCAATGGCGGAAATAATCGCAATTTTTCCACGTCGCTACTCGAAGTAACAACGAAATTGCAGCAGCTCTACATTCCGATGGGTTGTCCAATTTTTGACTTGACTCCCGTAACGAAGCTCAAAGGTCTCACGCAACTTCAGATTCCAGTCCGCTTCCTCCCTTCGCTTAAAGACTTGGAAAACTGGCCTGCGTTGGAAAAGCTAACTCTTTTTGTCGATTCGCCCGAGCAGATCATGGCCAATTCAAAAGTCGAACTGCCCAATCTCCAGCAATTGCAGGTGGTAGTTTCGCAGTACAGATGGGACGAGATACAGGTCCAGGCACTAAAAAAGAATCTTGCAGTTGCCTTCCAAGACATCGAAGTCTCTGTTGTTTCGACCAAAGATTTCCATTTAGAAATTCCAGCCGAGTTCAAGTCCCATTTCGAACGAGTTACCGTTCGCCTATTGGAAAAACTGAACCAGGCCAGAAATCCGCCCGAGTGATATCGCGTATCGCGATAACGCCGCCGGCGATAACGTCGTAGCAGACTGGCATACCGTGTGAGCCGATCGATCCTTTCACTGCATTTAGGTCGAATTTTTTTCGGGGCTCCTTTCTGGCTGTTTTCACAAAAGTGGGTGCATGCGGTTTTGCCATGCAAGAACTGCAACAGGAACCTACGGTCTGTGATAACCCGATTGAGCATCGAGTGGAACTCGGTCATGCCACGATCAAAATGTTTTTTTCATCGTGCGCTTTAGATTCATCAGACGCGGACATAAACTCGGGAGTAATAGACCATTCCGAAAATTGCAGAAATCCGCGAAGGGTTGCCGGATTTTGCTAGAAGCAGAAATCCGCGAAGAGCAGCAGAAATCCGCGAAAATCCGCGAAGGGTTGCCAGATTTTGCTAGCATAATCTGGCAACCGTTCGCGGATTGGTTTTTGCACTGCCGTTTGAGGCAGAGTCGTTGCCCTGCGCAAATAGGTTCGTTGCCAAAAGCGAAATCGGAAAAACGGCGAGTGCCCAAGTATATTTGATCATTGCTGGTCCATTTCCTGTCAGGGCGCTCGACGAATAACAGCCTGTGAACTCCAGATTGGATTGATTCCAGCTGATGCCGAAGTGCACTTCCAACTGTACTCTTAGGAATTGGCCCGTAATAATTTCCCGATTTAATGTTGGCTGGACGCTACCCGGCCAGCATTTTTGCGTGCCGCGGAGCGTCACGGCAACATTGTTTGCCCAATTGATTCCCGGGAAATTCCTAAGTTCGAGTTTTGTGCTTTTTTGAAAAATCAAAATGCATTTTTTTGGGGGGCTCGCACTACCTCCTCCGACGGTAGCCGCGGGTAGTACGACCCGTTTACCAACCGTGGCCTCTCAAATGTTCGTGAAAGCCTCGTAGGTGTTCGTGAACATGGTACTTCAGGTACTTCCAGAGTGACTCGCTGTGTACGACAACGTTTCCTTCAGGGTCAAGCTTGGACGTGGCAACGTTGATGTTGTCAGCCACAACGGCGCCAACAAATAGCACGCCAACAAGACAGACCAGGAGTATCGAAAGCTTAAAGGCGAGGCGTTTAACGCCGCCGCGATTTGACCGATTGTTCATTTCTTTCATGATTCGTTTCTCCAATAATTCGTCGATTCCATCCGGCTCATGCGAGCTAGATTTCAACTTTTCCAGACAGGATTCCAGTTCTTCGTCGTTCATCATGTTTCTCCCTAGTGTTCATACTTTCCAATTTTCTGCGAAGTATCTCTCTGCCCCGCGACAATCGAGATTTGACTGTTCCCGATCGACAATTCAAAACCTCGGCGACCGCGTCCACTGACAACTCTTCGAAGTAATGCAGGGCCAAAACAGTCTGGAACCGACAAGGCAGCGCAAGCATGGATTGCCTAATCATCTCCAGTCGCTCATCGACGCGTTCATCCGGATCGCAAAACGGAACTTGATGCTCGTCAATTGAATGCCAGAACTTGGAGAATTTCCGTTTGCGAACCCATCGATTTAACTGGGTCGTTGCCAAACGCAGCAGCCAGCATTGAAAAGGAGCACCAGTCCAACGATATCGAGGAAGCAAATGAACCATCGACATGAAAATTTCGGAAACAATGTCGTTGGTGTCATGGTCATTGCCGATTCGCCTTTTGACATAACCAAAAATGCCCGAGTAATACCTGCGATAAAGTACGGAAAGCGCTCCGGAATCGACTTTCGCTGCATCGATCAATTGGCGTTCGTCGATATTCGCGAATCGCAGCTCGACATCCAATTCGGTTGATTCACCAGTCAACTTTCATTCCTCGAAAAGTTTCTCGAACGTCTTGATGCATAGGAAAAGCCAGGAAGTTTGGTTTCGGTTCCACAATTTTTTCTATATTGGACCAAAATATCCATCTTGTGGGCCAAACGTTCAGATTTATACGATTCCGGAAACTTATGTCGCTGGAGAACGAGGGAAGGAACGTTCCTACAAACCCCTCACATGCTCATTTCGAAGTTGAAAAACAAAGCACAACAAAGGACACGCACCTGATGCTAGTACTCGCTCATAACAAAAAGAAGAAATCTGCGAAGGTTAAGAATAAATCCGCGAAGATAAATCCGCGAAAAGATAAATCCGCGAAGGGTTGCCGGATTTTGCTAGCATAATCCGGCAACCCCTCGCAGATTAGTCGCAGATTAGTTTTCTCGCAGATTGGTTTTGTCGCAGATTAGTTTTACCCTTCGCAGATTGGCACAGGGTTACCATCAGAGGCTTCAGATTTCCCGCCTTCCATCTAGTCTGCCAGTTTTTGGCGAGCCGTCAGAACCAGCTTCCTTAATTCTTCAATCGTCGTGACCTGTTCCCAATGTCGACGTGCCAGCCCAGCCAGGCCACCCTCGGGTGTTTGCATTTCATTGCGGAAGTACTCGATAAATACCGAGCCGATCCATTTTGTGATGATCGCCTGCACGGCTCCTTGCAACACGCCACCGGCGATTGTTCCGGCGACCGGAATGGACTTGATCAACGAGGCAACCACGGCGGAAACGGCGATCGTCGCGCCTTGGGCCCCCAGCATGCCGACCAGATTTTTTCCCATTTCACTCAACCACTTGGAAGCCGTTTGCAGATCGATCTTCTGTTGATAGACTTCAGCCAAATCCATGATCATTTTTGTCGAAATCGCCGAACCGGCGATTAGGTCCACGACTGGAAACGGGCTGAGCGCAGCGACGCCCCCGGCGCCCCACATGTATTTGTCTACCACAGCCCAAGCCCGGCGATCCAATGACTCTTGTACCCGTTGGCGTGCCTTGTCCACCAAACCACGCGACTGCAACAGCAGATTAGCCATCAATAATTCTTTGCCATCGGATCGGACGATCGCCAACATCCGATCGGCCAATGGATCAATTTCTGGATCGATCGTTACGATCTCTTCGACCTCGCTGCCGTCCACCAAGACTTTTCGCCGCACGCGATGACCCGGTTGGGCTTGAATACAGACGATATCTTGGACCGCGACGAAAGCTCCCGTTTGGCGACCGATTTGACCGACTAATTTCTGTCGATCCTCATCGGAGTACCAATCCGATTTGTTCAAACAGATAATGACTCTTTTTTCCATCTGTCCCAATTGTTCGAGTAACTCGTGTTCGGATTGCCGCAACGGTCCGTCAACCACAACCAAAACCAAATCTGCATCCTTGGTTGATTCCGCCGCGATGTTGACGTGCAATTCACCATCAATTTCCCCCAGCCCGGGCGTGTCCACCAACACGACTCGATCGAAGCCGGGCCAAGGAATTTCGTTTCGATTGACGGTCGTGCCACCGCGAACATCGGTCGCAAAAACGTTGCGCCCGGCCAACAAATTCAACACCGACGACTTGCCGCTGGAAATCGTCCCAAAGGCCACGATTTCCAGAGTCTGGGCGACCCGTTTTTCCTCCAGCTCGCGCAGGAGCGGGTCCAGTTGGCGGTGCAATTCGGGTTGGTCACCAGCATTGGATTTCAGCCGTTCGAATTGTTCCAGATTTTCATCGATCTCGCGTTGTTTTTGCTGGTGTGTCAGCTCGCTGGGGTTTTTATTGCGGCGTGTTCGGCGACGCGATTTGACAATCGATGCGCCCCATAATTTCCAGACTGTCCAACCGGCACTTCCCAACAACAGCGTCGCACCACAACCGACCACAATCAGATACAGGGAACCCCAAAAACTGCCAAGATTGGCGACGGTTTGGTAGTTGGAGCTGATCCAGTTTGGTAGATAGATCAACATCAATCCGACACAGGCGGCGAGAATTACCAGGAACAAACCAGAAAAAGTTTGGCTGATTTTCATGCTGGGTCTGGAAAAAGCGGAGGTTGAATTGGACAGCCAAACGATCTGCGGGTTGTTTCTCACCCGATTCCGTATTGTACTACCGAACCCAACAAGGGTCGACCGAAAGTGACCGCCGGGAAAAGAAAACCTGGTCGCCAGTCACGGAACCGCGCCCCGCGATGATCCGCGCCTCAACAAAAAAAACTCGGCGCGGCCCGTTGGCCGCGCCGATGAAACACCTTCGGAAGTGGACGAGGAAGTGCCCGGTCCGGTGTTAACGCATCTGAGTCATCGAATCGGAGTCAGGGAAAAGTCCGTCGAAAAACTCCTAATCTTTCTGGTTGTGTTTGGTTTGACCGTTGCTTTTTTCATCGCCCGGCTATTGCTCTTTGGCCGGAGTTGGATCGATTTTCTTGTTAGGGTCCTCCGGATTGACGACTGTCGCGTCCCGCTGGGCACGCGTTCGCTCGGCGATTCGAACAATCGACTCCAAACGTTGCTCAATCTCGGCCTCCCGTCCGGTTTCGGATTTTTCAATTGTTTCATTCAATCGCGCGAGTCGTTCCGTTGTCCGCTCTCGATCGGCGATTAGCTGATTCTTACGCTCATCGAATTGTTTGGTGATCAATCGCTTGAGTTGTTTACGATGTGCGGGGGTATCCTCAATTGAAAGTTGCGCGGACAGTAGTTGAATGCGGGAATTCAATTTCCAGTATTCGAGCGCCTGATCATAGCGCAGCTGGTTACCCCCATTCTTGATGGCCTGCAGTTGCGATACAGATTTGTCAATTGACCGGATGGCATTTTCATATTGGCGCGGAAGTTTTTCTTTTAAGGACAACACCAGTGGCTCCAACTCCGGGTGATTCTCGCGGACGAAATTCAATAATTCCTTGCGGCGGCGATGATCGATTTCCTGCGCAGGTTTTTGAAAACTACCTTGATTCTCCGCCGTCTGCTCAACGGAAGCAGATGGAGACTGCTTCGTCAGCACTCGTTCCGTTGGTTGAGCGGCGACATCCGAGGACAATGACCCACCCGTCACACTTAACCCCACAAGCAATATCAGCAGCCATCGAAAATTCACGCTCCGATCCCCCCATTGAGGTTTTTTGACTCGGTGTTAGGAACACCTGATTTTGCAGGCTGATTCGATGAGGATCCAGATTCGAGCTCGAAAACAGCCTCGTTCAGCCACGCTTCCCCTTCAAACACGACATTCGAATAAGAATTGTCCTGATCATCTCCTGTCAGGAAATCAGTGGTTTTGATGGTTTCAAATTCAGAAAACACCTCAACCCAAGCCGCTGCCAACCGATCGGCGGCAATGTCGACTTTGCCGAGATCGCGGCGGAATCCGGTACTCGATTCAATTGTAGAAGGGTCCGGAGCCATTTCGAGATCGGATTTCGCGATCGCCGACTGATCGAGTTTGTCGAGAGACCTCCGACCAAACGCCAACCACCCTAGCGCCAACAACACGCACGCGGCGGCAACTGAAAAAACCCCAATCGAAAATCCGGCAGCGGATTTTCGAGAGCGTGGTTCCAGTTCTGGCACGAACGTTTTCGCGAGGACCAGGCTGGCAGCCGCAGGATTGGGCGCGGCCAATGCGGCATACATCAATTGGGTATGCTCCATCGCTGCGGCAACAAATTCACGAGCGACTTGGTCGGTCGCCAACCGCGCTTCGAACTGTTCTCGCGCCGTTTCGTCGAGTTCATCAGCGATATAGCAGAAGGATAGCCATTCGAGATCGGCTGGCGAAGTATCGGTTGGTTTATTGGGACGCATGGTGTTCGGTGTTCAGTGTTCAGTGTGTGCAAGCCTGAGCGTTTACTCGTCTCGCCCTGGACTGCGGTTAATCAAAATTGGTTTCAGTTTTTTCAGACTCGACTGCATTCGCGCCAGAACGGTTCCCAACGGAACCCCCAACTCGTCAGCAATCTCGCGAAATTTTTTTCCTTCGTAAATTCGTTTTTCGACGACCTCGCGTTGGACATCCGACAGCTGACTCAACGATTGACGAACCAGTTCGATATCCTCCTCGAGCATTACTAGCTCAATAGATTGGCCTAGTTTACCCCCGCTGGTCTGTTCACCTCGTATTTGAAAATGCCAAGCCATACCTTCGGCGTGTTTTCGTCCCACTGCCGCGCGCCGCCGAATCAACATGGCTTCGTTAAACGCCACCCGATAGAGCCACGATTTAATCGATCCTTCCTGCTGCACCAAGTGCCCTTTTTCCATCAACTTGATAAACGCAATCTGCAATACGTCCGCTGCACTCGCGCCGTCCTTAAGAACGCCCAGCAGGAAACGCTGCAAGCCGACGGCATGTTCGTCATAAACCGCTTGTACCCGGTCATTATCGAGCCGGAAACCGGGTGGTTCTGGAGGCACTTCCGTCAATTTGTTGACCTCGGACTGGACTCAGCTGGCACAGCCCGTCCTCTCAGATGCGCGAAACGGAGATTTTATTTGAAAGCACAGCTGGCGACCTAAAAATATTCAAAAATCCTGTGAGGGCACTTAAATTGCCCTCCAAAATGGTAGTCTGTTGGCCATCCGAGGTCGATAGCAGGCCGTGCAATGAACTGACCGACCAGTGGATTGTCTTGAGCTTACCGCGGGAATTTTTGATACTCGGCCCACAACTTCTTTTTTGCGAACTCCCTATGCAACCTGCCCTGCCCTTTGAACTCTTGGATACTTTGGGCAACGTTCATCGTTTGAGCGACAGTCGGGGTCGCTGGCTGATCCTGGTTTTTCACCGCCATCTCGGTTGACCCCCGTGCCGCGAGCACTTGTCGCAGTTGCGTCAACATCAATCTGAACTGGCCCGACTGGATGTCGATGTGAAAGTTGTCACCTTTGATAACGATTTCATGGCCCAAGCCTATGTCCGCGACACCAAACTGTCATGGCCGCTATTGATTGATTCCCGGCAGGAATTGTATGAGGCCTACGGGCTCCTACGGGCAAGTTGGTGGACGTTGTTGAATCCTGTTACAATTCTGGGATATCTAAAATTATTGTGGCGGGGCGTCCGCCCTGGCCGGCCGGGAAGTGACTGGCAACAACTGGGCGGAGATGTCATTATCGACCCGGCGGGCAACGTTCGACTAAGATACGTCAGCAACGATCCCCATGATCGACCGACCATCGCGATGATTTTGGAAATTATTTTGAAAGGTAATGCGATCGATGTATCGTAAGCGAATCTAGCGGCGGTCCCACGGTCACGCGTCTGCGGCAATTTTCAAACTGACCATCCGCCAGACAGCCGGGTGAACGTGTTTCCTTTTTTTAAAAACTCCATGACAACTGGATGATTCCATGAACCGTTTAATTCATCGACGCAATTTCTTGAGATCCACCTCCGCCGCAGCTGCCCTCGGTCTATTGCCGCGAGCTACGTTTGGAGGCGCCGTTAATCTGCGTGGCGTAAACGAAAAACTGCGAACTGCGCACATCGGTGTCGGCGGCATGGGATCCTCTGACTTGAATTCCATCGCTTCCCATCCCTTGGTGGAAGTGGCCGGACTGTGCGATGTGGATGCCAACAACCTCGCTCACGCTGCGGCACAGTTTCCCGCCGCCAGTAAGTTTGTCGACTTTCGGGAAATGTTGTCACAACTTGGCCCGAAAATCGATGCCGTAATTGTTTCGACTCCCGACCACACGCACGCGGCAGCGGTCATGACCGCGATGAACGCCGGCAAACCCGTCTATTGTCAAAAACCACTCACGCACGAAGTTTTCGAAGCCCGTCAGCTACGACTAGTTGCCAATCAACGGAAATTGGTGACCCAAATGGGAGTCCAAATTCATTCACTGGCTGTCTATCGGCGGGCCGTCGAAATCATTCGCAGTGGCGTGATTGGAAAAGTAAGCAAAGTGGAAGCGTGGTCCAATAAGAACTGGGGCTACGACGGCAAGACCTTGCCCGAGTCCGCCGCCCCGCCCGCTAATTTGAATTTTGATTTGTGGCTCGGTACGGCAGCCAAACAGGAGTTTATCCCCAATTTGCAACATCCGGGAAATTGGCGGCGACTTGTCGATTTCGGAACCGGCACGTTAGGTGATATGGGAGTTCACATTTTTGATACGCCCTTTACCGCGCTGGAATTGACCGCACCCAAATGGGTTCAAACCGATTGCCGCCAACCCACCGGAATCGGACACCCGGAAACCAACCATGTCGAATATGAATTTCCCGGAACTCGGTATACCACCGATTCGCTCAGCTGGATTTGGTACGACGGTGTTTGCGCTCCTCCCAACGGCCAAGGACTAGGTTTACCGCCGGAATTCAAACTGCCCGACCAAGGGAGCCTGTTTGTTGGCGAAGAAGGCTCTTTGCTATTGCCCCATATTGGTGAGGCGGAGCTATTTCCCGCAGAAAAATTCGCCGATTATGTTCGCCCGGTTGTTAGCGATAATGATCACTATCACCAATTTGTCGACGCCTGCATGGGAAAAGGGGAAACCAGCGTCCCTTTTAGTCTTGCCGGCCCGCTCACCGAAGCCTTGTTGCTGGGCGTTGTTGCCAATCGATTTCCGAACCAAAAATTGAATTGGGACGCCAATCAGATGTTGGTTACCAATTTGGCCGACGCGAACCGACTGCTGCAACGAGACTACCGCAGTGGATTTGAAGTCGAAAATCTCACACCGCGCGTGTTGAAAAAGGTTGGCTAACAGGACCAAGGACCTGATTCGTTGATGGAATGAAGGGAATTTCGTCGAACCTCCAGCGGGTAGAAAATTCACTTGACGCGTTCAAAGTCTCTCAACAACGAGTCCTAATCTGCTTGCTATCACAAAACAGCCTGCAACGAGCCGGCGCGTTGAATATCTTGTTCTCCCCGATATTTCATCGGTGTCTTGTCTGGCTAGCCAAATCTTGCCGTTCAAATGAGAAACCCGTTTGAAATTAGAGACCAATATAATTGGTAAATTGTCGGCAATTTGCGTTGTCGGCCGTTTTGAACGCCACTAAATGACTCTAGCGGAGCTTGTGGATTTTGATTTGCCTCGTTCGTTAATCGTGGCAATCGCCGAGTCAAAAAGCTTCTGTTGACGAAATCTGCAAAACCAGAACAATGTGTGCGAACCAGTTTCTATTGAATCCCCCAAGCAAACCCATTGGCTTCTTACCGCCGCTCGAATTCTGCACGCTTGCTGTTGTTGTAAGTGGTGGAAATGTTGTATTAACATCCCACAAATTTGGCGGCTGTACAGAATATCCGTTTCAAACTCTGACGCCGAAATCCCCGCATTTTATTCGCATAACACTCGCGAAAACGACAGACACCAAAGCCAACATGAGCAAGCCACCCAAAATTCCGCTGATGGACCACGCTTTGTCGCCGCCTCTCCAACCAACAGTCGCCTCTGCCTCCTCCCCGTTCCACAATAATGACTCGGTACCGACCGACCCTTTGGTTCCATTGAACGGCGCGCCGACGGCCGCTGAGGCTCGGGGTGAGCAGACCTCACCTGCGGAATTGATTGGTTGGGGCCTGCAAAAGTTCGCCGATCAACCGATCGTCCTGACAACTTCATTTGGTATGGAAGGCTGCGTGTTGATGGACTTGTGCTCAAAAGCGATTGCCGCGCAAGGTCTGAAAAACCTGACCGTTGCCTCGATCGATACCGGTTTCTTTTTTCCTGAAACGCATGAATTGAAGCAACAGCTCGTCGCGCGTTATACGAATCTCGATTTCGTGACTTGGGAGACACCGCTTTCGATCCAGGAGCAAGCAGCTGTCTATGGTGACGAGTTGTGGAAAAACAACCCCAACATGTGTTGCAACATCCGCAAAGTTCAGCCGATGCAGGACAACATCCACCAATTCAAAGTCTGGATCACAGCGCTACGACGTTCGCAAACTGCCAAACGGGCCGATATTGCCGTACTGGGCTGGGACTGGCGATATGAACTGCTGAAGTTCTGTCCATTGGCAACTTGGACCCGCACCGACGTCTGGAACTACATCCAGGAACATCGGGTGCCGTTCAATCAATTACATTTACAAAACTATCCCAGCATCAGCTGTTTCCATTGTACCCATGCAGTGCCCGGATCAAGCCCCGAAGCCGAAGTCCGTGAAGGTCGCTGGGCAGGTAAAGATAAAACCGAATGCGGGTTGCATTATTCCATCTAAGCGTGTCGACCGAGCATTTCCAAGCCAATTCGTCAGATAAAACTGACCACCGACCACCGACCACCGACCACTGAACACTGAAAACTGAAAACTGAAAACCCATAAGATCCATGGCTAAAAAAACTGAACCTTCCGCTGTTGAAATCGTGAAAGCGAACAGTCATTTACTGCGCGGCACGATTCACGAGACGTTGCTCGATCCAACCATCATCGCCTTTAACGACGACGACTTGCTGCTGTTAAAATTCCACGGTTCGTATGAACAGGACGATCGCGACCTGCGCCAATCGCGCCGCGCTGAAGGATTGGATAAGGCCTATAGCTACATGATTCGCATCGCGCTTCCGGCGGGCCAGATCAGCAACTCACAATACATCGATCTCGATCGCATGGCCGACGAATTCGCCAATGGCACGATCCGTATCACCACCCGCCAAGCCATTCAGTTTCATGGGATTCTGAAAGGCGATTTGCGAGAAACCATCAAACAGATCAATGCCGCTTTAATGACGACACTGGCCGCTTGCGGTGATGTGTGCCGCAATGTCATGGCCAGCGCTCCACCCATCGAAGACGCCATCTACTCTCAGATTCGCCAAACAGCACATGAGGTCGCGGCCGATTTGCGGCCGGCGACGAAAGCCTATTTTGAAATTTGGGTCGATGGCGAACCGCAAATCAATACTGAGGAAGACGAACCGTTTTATGGTAGCACCTACCTGCCTAAAAAATTCAAAGTCGGCGTGACCGTCCAGGGCGACAACCAAATCGACGTTTATTCCTATGACGCCGGACTGATTGGCATCGTGGACAATGGCCAACTGGTCGGTTACAACGTGTTGGCCGGTGGTGGTTTGGGGATGAGCCACGGTCGCGAAAACACGTTTGCTCAGATCGCGAGCAAAATCGGTTTCGTCAGTGTGGCCGATGGGGTGGCTGCGATGCGAATTCTGGCGGCCATCTATCGCGATTTCGGCAATCGCGCCGATCGCAAACAGGCGCGATTGAAATACCTCGTCGACACGATGGGGTTGGAAAACTTCCGCGCTGAGTTTGTCAAACGGGCGGATTTTACAGTTCAACCATGGCGCGAAATTCCGGCGATCGAGAATCAAGATTGGTTGGGCCCCCATCAGCAAAGCGCGACTCGATGGTTTTACGGTGTGTTTGTCGAAAACGGGCGCATCAAAAACGACGAGAATATGCAAATGCGAACCGCATTTTTGCAAATCGCGCAACAATTGAATTGCTCGATGACCTTGACGGCTCAGCAAAGCATTTTGTTCAACGGCCTGACCAAGTCCCAAATCGGTGAACTGGAATCAATTCTACGCCAGCATCAGGTTCCCCTGTTACACGAAATTTCCAATGCCCGCCGTTATTCGATGGCGTGCCCCGCGATGCCAACTTGCGGGCTGGCAGTGGCGGAATCGGAACGGGCGGCTCCGCAGTTCATTACCGAATTGGAACAAGCGCTTTCGACGCTGGGATTGGATGATGCGAAACTGACGGTGCGCATGACCGGTTGTCCGAATGGTTGCGCCCGCCCTTACACCGCCGATATCGCTTTGGTCGGGCGGCGGCCGGGAATTTATCATTTGTTTGTCGGAGGCCGATTAGCCGGCGATCGCATGGCCGATTTGTATGCCGGCGACGTGCCGCTGGACGAGGCTATTGAAGTGTTGACCCCGCTGCTGGTTCAATATGCCGCTAATCGTCAACCGGATGAAGGGTTGGGTGATTTCTATCAACGTTTGCTGCAACGAACTGAACCCCGACATCGCTTGACTGGCAAAGAAAATCCGACGTTCGAGTCGCTGCAATCCAAGCTTGTTCAACTCGGTGTCAGCCCGTAGTATCGGCCAACAACTCCGCGCACCGAAAATTTGTTTCCATTTCCAAGATCACTCCACAATGAACCTTCCCGACGGCAACCTGAGCAAGTCATTTCCCTGCTCGGTCGTATTAGCCGCGCATGGTTCTCTCGCGGAAGAAAACTCAAATGACGCCTTGTTCGAGTTGGCTCAGGTGGTTGCTGCGTCGCAAATTTTTTCGACAGTGACTCCAGCGTTCTTGAACGGTCAACCGAATATTTCCCACGCAATGAGTGGGCTACCGGCAGGTGATTTGGTGATCATTCCGGTGATGACCAGCGATGGATACTATTTGCAAAATGTCCTGCCGGGCAAACTTGCGGAGAATGTGAATTTCGAATCGTTTCGGATTTTCCTTACACCGCCGTTGGGGTTGCATCCGGAAATTGCCAGTCTCGTCGCCGATCGAATCGCGGTTTTGATGCAACTAATGCAACTGAACTCGACCGAGACCACAATCATTATCGTCGGGCACGGTACGCGTCGGAATTCCGACAGTAGCAAATCAACCCAGCAATTGGCGGCCCGCGTCCGCGAACACTTGCCTGCCGAAAACATTCGAGTGGCGTTTATTGATCAAGATCCCTCGATGATGCAAGTAATTGGCGAAATCACGACGGCGCATATGCTGGTCGTGCCGTTTCTTATCGCCCGCGGACCTCACGCCACCGTCGATGTGCCGGCCGCGTTCGGGTTGCCGACCGGTCCCGACATTGAATTTCCGTTGGTGGATTTGATCGGTAACGGCTTGATCGTCTGTGATTTACCGGTTGGCATGTATCCCGAAATGGCCGAATTGTGTATTGAATTGGCCAGCGATCAATTGCTTGGTGGGGTGCCGGTTCAGTTGGCCGAATTGGCAAAAAGAAAACTCGCTTAAACCCCCTGCCCCGCCAAAACTGAAAACTGAAAACTGAAAAAACCATGATTGCCAATCGCGGAATAGTCTATTTGGTCGGTGCCGGCCCTGGGGATCCAGAGCTGATGACCATTCGCGCCATGAGGTTGCTGCAAACCGCCGATACGATTATCTATGACCGCCTAATCCCGCAAGAAGTTCTCGGCTGGTGCCGCGACGGAGCAACCTTAATCGACGTTGGCAAATACCCGGACCATCATCGAATCAGCCAAGACGAAATTAACGAACTGTTGGTTCGGCAAGCCAGTCGAGGTGAGATTGTCGTGCGACTCAAGGGGGGCGATCCGTTTGTCTTTGGCCGTGGACAGGAGGAATTCGAGTTCTGTCGACAAGCCAATATTTCGTGCTTCGTTGTTCCTGGCATTAGCAGCTGCATCGCCGGACCGTCGGCGGTTGGCATTCCCGTTACCACGCGAGGTATCGCGCGCACTTTCGCCGTCGTCACCGGGCAAACCGATCCGCACCTCGAACTGGAAATTGATTTTGCGGCACTGGCAAAAATCGATACCGTCGTCGTGCTCATGGGTTGCAAGAATCTGGCTGCGCTCACCAAATCTCTGGTTGCTGCCGGTCGCGATCGAGAAACCCCGGCGACTGCCATCGAAAACGCGACGCTCCCAAATCAACGCGTGGTCACGGCCAGTTTGGACAAAATTGCCGAGGTCGTCCAACGGGCCGGACTGAACAGCCCGATGGTTACGGTAATCGGTGCAGTGGCGGCCATGGTAGATGCCGATTTATTATCGCTACCCCCCGAAATTGTGGCCTCGCTCCAATCTGCCTGAAAGCTCCGCGGGTCCACGCCACTAACCCTCGATAGCGGTCCGTTTTTAGCCTACAATGGGTCGAATTAACTTTCGGCCACCAGCAAAATTCAGGATCCCGTCATGTCGCAACGAATCAGTTTTTCAGATCAAGTTAATCGTTTTTTCGATACCGCCGCCGCTCACACAAAACATGATCCTCAGTTGCTGGCGCAGATTCGTGAATGTAATTTTGTCTGTCGATTTGCGTTTCCGGTGCAAATGGATAATGGCTCGATCGAAGTCATCCACGCCTGGCGGGCGGAACACAGCAATCATAAACTTCCGACCAAAGGGGGCATTCGTTTCAGCCTCGATGTGAACGAAGACGAAGTCGTCGCGCTGGCCAGCTTGATGACCTATAAATGTGCGATCGTCAACGTACCGTTTGGAGGAGCCAAAGGCGGAGTCGCGATCGATCGAAAAAGATACTCGGCCCGTGAACTCGAACGAATCACTCGACGATTCACGTTTGAATTGAATCGCAAGAATTTCATCGGACCCGGCACCGACGTTCCGGCACCAGATTTTGGCACCGGCCCCAAAGAAATGTCCTGGATCGCCGATACGTATCAATCATTGAATAACGGTGATTTGAATGCGTTGGCTTGTGTCACTGGAAAGCCCGTCGAGCTGGGCGGGATTCGGGGTCGGACCGAAGCGACCGGATTAGGAGTCTATTACGGCATTCGCGAAGCCTGTTCAGTAGCCGAAGACATGAAAAAAATCGGCTTGACTCCTGGCGTCGAAGGCAAAACCGTCGTCATTCAGGGTTTTGGTAACGTCGGTTTTCATACCGCGAAATTTTTCCAGGAAGCCGGTGCCAAGGTTATCGCGATCGCCGAGTACGATGGCACGATCACAAATCCAAATGGCTTGGACATTACCGCGGTGGATTTACATCGACAGGAAACTGGTTCCATTGTGGGCAGTCCTGGTTCCACGCTACTGCCCGCCGGCCAATCGGCGCTGGAAATGCAATGTGATATTTTGATTCCAGCGGCGCTCGAAAACGTCATCACCAAAGACAACGCGCCGAAAGTGCAAGCCAAAATTGTCGGTGAAGCGGCCAATGGTCCGACCACCGCTGAAGGCAATGACATTCTGCATGCTCGAAAAATTTTAGTACTGCCCGACGCCTATCTAAATGCTGGCGGTGTGACGGTCTCGTATTTTGAATGGCTTAAGGATTTGTCGCATGTCCGTTTTGGTCGTTTGGAAAAACGATTCGAAGAATTCGCGTTTCGGCGACTATTAACTGCTGTCGAAGGAGCAACGGAAAAACGCTTCAGCGAAGAGATGCTCCGAGTGCTGAGCAAAGGGGCTGACGAACTGGATTTGGTGCGGTCCGGGTTGGAAGAAACCATGTCCAACGCGTATCAGGAGATTCGCGAAACCAATCTGCGGTTGGACGGCAAAACCGATTTGCGAACCGCCGCTTTCGTCGGCGCGATCAACAAGATTGTGTTGTGCTACGGCGATATGGGTATTTTCCCGTAGATTCCAACGTTATGTACCGGTTTCGCGGACCGGCGTTGGGGTTCGAACTCGCACGGTTGCCAATAATGCGGCTGGGGGGTCGAATACCCGTCCATAATCGCTTTTCAGCCAATTAACTTTCCCAGAGAGCACCCTTGAAAACCGTTCAACCCACCAAAGAAATCGAGCTTCATCCTGCGGCTGGCATTCCGATGTTGATCTTGGGGATCGTCACGATACCACTGGTCATCGGAGTCTTTATTTTAATTGGACTGACTTTGGTCAATCCCAACAAAAGCAAGATCGTCGTCCTGTTTGGTAAATACGTCGGTACGATTCGACAACCCGGATTTTACTGGGTCAACCCGTTGTCGGTGCGGAAAGAAGTTTCGCTGCGAGTGCATAACTTCAATAGTGAACGATTAAAAGTTAACGATCTGCGCGGCAACCCGATCGAGATCGGTACCGTCGTTGTGTGGCGGGTCAACAACACCGCTCAAGCGGCGTTTGATGTCGAAAACTATGAATCGTACGTCGGAGTACAAACTGAATCCGCGCTGCGCACCACGGCTGCCAAACATCCCTATGATTCAGCCCTGGATGGCCAGATCTCGCTGCGCGGCGATTCAGCCAACATCAATGTGGAACTGGAAAATGAACTGACCGATCGGTTATCGCTGGCGGGTATCGAAGTTCTCGAAGTTCGACTCAGTCACCTCGCCTACGCCCCTGAAATTGCCGGCGTGATGTTGCGTCGACAACAAGCCGAGGCCATTATCGATGCCCGGTCGCGGATCGTGGAAGGAGCCGTCACGATGGTACAGATGGCGTTGGACCACCTCAAAGCCAGTAAGATTATCGAACTCGACGATAAACAAAAAGCCGCGCTCGTCAGCAATTTGATGATTGTCCTGTGCAGCGAGTCCGAAACCAACCCGGTGATCAATACCGGGGCCACTTAATCGCCCGGACGCCTGTCGGATTTTCGTTCTTGGTTTTACAATGGGAGATTGGTCTGCAGCTGTCCTCGCCTCTCAACCCTGCCATGCGCCGTGAAGTCCATCGATATCCTAGGTGCCCACGGTTCGATTGCCCGGCGATTGGCCAGATACGAACAGCGCCAACAACAGCTTGATATGGCGGATGCGGTGGCCAACGCCATCGCCACGAAAAAACATTTGATCGTCGAAGCCGGCACGGGGGTTGGAAAGAGTTTTGGGTATCTGGTTCCGGCGATTCTCTCGCTCACCGAAAATCAGGAAAGCAAAGATGGCGGCAAGCGCCGGATCGTGATTTCGACGCACACAATCAGCTTGCAAGAGCAATTGATGCAGCAGGATATTCCCCTGCTCAACAGCGTGATTCCTTTGGAGTTTTCCGCTGTCCTGGCCAAAGGCCGCAACAACTACATCAGTTTGCGGCGATTGAAACTGGCCCTGCAACGAACCGATAGTCTGTTCCAAAGCGGCGAAGAAGATCAACAGTTGAAGAGCGTTCGTCAATGGGCGACCGAAACTCGCGATGGCTCGCGAGCCGACCTGAAACTGAATGTCCTGCCGACGGTCTGGGATGAAGTCCGCAGCGATAGCGGGAATTGCCTTGGTCGAAAATGCCCGACGTACCAGCAATGTCATTACTTCGCCGCCCGGCAACGATTGCAAAATGCCGATCTGTTGATTGTAAATCATGCGCTGTTTTTTAGTGATTTGGCCCTGCGACAAATGGGAGCCAGTCTATTGCCGGACTACGATACCGTCATTCTGGACGAAGCCCATACCGTCCCCGACGTTGCCAGCGATCATTTGGGGCTGGCGTTGACGATGCGACAAATCGAATACACGCTGAACAAACTGTACAACGAATCGCTCAATAAAGGACTGCTCGTTCATCACCAATCAGCGGAAGGGCAAAAACTGACCATTCGCTGCCGGATTCACGCCGAGGATTTTTTCAGCGATGTCTTGAACTGGGTCCTGCGGAACAATCAATCGTCCACACGCAGTGTCGCCACACGAGTGAAGCAAGCTGGCATTGTGTCCAATGAACTTTCCCCGACCCTTGATCGATTAGCCAAACAGGTCCGACTGCTTGCCGGAGATCTAAAGGACGCGGGCGAAAGATTGAATCTGGTTTCCGCAGCGGATCGGCTCAATGCCATGTCCACACAGATCGAGACGTGGCGACTGCAGGAAATCGAAGGTGGCGTGTACTGGATCGAGTCCAGTCTGAATCGTTACAACAAACAAAACGTCAGTTTGAACGCCGCGCCGATCGACGTTGGCCCCGCCCTGCGGGACAATCTTTTCAACAAAACCAATTGCTGCATTCTGACCAGCGCGACGCTGGCAACGGATAAGGCCTCGTTCGAATTCTTTCAAAACCGCATCGGATTAACGCAAGCCAAAACGTTACTCCTGGGCAGTCCATTTGATTATCAAAAACAGGCCAAGTTGATTTTGGTCACCAACATGACGTCACCGGTCGAACACCGCGACACACACGAGCGGCAATGCCTGGACGCGATCAAACAGTATGTGTCCCGGACCGATGGCCATGCGTTTGTCTTATTCACCAGTTATGATTTTCTCAATCGAACGGTGCGCGAGCTGACGCCATGGCTGACCGAAAACGACCTTCGCATTTACACGCAGGGAGACGGCACCTCGCGAACCCAACTGTTGGAACAATTCAAACAGCATCCGCGCGGCGTGCTCTTTGGTACTGACAGTTTTTGGCAAGGCGTGGATGTCCAAGGAGATGCACTGCAAAACGTGATCATCACGAAACTGCCGTTCAGCGTACCCGATCAACCCTTGCTCCAAGCGCGATTGGATGCAATCCGCGACGCCGGCGGAAATCCATTCGGCGATTATCAACTGCCCGAAGCCGTGATCAAATTCAAACAGGGTTTTGGGCGGTTGATCCGCAGTAAAACCGACACCGGGATTGTGGTCATCTTGGACCCGCGCATTACGTCAAAGACTTATGGACAAACATTTCTGAACTCGCTCCCTAATTGCAAAATCGAATACGACACAATCTAAGTTCGTAATCGTTTGGCGAATGAGCTCAAGTTTCGTCCGACGTCTTGCCAACGTCGTCAGCGGAATTTTCTTGAGGCGCTGGCGCTTTCACAGCGGGTTCAGCGGGTGGTTTGACTGCCGCATCGCCAAAGATACTTGGAAGCAGATCGGCACCGATGGCCTTAATATCTTTGTAATGTTGTTTGCCATGAGTCAGTTCGCCACCTTCATGGCCCACCCAACCAATTCCCAAAGCCAACACGATTAAGCCGAACTTCCACAGGATGCCATCGTCCGGATCGCGATTACGGGCGCTCGCGGCAAATAAAGCCAACAACAGCGCGAACGCCGTGGCCACAATCGCCGACGTTCGATGCCAGAAAACCGGTTGCTTTTCATCCCACAAATCAGCCAACACGTTGATCGTCCCTTGGTGTTCCATGGGACTGAACCAATAGCCCGTCACGCACGCGACAATCGCACCCAGCGTTCCCAACCAGAGACAATAATAAGCGCAATCCCCCATCACAAAATTTCCACGCAAGGAAAATAGGGCAAACAATCCGGCCGCCAATAGCAACCCAATCGGCAAATGGACCGCGGCGGGATGCAGCGATCCCGTGGCATTAAACAGCCGTTGAGTCTTGGGATCAACGGCGGGCGGATTAACGACTTGGTCATCCCCTTTTTTTTCCTTCAGGGCGGGGGTCACCGCTGCCGCAACGACCCCAGCAGGAGTCGCCGAATTGGCAACAATGCTCGCCTCAGCTGGCCATTGAGCACCCTGTTCAATCCATGATTTGACGGATTGAATTTGTTCCTTGGTCAATGGATTTTCTTCATCCGGTGGCGGCATTAAGACTTCTTCGTCGTCGCTGACCAAAGCTAAATACAACTCACTCTCGTCGGGCAATTTAGCCGTGATGTAATCCATGGCTTCATCTTTGACATCAATGCGAAATGACTCCGGGTCTTTTTCGCCGTGACAACTGACGCAATGCGCGTCAAAAATCGGTTTGATTGTCTTCACAAAATCCACCGGCTCGCTTTCCTGCGCCATGACAGGAAGCGCCAGTCCCAAGCCAACCATCGCCAGGACACCGGACTGCAATAACTTTGACAGGCTAATTCGAGTTAACATTTGCTTGGATGGGATTTTTGATCGAGATTGGGAATCGAGAAACACGGTACTATCATAGACAAATTCGTTTCGATTTGCAGCGACTACCAACAAGGAAACATGATTTGTATCACGCTCGTCGAATCGTTGGTAACCGTTTATTCGCCATAATTTCCTCAAATCTCCCAGTACTCAAAGTCCTGTACCGTTTTAATAAGGGGAAATTCACTGACCTACCGGCGGTGGGCGGCCCATGTCCAATGGCGGTCTGATGTAGCCTGGACGGATTCAGCTGGAAATCCCAGACTCGCCACCATTTCCTGAATCTCAGTCAGCGATAGCGCGGCGTGGAGTGAATCAGAGAACAATCGGCGCGAATACTCTGACTCCCCGCCAGCGTACGTCTGCACCAACTGCTGCAGGGTTGCCTGATCGGCGGGTCGCATCAGATCGCGAACAAAAATCAGGCCGCCAAGCCGGCTAACGCGTACGATTTCTTGTAAGCAACTAAACGGCTCGGGCAGATGATGGATAATACTGTTGGATATGATCACGTCGAACATGTTATCGGTAAAAATCATTTTTTTCGCGTCGACTTGGGCGAGCGTGATCCGCTGCGTCAAGCCAGCGATTTCCAAATTGTAAACGGCCAGGTTCAACATGCTGACTGCCATGTCGATCGCCATCACTCGGCAGTTGTGATGACGCTTGCATAGCGCCACGGGAATCAACGCCGTACCCGTCCCCACATCCAGTACGTCACCCAAGCGGAATTCCGGCGATCCGTCCGATTCTTCATCGTCCAAACCAGCCGCAGCGCGTCCGATCACGCCAAATTCCTCCCACACGCCGCTGGCAAATGTCAACAAGTCCGCCACGAACAAACGATTCACTTCCGTGTGATCCATTGAGTTGTATTCAGTGGCATCTTGCTCCGAGTCCATCACCTCCGGCTCGAGTGTCCGAGTTAGCGCCATCTTGGTTATTCCCTTCGTCATCAAGTCGTTCATAGTGTCGGATGTGCGAATTTTATCGAACACATCCGCAGTCTACAACAATTTCTCAAACTCTTCATCGGTTTCGATAACCTTCAAACGATCCTTTAGCAGCAATCCTAAAACGAACATCAACAAGGCCATCACCAGATAGGCGGCGGCAAATTCAATAACAATTTTTCGTTCCGCTTCCGATACTGATTCGGCAAATAGTTGCCACGGCCAAAACATTTTCTCGCCGGCAAAAGGTGAATGCATCAGTCCGAACAGCGTCATCATCCCACCCACTGCGAGAAACACCGACGCTGACATGTATCGGCGGTCGATGATCCGGGCCGTCGCTGACGCCCAAATCAAACTCGTCACGATAAATCCCCCGGACAACACGCTCAATTGCAACCACAACGACTGCAACCGACCGGCATCATTGGGAATTTTCGCGTAGTCCAAAGCCCCGGCAAATTGACCCAGATAGATCATTACCAATTTCGCCAGCGCCGGCAGACAAGCCACCGCTAATGCCGCGTAATGTCGACGTGGCGTGGCATGAAAGCTTTGGGCCGTAATTTCAATTCCCACAAAGATCAAAATCGGCAACACTGCCGCTTCGGGAACCCATTTCAGCACTAAACTAAAATAACCGATCACGCCCGCGCCACCGATAAACAACGCCGTCGCCAGAGTGTATGCGGCTCGACCTCCCATGGCTTTATATGCGGGATGGCCGATGTAGGGAGTCGTTTGAATCACGCCCCCGCAACAAGCAGCCAACAAGGTCGCAATCGCTTCGATGCCAATCACTTGATCGGTCTTGAAATCATCTCCCACCGATGCCGCGCTCTCCGCACAATCGATTCCGCCGATCACGGTCGCAATAGCAAATGGCACAATGTAACCCACATAGGGCAACGTCTCCGGAAACGCACCCAACCAGTCAAACCGGAAAGCCGACAGCCATTCGGTCGGAAAATAAACCGGTTCGAAACTGGCACCCGATTCGACCAACATGGTCCCCGTCATCGTCTGAATTCCAAACAACAAATACCACATCACACAGCCGATCAACAGCGCTCCCAACGCTCCTGGAATCTTGAACGGCAGCGATTGTCGACCGATCAATGTCGCGAGCACGATGATCAGCGAAGCGAATCCGACGATCGGACTGGCCGCGAGTTTCGGCATTTGCGTAAATGCGATCAACACCAACGCAATTGCCGCCAATGAACCCAGTAGACCCGCACGAGGAAAGACCCGGTGAATCCAGTTCGAACCGAATGACAAAACCAATTTGACCAAACCGGTAATCAGAATCGCGCACATCCCGATATGCCACGTCTTCAGGGCTGCCGCTTGAACATCCAATCCATTTGCAATCCCCGCGGCATAGGCTGGCCCCAACACCAGCAATGTCATGCCAATAATACTGGGAGTATCGAGTCCGAGCGGCATCGCCGTCACATCGGTTTTGCCGGACTTCCGTGCATAGACAAACGCCAACCAGAAAAACAGCAGATCTCCCACGAGCACCCCGATGGCAGTCCCCGGAATCATGTAAGCGAGTGCAAATTTTACAGGGAACCCAAACCCGAAGGCTAGCATTCCGACCATCAAGACCATCCCCGCAATATTGTCCAACATCAAGCCAAAAAAGGCATTGATGTCACCTGGACGAGCCCAATCGTATTTTTTATTGGTCACAAAAAGACTTTCGGCACGGGGGTTGCGATAGGGAAGATCAGACTGCCAGTCTGTTCAAAAAACAAATGACGAAAGCGATTTTGATCTCGGAATAGTTGGCAGCCTAACCAAGACTGTGCCCAATCTAATTTTTAGAAAATTGCCTGTCAAACGGACCAAACGTGTCACAACCCGCACCGATACTTTTTGTGTCGGAGGGCATCGCCCGCAAATTTCACTTGTTTTCATCAAAATAGGAGCTGCATCCCAACAGAAACGACGTCCCAGACAAATTTTGGCTTGGCGGCGAACCGGACTCGAGTAAGATGCGTAATTAGCCATGGAAGCTACCGTTACTGACTTGTTTTACAACAGCAACCGTCAACTGAAAGCCAAGTCCGATACTGTGACCGACGAGCAACTCATTCTCGAATATCGCCAAACCGGCGATCGCGAATTGTACGCGCAATTGGTCTATCGATACGAACGCGAATTGTTCAGCTATCTGCGTCGTTATTTGGGTAATGCAGAAATGGCCGAAGACGTATTCCAAGCCACGTTTCTCGCGATCCACATGAAGTGCGAATTGTTTGAAGAGGGTCGTCGATTTCGCCCGTGGATGTACACGATTGCCACGAATGCCGCGATTGACGCCAGCCGACGTAACAAGCGACACAAAACTATCAGCCTCGATACCCCGCGCGAACAAGACAACGAGGACGTCGGGCGACTGGTCAACTTGCTGGAAAGCAGCGAACTTGATCCGATGGATACGGCAACTCAAACGGAACGCTGCCGACTGGTGCGAACCTCGTTGGAACAACTGCCAGAGTCGATGAACGCCGTGATTCAATTGGTTTACTACCAAGGCATGAAGTACCGCGAAGCCGCCGAAGTGTTGGACCTGCCAGTCGGAACTGTCAAAAGCCGCTTGCATGCCGCAATTGCAAAACTAACCGAAGTCTGGAACACCACCCAAGTCGATTAATTGATAATTGATAATTGATAATTGAGAACCGAGCAACTGCATTCGACCCAAGGACGGGATCCGTTTGTTACGGAATCGAACAGTTGCCTTAACGAGAATCTGAAACCGTGAACCATCCAAACGACGAAAACCTCCTTGGTTACGTGTTAGGAGCATTGGACGCTCAAGAACAACGTGACGTGCAGGAGGCGATTGACGCTGATCCACAACTCGACGAACAACTGCTGGCAATCAAGTCTGCGCTGGCGCCGCTGGACTATCTCGATACTTCCGGCCCGCGCCCCGGACTAGCGCGACGAACTTGCGAACTCGTTGCCAATATCAACGGCCGACCGCTGCAGCGATTAGACAAATCAGATTTCTATTCGAATTCGAGTTTGAGTGCGGCCTTGGCTTCCAATGCGCTGACGACCGCTAGCCCAGACGGATCGTCCGCTCGGTCAACATTGTCGACCCACAATATGACCTCGATGCTGTTGGACAAATCGAATTTTTCTCGTGACCCTTCCCGTCAACTTTGGCTTCCCTCGACTTGGTCATTGCCTGACTTCGTAATGGCCGTGGCGGTGATGGCGGTTTTGGCGGGCCTGCTCTTTCCGGCCGTTTCCTATTCACGTTACAATAGCCGTTTGCTGGGCTGCCAAAACAATTTACGCCAACTCGGCCAAGCGTTCTATCAGTACAGCCAGACCCATGGCGGACGGTTTGTGGAAATTCCTCGTTCCGGCCCACTTTCGGTCTGTGGCTCGTTTGCGCCGATCCTGAAAGATGGCGGTTTTGTGCCGGACGACAATTTGTTCGGCTGCCCTGGTTTGGCGGGCAACTCCAAGCGTGCCGTCCCGATCCGGATTCCGTCGATTCAATCGCTCGAGCAAGCCTCGGGTCAACAACTGATCCAATTGCATCAGAACATTAGTGGTGATTACGGTGGCTCGATGGGCTATTTTTCAACCGAAGGCTATGTTCCTCCTTCCAATTTGGGACGTACCAATGTGGTGTTGCTGGCCGACATGCCGTCGATGGGCTGCTCGGGACGCATCAGCTCAAATCATGGCGGGGGCGGGCAAAATTGCCTCTATGAAGACGGTCATGTGGGGTATGTTTTCGGCGACTCGATTGGCCAAGATGCCATTTTCGTTAATGACTATAACCTTGTTGCCCCCGGTTGCCGCCCGGAAGACAATGTCATCGCCCCCAGTCATCTTTCGCCTTCGTTCGCGTACAATCAGCCAAAACCTGCTATGCTGGAGGATTAACCCGAGATTCCTCCCCTCTACCAGCATTCCCTATGCCGTCGAAACCCGAACTGATGAGCCCCGCAGGGCATTGGCCGCAACTCCAGGCCGCCATCGAAGCGGGTGCCGACGCCGTATATTTTGGGCTGAACCATTTTTCCGCCCGCGCTAAAGTCGGTTTTGCGTTGGCTGAACTTCCCGAAGTCATGCAAACGTTGCATGGCCGCAGCGTTAAGGGTTTTGTCACCTTCAACACGCTGGTCTTTGATCACGAGCTCGAACTCGCCGAAGCCGCGATCATTGAAATCGCCAACTCGGGTGTCGATGCCGTGATCGTCCAGGATATCGGCATGGCGAAGTTGATTCAGCAAATCGCTCCCGATCTGACCATTCACGGCAGTACGCAAATGTCCATCACCAGCGCCCAGGGCGCGGAGCTGGCAAAATCGCTGGGCTGCCGCCGCGTGGTGCTCGGTCGCGAATTGAGTCTTACGGATATTCGCAAAATCTCCGAAAACACCGATGTCGAGCTGGAAGTTTTCGTCCATGGCGCGTTATGCGTTTCCTATTCTGGTCAGTGCTTCAGCAGTGAAGCCTGGGGTGGACGCAGTGCCAACCGCGGCAAGTGTGCGCAGACGTGCCGATTGTCCTACGACTTGATTGTCGACGGCGAACCGCGCGATTTGGGTGAGTTTCGGTATTTACTCTCGCCCGGTGATCTCTACGCCTTGGAACAGGTTCCCGAACTGGTCGATATCGGCGTGGCCTGTCTTAAGATCGAAGGACGGTACAAAGATGCCGACTATGTGGCCGCGACAACTCGCGCTTATCGGGAGGCCATTGATTTGGCAAGCCTCGGAGTCCCCAACGAAATTTCCGCTGAAGAACGACTCGAGTTGGAACAAATCTACTCCCGTGGATTGGGTGCCCATTTTATTTCCGGTACCAATCACCAGACCGCCGTCATCGGGCGGGCCCCGCGGCATCGCGGCGTTCGAGTGGGGGAAGTTTATTCCGTCGGCGGCCAAAGCCTGCAGGTGAAAACACTGCATGAAATCAAACGGGGTGATGGTGTCGTGTTTGATGCCGCCAACTGGCGCAGCCCGGATGAGCCCGAAGAAGGTGGCAATGTTTATGAAGTCACCGCGAAAGGTTCGCAGCGCGTCGAATTGCAGTTTGGTCACGGCGAAATCGACTTCAACCGGATTCGCGTCGGTGATCTGGTTTGGCGCACGCGCGATCCGCAGCTAAATAAAAAACTGAAGGCCATTACGAAAACCGAGGTGCCGATTTTCACCCGTCCAGTCCGGTTTGAAGTCTCCGCGACGGTCGGAAGCCCAATCCAGATTGTGGCACGGTTGTCTGATACCAATGTAGCAACCTACACCGGTGATCAACCCTTGTCGGCGGCTGACAAACGACCGCTGGACTTGGAAACACTAACGGAAAAATTGGGGCGATTGGGTGGCACTCCCTACCATCTCGATCGAATCGAATTGCTGACCACAGATCATGTTTTTGCGCGCACCAGTGAACTAAATGAAGCCCGCCGTCAATTAGTAGATCAGCTGTTCGACGCCTCCAGTAAAGTCAAGTCTCTCCCGTCGTCCGCCGTCGTGAAGCAAGTTCTGGAAGTCATGCAAATCGATGCGTCATCCGCTCCGGTTGAGTCGGAAAAAATGGCGTTCTTGCATTTGTTGGTGCGCACACCGGAGCAATTGGACGCGGCCATTGAAACGGCAAAATCCACGACGCTGGCCAGTATCACGCTGGACTATTTGGAGTTGTACGGCCTGCGTCCGTCAGTGGAAAAGATCCGCGCCGCCGGTTTGCGTCCGCGCGTGGCGAGTCCACGCATTCTTAAACCGAGCGAACAGAATGTCGTTCGATTTTTGACTTCGCTGGAATGCGATCTCCTCGTCCGTTCCGGTGGACTGTTGAATGCAGAATGCGGTATTCACCCCGAACGCCGACTGGCTCAAGTGGCCGCGGTCCCGTCGTTCAATGAGACTTCAGCGTCCACCGCGACGGAACCGGGAATCCAATTCATCGGTGACTTTAGCCTCAACGCCGCCAATGCCGTTGCTTGTCAAACTTACCTTGAGCTTGGTTTGGATCGAATTACACCGACTTACGACTTGAATGCCCAACAGATTGCTGACCTAACCCGTCTGATTCCCGCCAGTGATTTAGAAGTGATCGCGTATTCGCATTTGCCGGTCTTTCATACCGAACATTGTGTTTTCTGTCGTTTTCTTTCGGAGGGGACCGACAATACGAATTGCGGTCATCCGTGTGAGAAACATCGTTTGGCTGTGCGCGATCAATCGGGCCGGGCTCATCCGGTAATGGCTGATGTCGGCTGTCGCAATACCGTCTTTGGAGCCGAGGCGCAAGTCGATGTGGAGGCCATCAAAGATTGGCAAACCGTCGGCATCCAACATTTCCGACTGGAATTCGTCCATCAGGACGCCACTCAACTGCAAGCCATTTCAACGGCGTTCGGCCGGTACCTGAACAACGAACTGCAACGCAGTGAATTGGAGCGAGTATTATCCGAACATTCGCCCCAACAGATTACCACCGGCAGTTTGTTTGTGGCGAAAGATTTTAGACAACTCGTGCAATTGAGCTGACAAACACCACTCGGCGGTGGGCTCAAGTCGCCGGCCAATTGCCAGCGTTGTCGCCAGTTGATCGGCCGCGTTATGAGCCGGTCTGGGAGCGACGCGCCGACGTAAAAACTTCTCTCCGAGATGTAAAAGATCCGTTCACTAAAATCGACTTGAACTCTACAATCGTGATTGCCCGGTTATCGATCAAATATCAGACTAGACAATCACCTATTTAACCCCGAACCGCAACAGCATGAGCACTGCGACCGTCACGCGACTTCCCAAACGAAGCGAAGTCAATCCAGTTGATACTTGGGACCTAACCGGTTTATTCACGACCGACGACGATTGGGAAACAGCATTTACCCAGTTCGAAGAAAAAATTGCCGGGTATGCCAAATTCAAAGGCACGTTGGCTAACAGTGCCGCGGAACTGGCAGCTTGTTTGGATTTCGATAGCCAACTCGATCGGCTAGCCGAAGGACTGGGAAGTTATGCTTTTTTGCGATCCGCCGAAGATCAAACCAACAGCCAATATCAACGTATGGTGGGGCGATTCCAGAATGTGGCCACTCGGGCCGGAGAAGCGGCCAGCTATATTCGCCCGGAAATTCTGGCGATTCCCGACGATCGCCGACTCATGCTGCTCGCCGACCCGTTGCTGAATTTGCACCGTCTAAGTTTGGAGCGATTGGCACGCTATAAACCCTTTACCTTGGGTGAAAAAGAAGAACAATTGCTGGCCATGCAAGGCGAAATGGCCGGTGCGACCGCCAAAATTTTTCGGCAATTGACCGATTCTGATTTGAAATTCGGCAATGTCAAAAACGAACACGGTGAGGAAATCGAGCTGTCGTCGAGCACGTTTTCACAATTTCTGATTTCGTCAGATCGCACGGTTCGCAGAACTGCGTTCCAACAATTTTACGAACAATTCGAAGCTCACGAAAATTCGTTGTCAGCAATTCTGGCTGGCTCCGTCCAAAAGGATATCTACTACGCGCGAGCACGCGGGTACGACAGCGCTTTGCATTCGGCTTTATATGCCGACAATGTGCCACACACTGTCTATGACAGCTTGATTTCGGCGGTTCGCAAAAATTTGCCGTCGCTGTATCGGTACTATGACCTCCGCAAACGAAAAATGGGACTGGACGAAATTCACCACTATGATACGTATGTTCCAATCCTCAGCGACATCGAAATCGAACATACCTGGGAAGAAGCAGTCGCGGTTGTCTGTGAATCTCTCGCTCCCCTGGGTACCGAATATGTCGCTGTCCTGGAAAACGGTTTGAATCAGCGTTGGTGTGATCGGTATCCCAATGCCGGCAAGCAAAGCGGGGCGTTCAGCGCGGGGTCGTTCGATGGCGAACCTTACATCCTGATGAATTTTAAGCCCCGAGTTTTGAACGATGTGTTTACCCTGGCCCATGAAGCGGGTCATTCGATGCACACCTATTATTCCAAGCGACACCAACCCTTCGAATACTATAATTACACAATTTTTGTCGCCGAAGTTGCCAGCACGTTCAACGAACAATTATTGACGCGACACTTGCTGGCCAACGCCAAAGACGATCGCTTGAAGGCCTATCTGATCAACAATGAGATCGATGGGATTCGAGCGACGATCATTCGACAAACCATGTTTGCCGAATTCGAAAAGGTCATTCATGCCATGGCCGAATCCGGTGAGCCATTGACCGTTGACGCACTGAAAACAACCTACGGAAAATTGTTGTCCGATTACTTCGGCCCGGATTTCGTGATTGATGCGGAATTGCCGTTAGAGTGCTTGCGAATTCCGCACTTTTATCGCGCGTTTTATGTCTACAAATATGCGACCGGACTATCCGCAGCGATCGCGCTAAGCGAGCGGGTCACCTCGGGTGGGGCGGTAGAACTGGCGGACTACCTCAGTTTCTTGCGGGGAGGGTGTTCAAAATATCCGTTGGATTTATTGCGAGACGCCGGTGTTGATTTAGAAAAACCGGCACCGGTCGACATCGCCTTGAAACGATTCAGCGAATTGGTGGACGAACTGGATGCCTTGTTATAGTTACTTTCTTCCGTTTGCCAACGCGAATGACCTATAATCAGCGCCCTGGCATTCGTCGAACCTTGTACGCGGCCTCCCCCTAATTAATTTGAAACCTATATTCGTCGGAGCCGACCCCTGAATTCTCTCCTTCAATTAACGTCGCGCTTGATTCTAGCGTCGTCTTGGTACGTGGGATTGGCGCTAGTTGTTGCGGAAAACTCCGTCGTGGCTCAAACAGTCGTGCCGGTGACCAACTGGCGAATCGAACGAGCGACACTGGATCGCGAATTTGCCGATCGCTTGCAAGAGATCGGTTTGTGGTGCCGTGAAAATAATCTCCCGCAACAGATTCCCGCGACCTTCAACCTGCTTCGCCCCCACGATTTGCAACGGCAGTACATTTTCTTGCCTTCGGAAAAATCCCTGCCCGTTCCACCAGAGGGTACACTGGGCGAATGGTTGACCAAGATCAATGCCATAAAAGTTTGGCAAGGCGAACGGATTTTTGAATTGGCCAAGCGGGCGGCGACGGCGGAAGCGGGGGGAACAGCGTTTCAATTGCTGAACGAAGTCCTGTATTGGAACAACGATCAGGTCGAAGTCCGCAAGATTCTGGGTCACCAAAAAACTGACGAAGGCTGGCGCGTTGCGCCCGACCGAATCACCTGTCACACGTCGACTCGCGCTCATGATTTGTGTAAATGGCCCGCCGAGAGTTTCTTGGTCGTAACCTCGACGCATTTCGAAATCGAATCCAACGCGAGCGAAGCGCAAACACGCTACCTCGCCGAAAAACTCGAACGTTGGCATGACGTCTGGCGACAAGTTTTTTTTGACTACTGGTGCAGTCCCAAAAACCTGCAACGCTGGATCGCAGGCACTTCGTCGTATCGGCATTCGCGGAAACGATTTCGGGTAGTGTTTTTCCAAAACCGTGACCATTACCTGGCCGAACTCGCTCCGACCGTCCGGGGCGTCGAGGCTTCCACAGGTTTTTACAACAGTGATCAAACCGTGTCGTTTTTTTATGACGATGCCGATCAGTCCGTGGAAGATACTTGGCGGCATGAATTGACGCACCAATTGTTTCGCGAATCGATCGGCACCGGCGATCGGTTGTTTGAAGAGGAGTACATTTGGCTGGACGAAGGGATCGCCACCTATTTTGAATCACTGGCGGACTTGGGCGATTACATAACAATCGGTGGCTTTGAATCGCGACGGATGCAATTCGCCCGGACTCGATTGCTGCTGGAAGGCTTTTACGTGAAACTGGACGAATTGTCCGCATTGGGGCGAGTTGATTTGCAAAGCCGTCCCGATATGGTCCGGCTGTACAGCCAAATCGCTGGGCAAATGGACATGTTGATGAACGATCAGGACGGTGCTTTGGAACCGAAACTAATCGAATTCTTACAACAGGTATACAAAGGTCGCAAAATTCGCCCCGGTACCTTTGAAGCGTTGATGGGGCTGACGTATCCTGAGCTGGACCGACGGTATCGGGAGTACTTGCGAGTCGACCCCGACCGGGTAGCGAACCACTTGTCATTGCCACTGACACGCACCGAGCTGTCGCTGGCCGGATCGCAATTGAACGATCGTGGCTATACCGCGATTGGTCAGTGTCACAATTTAAATTGGCTGGATTTGTCCCAGAATCGGCTGTCATCCACGCAGCTGGTGAAGCTAAAGGATTGCCAGAAAATCACCCAACTCTTTTTGACCGAGTGTCAACTTGAACCTGGTGCCTTGCAGATACTGGGGCAATTCGCGCTCTTGAATGAAATCGATTTGCGTGGTTCCTCGGTAACGGATCGACAACTTCTGGAATTGCAATCGCTCAAAAGTTTGAACTCGCTGCGGCTAGACTCCACGCGTGTCACGCCGGACGGAATCGCTCGATTGAAACAGTTACTACCCCGCTTGGACGTGACACAATAATCCATCTCTAGATAGCGAACGAGTATGAAACCTTGGGTTCTCGCGGAAAACAATTACGGCAACATCAAACATCAGACTTTTGAGGTGGCGGTGTTGCCACTCGGAGCAACCGAGCCGCACAATTTGCATTTGCCTTATGGTACCGATGTCTTCGAAGGGACGATTGTTGGCGACAAGATTTGCGAAGCCGCACATCATGCCGGCGCTCGAGTAATTCTCCTGCCGACCATTCCGTTTGGCACCGAAACCAACTTGCGCGAATTTCCATTGGCGATCAATCTTAATCCCTCGACCTTGAATCTGGTGATTACCGATATCGTTGCGTCGCTGGTCAACAGTGGCATTCGAAAGATTGTGTTGTTGAACAGCCATGGAGGCAATGATTTCAAATCGCTGTTGCGTGAACTGTCCGGGAAAACTCCGGCGCAGCTGTTCCTCTGCAATTGGTATCAGGCGTTCCACGATGTCTATTACGAGATCTTCGATAAACCGGAGGATCATGCCGGAGAAATGGAGACTTCTTTTGGACTGGCGTTTTTTCCGGAACTGGTCGCGCGGAATCCCGATGGAAGTTTGACTGCCGACGATGGCGCTACGAACTTGACAAAACTCGCGGCGGTAAATCAAGGTTGGGTGGCGATTACTCGACCTTGGCATCTGCTGACCAAAAATTCAGGAGCCGCCGATCCTCATGGCGCCACCGCTGAAAAAGGGCATCGATTGATGGAGATCCTGGTGACTCGATTGGGTCAATTCCTCGTGGATTTATCGAATGAAAAAATCACCGATCAGTTTCCCTATTGAGGCTCCGCACGGCAAGGTTCCGGCGAATATCGGTGAAGTGACAATCACTGGATTAATCCCGGACCACAGTGCCGTACATTGACCAGAATTCGGTAACCGACTAAAATCTGGATCAGAAGACGGATTTATTTCGGCCGCGAACTTTCGGCTGACAATTGAGTCCAAACGGATAAATGGTGGCTGTAGCTCAATTGGTTAGAGCACTGGATTGTGATTCCAGGGGTTGGGGGTTCAAGTCCCCTCAGCCACCCTCGCAACAAACCTGCAATTGGCGGGGTTATGTTCTCAAACGTATTCGAACGATTCCACCAAATCGCGCAAAAAAACACTGCTGTTTTTCGATAGTTACCCAGCCTTCCGCTTAGGTAAAATCGGGCGACCGGCAGCACTCTTTTCGGTCAGTTTGTCAAACTGCCTTTCCACCCACGTTCATGCGCCGTCTCGTTACGCGCGATACAAAGGACCCTCTTCGTGAAATCCAAAAACGTGTGGGCTTGGCCAAAATGAGGGCGTCTCTTGCATCCATCACTTCAGCAATTGAAATTCGAGTCGGTCTGCCTCGACCGAATTGGCAAAGAGTCTGCGAGTGGGTGGATGCTAATGTTCCTGAACAAGAGCTGAATGAGACGTGGACACAGTTGGCACGTGACTGGCTCGGGACCCTGATTGAAGCTTTGGAGGCTGGCTATGAACTATCCGAGTCTCCGCAGTTTCTACTTGTCGCCAACAGCGATGCGCGAACCCGCAATCGTATACTGGCTCAATGCGAACACGCCAAGCGGACTATTCTCATTGTACTTTCGGGAGTGAGCCGCGATGCGGGTTTCGGTAAACATGTGGTTCTCGTCTTTGGGGACTTGGATCGGTACTACGACTACATCGCCGATTTCTATCCGGAAGAGGGTGAGTTCGCCTTGTCCGCAGGTATTTTTTTGGATCATGGTTACGGACACTTTGCAATATGCAACGATGCTAACGGATGTTACCAGCGCACGATTGCTCACGAACTAACCCATGTCTTGATGCGACACCTGCCTTACCACTCTGGCTAAACGAAGGCGTAACCCAAGTTGTCGAAGATATTGTCGCTGACGATTCGTCTTTTCATGTTTATCAGGAATTGGTTAATAGGCATCTCGCGTATTGGAACGACGAAACGATTCAAGCGTTTTGGTCCGGCGACTCTTTTTTCTCACCTGATGAAGGTCAAGAGTTGAGTTATCATCTGGCCCAGGTTCTCGCGCGAACTCTGATGTCAGATCATCCCACGCAAATGACTTCGTTGTTGAATAATGCGCAACATACTGACGCCGGTAATTCAGCTGTGCTGGATTTCTGTGGTACGAGTTTGCACGACCGAGTGACTCTCTTCTTGGGTGTTGGTGCTTGGAGTCCACTCGCGGACGAAACGACGTTGGGTGACCAGCGATTAACGCTTGGGACGCGGAGCTTCGGCCTACCAGCTCCCATTTCGGACACTTCGTGACGACCGTCGCTTCAACACCGCCGTTCGCGGCAAAAGCAATGACTCGGACCATTCTCGGCGGCGCCTTGCTTCAAGCTGCGCTGGGTCGGATTGACTGGATGTGCTTGATTTCCAGTTGTGGATGCGCTGTAATTCTTTTTATTTCGCTGGTCCAACTCTCCAATCGCGTAAACTCGCCCTACAATAGTGATCGAAACTAATTGACTGACACCCGAAAATTCCCAACTCTCCCCCTCAAAAACATGTCGTACCAAAGTCTCATTTTTTGTCTGCTGACCATCCATTATTGGAGTTTTGCTGCTGGTTCGGGCATTGCCGGGACCCAAAATCCGTCAACTACAACCGAGCCTAATCGGACCACGGAAACCTGGTTGGGGACGCTCGACGCAAAAGTCGTCAAGCTGCGTTTGAAGCTTGATCTGAAAACCGGAGCCGATGGCGCAATTACGGGCGACATGATCAGCCTCGATCAAGGCACTACTCCCATTCCCATGGATCGGGTGGTTCGAACCGACAAACAGTTGGAATTCCAAGTCGATAAATTGGGCGTGAAATATGTCGGAGCCATCGATGCATCCGGCAAATCAGCGAAAGGCAAACTCACGCAAGGGGACACCTACGACGTGGATTTCAAAATCGTCCAGGCTGTACCCACGATTAAACATGAGTTGACTTGGGTGGGCACACTAGTTGCCGGCCCCCAATCATTTGATTTTCAGTTCCGCATTTTTGTAGATAGTGAAGGGAATCATTCGGTCAAGCTGGATAGTTTCAGCGAAGGACTGATGGGGCTGCCGTGCGAGATGAAACGAGACGGTAAGGCTGTCACGCTAACAATCAAAATCTCGAACGCCGAATTTGTGGGTACGCTCAGCGATGATCAGCAAACCGTGGATGGGCATTGGTTGCAACGCGGCAACAAATTTCCATTGCAACTGAAACAAATCCCGCTGGCCGAAACTCGCACCGCCAAACTCAATCGCCCACAAACTCCACAGCCTCCTTTTCCGTACGAAGTCAGCGATTTTTCGGTTACGGCCACGGACATCGATGCGAAATATGCGGCTGATGTCGTGCTCGCCGGGACAATGACCAGGCCCAAGACCGGCGGCCCCTTTCCCACGGTTATTCTGATTTCCGGTTCTGGTCAACAAGACCGGGACGAGACAATTTTCGAACATAAGCCATTTGCTGTGATCGCCGATCATTTGACTCGCCAGGGTTTCGCCGTGATTCGATTTGATGATCGGGGCCAGGGTAAATCAACGGGGACCGTATTGACAGCTACTACTGTTGATTTCGCTGACGATGTCGAGGTAGTGTATCGGTGGGCCCAACGGCAACCGCAACTCGATGCCAAGAAGATCATTTTGGCCGGTCACAGCGAGGGGGGCTTGATCGCACCTTTGGTCGCGATTCGCCAGCCGCAGTTGGCTGGAATTATTTTGTTGGCCGGCCCTGGCGTAGCCGGTGATGAGATTATCCTGAATCAATCCCGTCGCATTGCCGCAGCCGCAGGTGCGCCTGATCAAGTGCTGGAGATGCAAGACACTTTCTTGCGACGGTTAATTTCCAAATTGGATGCGACCGAGCCGCTAACGGAGCCCTTGGTTCAACAGCTCGCCGATGAAGTGTTCGGCGCACTTCCCGACGAACAGAAAAAGAGTTTCGAACTGGATGATATTGTCAGCGGTACCATGGCCATGAATTCGCCGTGGATGAAATTTTTTCTCAAACATGATCCACGCCCCGCACTCACGCAAGCAACTTGTCCGATCTTGTCATTGATTGGCGAGCGCGATTTACAAGTCGATCCCGCGTTGAACCTGCCCGCGATCGAAGCGGCAGTGCAAGCTGGCAGCAATTCGGATTTCGTTCAAAAACAATTGCCGGGCCTGAATCACTTGTTTCAAACGAGTGACACCGGCCTGCCGAGTGACTACATCAAAATTGAAGAGACTACTTCCCCTCTTTTGCTTGATGAAATTACCGTTTGGCTAAAGCAACGGTTTCAACAATAAAACGAACGACTGCACCACCAAGACCGGGTCTCTGAGAGGCTCGGCCAGGTGGCAACGTGGGTCGGAAATTTCGAATCGACATTCAAATTCACAAGTTGTGTTTTTGAACTCCCCATTGCCAAACTTCATTGTTGGCTTGTCAGCTCCGGCGGCGCGGTCGATTTCAGATAGGCCAGCAGATCGGCAATCTCGTCTTTCGTCAGATTGTCCAACAGACCATTGGGCATCAACGAAACCTTGGACGGTTTCATTTCTTCGATGTCCGGTACTTTGATGGCCGTGAAGTTTCCAGGCACGATCATGTCCTCTTGAATTTGATATTGATCGCCATTCAAATTCGCCACCCGCCCCGTCACGACTCGACCATCTTGCAACAAGAAAATCGTCGCTTCGTATTGGTCCGAAATCGATTTGCTGGGATCGACAATCGTCTCCAGCAAATCATGCGTATTGAAGCGATACCCTGCGAGGGTCACATCGGGTCCGACGATTCCACCGTTGCCGGAAATACGATGGCATTTATAGCAGGCCGCGATGGCAAACATTTTTTTGCCATTTTCCAGATCCCGCTGCGAGACATCCGCCGTCATCAAATCCTGCAAATCCGCCATCGTCCAATTCTTGACCAGCGGTCGGGCTTTCAAATCAGCGTACGGGTCTCGTGTTTCAGGTTCCTTCGCCAACAGCGACTCCAAGGCGGTTTTTTCGGCAGCTGACATTTTTTGGATCGCGGCCGCCCGCACATTTCCGACGTAACCGCTGAGTGAATGGCCACCCTGTATTTTGGCCGCTTCCAAATACCATTGGAAATACTTTTCTCGAACGGGAATCGACCAGCCTACTGTCGCGTCGGCCAACATGGTTGCATAGGCCATTTGTTGCTCTTGTGTGCCAGTCGCGACCATCAAATCAACGATTTGCGCGGTGGCCGCCGGTAACTTCGCCGCGATCAGCAGTTTAGCCAGTTCCCGGTCCACACTTTCGGATCCATTAGGAAAATGGGCCCTCAAATTTTGTACGGCTTGAATAGTCGCTGGCGTGGGCGAACCCAAACGAATCATGATCAACCCGAATGCGCGACAGACCCCCAATCGTTGAAACTCTGTCAAAACGGACCAATCGAGTCGTTCTAATGCCGTGATGGCCACCGATTGTTGAGAGGCATCTCCACTACGAGCCAACGCAACGACACCTTCAATGGTCGCATTGGGATCAGTTTCCTTAACAATACGTTGCATCCAATTTGCGACCGGTTGTTTTTCCAATACCACGCGCGCGGCGAATCGAATACAGCGGTCGGCACTTCGCAAATGAGACCAGACTTGATCCAAATCCGGCTGGGCACCTGCCAAATGCCATTCTTCCAACTGACGACGATCCACGACATCAGGTGTCAGCGCTGGATATTCAGCCGGCGCGGTTGATTCGGCGCCTTGATAGGTCACCCGATACAGTCCGGATTGCGATCGTCGACCACCAATCAGGAAATAGAAAGCTCCATCAGCGGGATTTACCGTCATATCGGTTACGGGCAGCGCCGGAGCGGAACAAAATCGCTCGAGAGTTCCGGTGTAACTGGCTCCATCAGCCGCTAGATGAACTGCGTAAATAATGCCATAACTCCAATCGGCGATGAACAAGGCGTTTTGGTACGCGGCCGGAAATTTAGCGCCTGTTCCAAATACGATCCCCGTCGGACTGCCGGGGCCAACATCGACCACACTCGGCAAACTATCGGGATAGTATTCGGGCCATTTACCCGAACCATGTCGCCAACCGAATTCGCTGCCGCTGGTCGCATGACAAACTCGCGTCGGGCGATACCACGGCAATCCCACGTCCCATTCCATGTCGGCATCGTAAGTAAACAACTCACCGTTGGGATCGAACGCGATATCGTATTCATTGCGATAACCATTGCTGATCATTTCGAATGATTTTCCATCCGGATCGGTTTTGCAAATCCAACCGCCCGGGGCCATGATGCCTGCGGCGTGACCATTGGCATCATCGTAACGAGTCAACAATTGATCCTCACCCCAACGCGGTGACATTCGCAGCGTTTCCGGATTGGGGGACTTCGTATGGTTGCCAGCGCAGATATACAACGATTTTTTGTCGGGACTGAGAACCACAGCATGCGGGCCATGTTCGCCGCTGCCGTCAATTTTTCGCAACAACTCGACCGTATCATATTGATCGTCACCATTGGTGTCGCGAATACGATAGAGTCCCGCTGGCATTTTGGCTTTGTCATTGGGATGGGCCACGACATAGAGACTGTCAAAAGCGTACAACAGCCCTTGGGCGAACCCAATCTGAAGTTCAATCCGCTCGATTTTCGGCGCCTTCCCTGTCATCGGCGAAATGCGGTACAGATTTCCGTATTGGTCGGAAGCAATCAATCTCCCATTTTTTTCGGACGTCAACGAAACCCACGAACCCTGTTCGGCGGGCACACTGTAAATCAACTCCCCAACAAAACCGGCGGGTAGTTTCAGTTTTTCAGCCGGCACAGCCGATTGTGCACTCGACGTCGACGTCGACGTCATTCCGGACAGCGACAGGATCAGGAGGACGACCAGCGGTTTGATAGCGAGAAGCTTCGTTTTCATTGTCACAAGGCCCTTGAAGTAAACTGTCAAAAAATGCAAGATTGGAATTAGGTACGCATTCGCTCCCCGACTGTTTCGAATTCGGTTTGAAAATCCGTTTGCTGGCCCGACTTCGAACCACCATTCTGAATCAGAGAACGATCCATGTCCACCTCGCAAGCGAAAACAGTTGACGCATTTGTCCAATTGCAGAATCGAAACGCGCTGTCGCAGGCGATTCGAGCGGCTGTAAACTTGGGGATCCTCAAATCGCTTGCGGCCGGGCAAAAAACCGTCCAACAATTGGCTGACGAACTGGCTTTACAGCCCGCGCCGCTGCAACGCTTGTTGATCGTTTTGGAACAAACCGACCTCATCGAGCGCTATGATAATGATTTTGCCTTGTCGACGATCGCGCGGCTGATACCTGAGCCTTATTTGGATTTTGGTGACCGGTATTGGGAACATCTATCGGAACACGTCCGAACCGGATCAACACTGCAGCTTCCGTCGAGACAAATTTTGAAGACGGATAGATTGCTGAGTGCGGTAATTGCCGACGCCGACATTCTTCGTGACGCCGATTACCTGGAACAGAAATCAACGGAGGAATGGATGCTGACACCGGTCGCAATCGATGCGGCTCAAGTGCTGGACATCGGCAAGTCTCGACGTGGCCTGCGGATCCTGGAAATCGGCGCTGGGTCGGCGGTGTTCTCGGCCACCATGGCCCATCGCGATCCGGATTCGGTGATCAATCTGCTCGATACGGCAGCGGGTCTAGAGCGCTCGCGCAAGACGATTGCCAGTGTGGGATTAGAGCGGCAGACGGAGTGGATCACGACTGAAGATATCTTCGACCTGCCAGCCGTCGCCGAACTTGCTGGGCAATCGTTTGATCTGGTCGTGTTAGCCGGCATCATTCATCGCCTGAACTCGGTCGAGTGCGGTAATTTATTGAATCAACTGCAACGATTTGTAAAATTGAATCGAGAGTTAGTGATCATCGACGTCTTCCGGGGCCAGCAACAAGGAGACTCACAGCTGGCGATCTTTGAATTGGAATTGGGGCTTCGGACGCAGGTCGGTCAATTGCACGAACCGGGCGAATTGAATTCGATGTTGCAAGAAGCTGGGTTCGGCAACTTGCAATTCGCGCATTTGCCTGCCGAGCCCCATTATTGGGGACTCTTGATAGGATCAAGGCTGCGCTGAATCAGTTCAACGACTCGCCGCCGTCACAGGTGGCAAGAGCGGATAGAGTTTCCCTATCAGTCGCGTTTGGAACGAAATGAATCGAAGCATCACCTCGCGCGAAATTGGCACCGCCAACAGCCCAGGGGCGCGAGTCCGTAATACTTCAAATAGCATCGCGCTGTATCTAATGACTCCTCGGGGACGTCTTGGAGATCCGAAGTCGAGCTCGATTGTTTACCATTAACGAATTGGCGACTTTCCAATTTGGTAGGTAGAGATTTGCCGCCGATGTCGACAAATTTTGAGTACCTGGCAATATTCTCGATCGATCCAAAAGTAGCTTTCAAGTACTGCGTCGTCGAAACGGGAAAAAATGGTAAAGAGGTTTGGGTTCAAATGAGTAGCTTGTCAGTTGTGTTCCCGATCGGGGCAAGCCCGACGGAAAACCTCTAATTTTTGTATCCATACCTGAATTGTGGCGCTGTCCAGTTAGAATCGAAATGAATGTTCATGATGGGGATGCGTTTTGGTCAACCGTTACCGCTTTATCGTGAAAATCGGGCACTTCTTGTAAAACGCTACCTCGCAAACGACTCGTTCCAAGGCTCCGCGGCCTTGGAACGCACCGACTTGGAGGCTCCGCCTCGCGGAGGCCGATCATCTTCCACGACAACGAGCATGGACCGCGGGCGGCGCCAGAAAA
>JANNWZ010000042.1:0-42306 GCA_031409295.1 Mariniblastus sp.
GGTGTTTACGCACAAAATGTTTATGCCTCGTTGCCGCCCAACGATACGGTATTGGACTACATGGAATATCAAGCCATACCCGGCACAACCGACCAACAAGTCCTGGCCGTGGCCGGTTCGCTGTTGTTTCGTGACGACCACGTCCGGAAGAAAATTTCAGTGCTGTCTGGGGGCGAGCGAGCCCGCTTGTGCATGGCTGGACTGTTGCTGGGTAACTACAACGTGCTGGTCATGGACGAACCGGGTAACCACCTCGACGTGGAGACCGTGGAAGCGTTGGCGGAAGCCCTGTTGCGTTACAAAGGGACCGTCATCTTCACCAGTCACGATCGGCACTTCATGAAACGAATTGCTACATCGATTGTGGAAGTTCGCGATGGCAGTGCCAAAAATTATCTCGGCGATTATGACGCCTATCTTTATTCGATTAACAAGGAGATCGACGACGGTGAACGAGTCAACAACGCGGCTCGAATGAGCTCACCCCCTCTCGGGAAAACTGCGACAGCTCCCGGAAAAGCTTCAGCGACCAAAACGGCGGCACCGCTCGATGATCGGAAAACTCAAAAGTTGATCAAGACGATCGAACGAAAAATCGCCAAGCTCGACGATGAACGGAAACTGTTGCAGCAGCAATTGCTGACCGAAACCAACGCGAAAAAAGCGTTGGAAATGCACAATCAAATTGAATCCATCGGCGCCGATCTACAGTCCGCCGAGGAGCAATGGCTGGAGTTGAACTAGTACTTTGTGCCAACAGGTATTTCGGATCAGCCGGCACGCGCTAGCGTCCGGTTCTTAAATCCGGAAATAGTTCACGTTCGTCGAAACCGGATGCTAGCGCATTCCGGCTGATTTAGGCTGATTTCGGCAACACACACCAGCCGGCACGCGCTAGCGTCCGGTTCTCATATCACTCTCGTCCGGTTCTTGTATCAAGAATTAATTCACGTTCGCGGAAACCGGATGCTAGCGCATGCCGGCTGATTTCGTCTGATTTCGGCTGATTCCGGCAACACACATCGGCCGGAACGCGCTAGCGTCCGGTTCTCGTATCACTCTCATCCGGTTCTAGTATCAAGAATTAATTCACGTTCGCGGAAACCGGATGCTAGCCCATGCCGGCTGATTTCGGCAACACACATCGGCCGGAACGCGCTAGCGTCCGGTTCTCATATCACGAAACGCGCGCCAGGTTGTCGCGCCCGGTTCTTGTATCACGAAACCGAGCGCACTGCCAGGAAACCTGGCGTGCTGGGCCAAACAACGGCAAAACCACAAGTGGTTTCATGCTACCCGTCCAATCGCTGCATTTGTTCCGATCGGAGAAACGAATCGAAAAATGTCTTCGTGAGGCACCAGTTTCCGTCGTCATCCCGACGGTTATGGGTTGAGTTATTATCAAACACAATCGCCGGCGACGCGAGTGGTTTTACGGCGAGCACCCAACGTAAACACTCCCCACGCTACGACCAACATGGCAAGAGAATTCGGTTCGGGGACACCGACGAAACCGATGTATGTGAAATCGCCATACAATCCCAGATTGCGGATAACTGAAACGGACTGTGGGGCTCCACTAACGATGATCTTGCTCCCCAGCAACGCATTCAAATCGATTATGTGGTCTCCGGACCAGCGGAAACCCCAATCGAGAACACCCATGGATTGCCCCCCGTCAAAAGCTAATTTCAATAGTGACGCGGTAGCCGAGTCGATTTGCAATGCGCTGAGCGAACTATTCAGCAACGACAACCCGGTGGTATCCCCCGCCATTTGGGTCATTGTAATGAAACCAGGTTGATTAAATCCCAATCGCAAAGAATTGCTTAATTCATCACCCGCCAGGCTGAACAAGTCAGTTTCCCCGAAGACATTCAGGTCTCCCGCAATGATCAGGCTTCCCACCGATCGGGTCACCGTGGTTGGATCACCCAGGTCGAGCGATCCGACGTTCAACGTGTGGTTTCCCAGATTGATCGTCGAATCACCGGTTGCATTCAGCGAAAAAGCTAGAGTCAGATCCTGGTTGAGTGTGAGCGTCGAACCGCTAGATAGATTTCCACTATTGCTGAAGTTGTCACCCACTTCATACGTGAAACTGGTGCCATTACCCAAGAAAAAGGCAGTGGCGGAGAAGTTTCCTCCCCCGCGATTGACCGTCCCCGGTCCGCCATAAATAGAACCCAAATCCAAAAAATCAACCGTGAGGGTGTTGCCGTTGAGATTGAGCGTGGCAGCACCGAGATAAAATTGGTCTGCGGCCACGTTGGCGTTCATGTTGAACGTCGCATTATTGCGAACAATGATCGGGGCTGACACCGTGACCGCCCCGTTGGCGGTGAACACTGCATCATTGTTAACATCAATGCTATTCACGGACACGGTGTTGCCGCTGGTAAACGAGGTACCCAACCCACCGACATTAAGTCCAAGGTTGAGATTCAGGGCCACACTGGTCGTCATCGTCGCACCACTTGAGACCACGACATAGTCCGTAAAGGTGTCCGTACCGTCATAGGCATAGGAATTGCCACCGTAGATGTCGAAACCGCTCGCATGAATGGCGCCCCCCGCACCGCGTATCAGTGTGCTGCCATTGCCAAACCTGAATCGATCGCCGAGTGTCAGCAATTGGCCATCGAGATCGAGCGTCGAGCTGTCAACCCATAAACTACCCGTCAAGTTCATCGCTTGGACTGTCTTCAGCGTCGAACCGCCATACAGATCGCCACGATTGGTGAAGTTGTCACCCACTTCATAGGTGAAATTGGTGCCACTACCCAAGGCAAAGTCAGTGGCGGAGAAGTTACCTCCCCCGCGATTGATCGTCGTCGGTCCGCCATACGTCTTACCCAAATCCAAATAACCAGCCGAGAGTGTGTTGCCGTTGAGATTGAGCGTTGCAGCACCGAGATAAAATTGGCCTGCGGTCACATTGGCGTTCGTGTTGAACGTCGCATTGTTGCGAACATAAATGGCGTCTAACGCCGTGACCGCCCCGTTGGCGGTGAACATTGCATCATTGGTAACATTAATGCTACGCACGGAAACGGTGTTGCCGCTGGTAAACGAAGTACCCGACCCAATGACACTAAGTCCCCTAAGTCCCGCCGTGAGATTCAGGGCCACACTGGTCGTCATCGTCGCACCACCTGAGACGCTGACAGAGTCCGCAAAGCTGTCCGTACCCTCCATCGAAAACGAACTAACACCGAGCATGAAGAATGAATTGGCAGTGATTCCGCCTCCGGAGTGCATCACACTCGCCCCCGCACCATGATTGAAGTTACCGGACAGTGTGATTTGTTGCCCGGCAAGATCGAGCAATCCCGTACCACCGTTTAATCCCAAGTTGAAATCAACGGCGGCGAGTGAACCACCTGGCTGCAACGTCAGCGCACCGTTGCCCCCAGCTCCATCGCCCACAAATACCGAATTGGCCACACCGGCACTATTGAGAGACACTTGCGATGTTCCGACCGAGGTGACGTGGGGGTAACCGAACGATCCGATGTAAACATTCGAGGATCCCGTCGGAGCGCTACCGGTTACTCCGGCTGAATTGACCCATTCTGACCCGGTGTTCCAATTTCCACTCGCCACATTGCGACCAAGATCCTGCGAGTGGATGGCGTGCGGAAAGACAAACAAGGTCGCGAATCCGATCCCAACACTTGGAAACCACCGACTCACCCGATTATTGGTAAACATAGCAGGCTCTCAAAAAAGTGTTTTGGAAATGGTAATCAGTTTTATTCAAGGTTGATCAACAGCGAAACTCAGCGGGCGTCGCTCAATCAATGGGAAGTATTTTAGAGGTCTAAATTGCGGATTTCAGAAGGTTTTTATTGTTTTGGTGCTTACGAATCGCCTAATCACGATTTAGTATGGCGTCATCAGGAAACGATAGCAATTCAATCGATGCGCACGACATACGCACGATCCCTTTTCACCTCAGCGAGGAGCTCTTTTGAACTGGCCAGGTGACGAAATCAAAGCGGCTCAAGCTTGCAACCCCTTATTACTTCGGCAATTAAGGGAAAAGCATGGTTGGTCGCAAGCCAATCTGGCTAAGGCAGCGGGGTACAGTCTGCGATTAGTATCCAAGCTGGAGTCGGGAGAATCGGTTTCTATTCAAACGATCGAGGACATCGCGGAAGCGCTTAGCTCCAAAGATCTAACTGTTTCAGCGACCGATTTGTTTTCGGACCCCGTCAGTTTGGCGAAACAATATTTCGACGCGCTTTACACGCACCAAAAAAAATCCTTCCCAGTCGTTCGACATTTTCTGGATCCAGATATCGAGTTTCGCATGCCGGGCGACCCAAATCTGATTCCCTTCGCGGGCATCTACCGGGGATTTACCGAAGTCGAACGACTTTTCGAATTGTTCTTCTCCGTGCTCGAAGTACCTGTCGGACACGACCATCGCACTTGGTTTTCCTACTCGGTAAGCATCAACGACGTTCATGTTTGGGGTAAAAGCTGGATGCATCCCATTGGGAATCCATTTGTCGAACCAATGACCATCTCCCACCTCATGCGGTTTCGATCCGGGAAGTTGATTCTCTTGGACAACAATTTTGACACGCTTCGCGCCAGTGCGTTGTTCGAACCGGTACCCTAACTGGACACACGACAGTTGAGTTGGAAACACGCTTCCGCCGGGTTCATTCCATTGGTATCTACATAAGTTTGCATCGTGGGTAGTGAACCGTGTTGGAATCCCGCAGAAATAGGACGGAAATAGGACGGGGCCAGACAACGGCAAAACTATCCGGTTCCCAGTTTCCTTGGCCCATTTGTGCGGCCCCAGCTTCTTTCCTTCTCCTGCCCCATTTGTGCGGCCCCAGTTTCTTTCCCGGAAAAGCCTCAGCCACCAAAACGGCGGCACCGCTCGATGATCGAAAAACCCGAAAATTGATCAAGACGATCGAGCGAAAAATTGCCAAACTCGATGATGAACGGAAACTGTTGCAGCAGCAATTGCTGACCGAAACCAACGCGAAAAAGGCGTTGGAAATGCACAATCAAATCGAAGCCATCGGCGCCGAACTGCAGTCCGCCGAGGAGCAATGGCTGGAGTTGAACTAGTACTTTGTGACAACAGATATTTCGGATCAGCCGGCACGCGCTAGCGTCCGGTTTTCGTATCAGGATACTCTCTCTCGTCCGGTTCTTGTATCAAGAATTAATTCACGTTCGCGGAAACCGGATGCTAGCGCATGCCGGCTGATTTCGGATCAGCCGGCACGCGCTAGCGTCCGGTTCTTAAATCCGGAAATAGTTCACGTTCGTCGAAACCGGGTGCTAGCGCATTCCGGCTGATTTAGGCTGATTCCAGCAACACAGATCAGCCGGCACGCGCTAGCGTCCGATTCTTTTGTCAGGATGCTCGCATCCGGTTTTTGCAACAGGAAACTCGAGAAATTTTCGATCTTGTGCGTCACGAACATACTCAACAACGCGTTGCAATTCGTCTTCGGTGTTAACGCATCGCCAGTCACCGCCGACCGACCAAACGGGACGATCGCGGAAAATCGCACTGTGTTCACGCAGCGCTTTTGTGCTGTTGGCCTTCAACTGATCTCGAACAATATCACCGCGATGCGAATTCGCTGTAACCACAACATGAACATGATTCGAACGAGCGTTCGCAACCCAAAGATGCCACGAACGAAAAAGGCAGTGTTTGCCAATCATTGATTCAACAATTGCACGACACACTCCATCAAGCAATCGAATAGGATGCTTCAAGCGATCTGCACGCCAAGCCTCCAACAGCGGTTCCGGCTGCATATCCCCTTTGCCGTACTTTCTCCAACCGGTGTCCGCTCCTTGGAGATGAGTTCCATAGACAGTCCAAGTATTGAAATAAGCAAGAGGCTGGTCGTTGTTCATCACAGATACAGTAACAAGTTCTAATCTATTGCACCGTTAGTCGAAACCCTGTCGAACTGGACAGATCCTTGCTTACCATTGTTTCAATTTAGAATACTGCTGTCGAGCGACAAATACAATTTCCTTCAAATCGAATACTATTCGTGGCAGTGTGCAGTTGAACGGTTGATTCAATTTCGTGGAAACCGGATGACAGCGCACTCCGGCCGATTCCCATAACACAGATCAGCCGGAACGCGCTAGCGTCCGGTTTTCTGGAAATAATAAAGAACTTTCTGGCAAAAAAATATCGTGGAAACCGGATGCCAGCGCATACCGGCAGATTCCCATAACACAGATCAGCCGGAACGCGCTAGCGTCCGGTTTTTGGTATCAGGATGCTCTCGTCTCTCGTCATGTTCCCGTCCCAAAAATCAATTCTCTTTCGAGGAAACCGGATGCTAGCGCATTCCGGCTGATTCCGACAACACATATCAGTGGAAACCGGATGCTAGCGCATTTCGGCTGATTCCGACAACACAGATCAGCCGGAACGCGCTAGCGTCCGGTTTTTGGTATCAGGATGCTCTCGTCATGTTCTCGTCCCAAAAATCAATTCTCTTTCGAGGAAACCGGATGCTAGCGCATTCCGGCTGATTCCGACAACACTTATCAGTGGAAACCGGATGCTAGAGCATTCCGGCTGATTTAGGCAACGCCTCGGCTTATCTCGGTTGCTGCCCAGTTTGACCAGGCCGTTCACTGGCAAGTGTTTTTTCGCCGTCGTCTTTTTTATCGCTTTCTTCAGCGGGTGTTTCGACCGTCGGGCTCGGCGCGGGGGGCTTGCGTAAATTGCGAATGTCCAGAACGAAACAGCCGCGGCCGTGCGTCGAAATCACGGCGTAGTCTTCCGCCGTTTGGATGGCGAGATCATGGACGTACGCCGTGGGCAAGCCTTTTCCCAATACATCCCAACTCTTGGCGCCGTCCGTTGAAACATAGACCGCCCGGTCAGTTCCGGCGAATAGTAGATCCTTGTTGCCCGGGTCCTGCTTGATCACATTGGCATTGCTGCCAGGAATATTTGCGGTAATGCTTTCCCATGTCGCGCCATAGTCCTTCGAGCGATACAAACGGCATTCGAATTGATCGTAACGGATGCCATTGAACGCGGCATAAATGGTGCCGGCATCAAAATGACAGGCTTCCAGACCCGCCACGCACAGGCCAGGCGGAAGGTCGGGGATGTGCTTTCCGATTTCGGTCCAGGATTCTCCGTTGTCGCGTGTCACATGCAGGTTTCCGTCGTCGGAACCGGCATAAATTACGCCTTTTTCGACGGGCGATTCGGCAATGGCAAAGACCACTGCGTGAGCCACATTGCCTTGTTTGTCGGGATCAAAATTCGAAAGGTCCGGGCTGATTTTCTGCCAGTTCTTGCCACCGTCATCGGTGCGGAACACGTACTGTGCTCCGTAAAACAATCGCTGTGAATCGTGCGGCGAAATAATCAGCGGGGAGACCCATTGCGCACGCTTCAAATCGCCCTTTTCAAATTTGACAGACACATCGGTGGTCTTGTAGGTCTCAAACCGCCGACCGCGGCGCTCGACTACCTTTTGTTCGCTGTAGTCGGTTAGTTGAGGCCCGCCGCCATAACGGCTGACCGAATAGACCAGGTTGGGATGGTTTGGGTCGACGGCATGTCGCCCCGATTCGTCACCGGTGGCGCGTTCCCAGATTTGGCTGACGATGGAACTTCGTCCGCGGCTAAGGTCGACCAAACCCCGCCAGGCGCCGGTATCTTGAGTCGAAACGTAAATCCAGAATTTGCCCTGCTCCTGTGAGATACCACAGTTGTAGTTATGAGCAATTTGAAGATTGGTCGGCGTGCGGTAGGTTGCCAGGCCGTCGTGCGAAATCATGAGTCCGCCGTCGTTGATAACGACAATATGTTTCGAATCGTTCGGGTTGATCCAGGCTCCATGGTAGTCGCTATGGTTGCCCGGCACGTTTTCCCAAGTGTAGCCACCATCGCGCGTTCGTTTGGTGCTGAGACCGAACACGTAAACGGTATCGGCATCACTTGGGTCGACGCGAATTTGACCGAAGAACCAACCGTAACTCGGGTGAGTCGTGCGAACCTGCTCATTGCCATCGATCAAACGGAAAGTCTCGCCGGCGTCGTCGCTGCGGTAGACTTTGGCACCCGCTCCCTTGTCGGTTGCGCCATCGTGATTGAGCAGCACATAAACGGTTTCGGGCTGCGATGCGCACAGGTCAATGCCGACACGCTCGTATTGACCTGTCGAAAAATCGGGGAGGCCGTTGGCGACCAGCGATTTCCAGGTGCGCCCGCCATCGTTGGATTTATAAACGCCGGTTTCGGGCCCGCCGACGGGATCGTTCCAACGGTACCGAAGGCGCGGAGCAGTGCCAACGTAAAGTGTGTCAGGGTGTTGCGGATCGAGCACCAGATCAGTGACCGACGTGGAGACATTTTTGAAAAAGACTTGCGTCCAGGATTTACCGCCATCGACTGTTTTGAAAACGCCGCGTTCCGGGTTGGACGTGTATTCATTCCCCGACGAAGCGACATAGAGGATGTTTGGATTCTTCGGATGGATCACAATCCGACTGATGTGCTGCGTATCGGTTAGTCCCATGTGTTCAAACGTTTGGCCGCCATCGACCGATTTAAACACGCCGACGCCAGCCATCGAGCTGCGGAGGATGTTGGATTCGCCGGTACCAACCCAAATAAGATTTGGATCGGACGGTGCGATGGCGATGTCGCCGATACTGGCCGTCGCATAACTATCAAAGATCGGGTTCCAATTGATTCCATCGTCGACCGATTTCCAAACTCCACCGGCGGCGGTCGCGAAGTATAGCGTTTGGGGCTGAGCGGGATGAACTGCGATATCGACACCGCGGCCTGACATCTGGGTCGGCCCGACGGCTTGCCAGGTGCTGCTCGCGTATTTTGAGTTCTTTAGAAGTTCTTGATGACTATCGAACCATGCCAGTCGTTGATGTTTGGCGGGCGCTTCGGGTTTCGGGTCGTCGGTCGGACGGGGTTCTGTGGTTTGCTCAGCGGTTTCCTGCTGACATTGGGCATCGTTCGCACCGCAGGCGAAACAAACAATCACAGACAGCGCCAGCAGAAAGCGATTTATTACAAAACACGTTGGCATGATTCACCAATAAAAAGGTCCAGAGCGAACGGTGGATTGACGGTTGGTCAAATCAGCGACCAGATGTCGGCCTAGTCTAATTGGAGTCTTGACCGAAAACCAGTTCCACGACCAATCGCGGGCGACCCGATTCATCGCCGGTCGACCGCGAATTCGACCAGAATGTCGTTTACAGCGCCGTAGTCAAACCGGCTACCATCGCCGGTAATTACTGACCAGAAGGGCTCAAGGCAGCGCACGCGAGGGTCCGAAATACGATTGCTTCCTGTTGGGAATCTGAACCGGATTGCAACAACCTAGACAGAGGGAATTCTAGAACCGGCGAGGATAGCGGGGTGCGCCCATCGTCGCTTGCCACGCGGGCTGTTGCTTTTTGGCAGCTGCCATTTCTGTCTCCGTTGCTTGGACTTGTTTGGTCCATTGACAGAACGTGTCGACGGAATGAGCCGTCTTGTTTGCGCTCAACCAGTCCCGATATTCACGCAGAGGTTGAGCGACAATGCAATGCTCGGGACCTTCCAGCTGAAAAAAACGCAGATCGAGTTGGCCTAGCGCTACATCCAGCGAATCGCCTTCAAGCAATATCGCGACAGCGGAGCCGAAACCGGAAAGAGTTGGCGAGCGGTTGCCGCCAATTATTAACACCGGCCGCCAAGACTCCTTCAACGCCAGTTGCAGTTGTTCGAGATCGGCCGACGAGGGTACTTCGGACTCTTTGAACGCCATCGTCGCCAACTGAATACCGCGATCTGTGCAGATTTCCTGTTGGGATTGGAACCAACCATCATTTGCATTTCCGTCGGCCAGACTAATTACTGAGCGAATTTTGTGCTGCGTAATAATTTCGTTGAGCTCGTTCGGTTCGAGCCGATTGCTGCGGTAGATGCTTCCCGCAACGACCGTGTGTAGATTGGATCCGGCAACCGAATTCCAACCCGTCCATAGAAAACCCGTCAACAACATCAAGCCGACACTAACCAGGCTTAACCAACCTGCTTCCAATCGCCAACCGCGCGTCGTGACGTGCTGTTTACGACTTCCGTTAATCACCGCGCCTAGCCAACTGTAACGAACGCAGTATTCATAAGCGATCAACGATACTGCGATCCCGGTTGCCGCCACAATCAAGACCTTCCCCCAAGGATTAATCTGCAGTGGCCAAACTACCAACTGCATGGCACAGACCACTGGAAAATGGGCGAGGTACAACCAGAACGAAGCCTCATTGACGTACCGAATCCATTCGTGGCGGTCGGAACACCAACGCAGCATGGCTCCCAAAAATCCAAACACCATGCACCAGACAAAAATCGCCTGCAGTCCGGTCAATGCCCATTGTCCTGGAACTTGTAGAGTCTTCGCAAAGTAACACAGGGTCAACGGGCAGAGTCCGCCAAACGCCACCGTGGCGACGACCAAATGCACAATGGCATGGGCCCGCAATGTCGCAAAGGATTGTGACATACCAGCCAACCAAATTCCCGCAACAAAAAATGCCAGATAGTACAACACGCGCGCCAAATCGGGCATAAAAGGGGCAATCAACCGAAACGGAGTGTCGACGTCGAAGGCGAGAATTGCCGCGGTCGACAGGGCGAAGACCAACGGACCTCCGACCGAACCGAGTGCCCGGTGCGCCCATTTGCCTTGCACTAACCGCGCCATAAACGGCCAACGCAGCGAGACGCGCGCCACTGCGGACCACGCGACACTCATCAACAACAAGTATTCCAGAAACCACAAATGACCCGGCCCCAAATAGGCATGCAGTTCGCGCGGAAATCTCAAGCGAACCAAGTTGGGGATCGTCAGTCTTTCAGTCCACAGCAAACCAATTGCCCAACTGAAAAGGAGCAACGGCATAATCAGGAAGACTGCCAGCAAAATTGTCGCGCCCAATCGACTGAATCGCTGCCAAACAAATTCCCGAAATGGCAGTTGCCACGATGCCTTCGCAATCGATAGCCCCGCCAACAGAAAAAATAACGGCATCACGAAACCATTGATCCAAAACACCAACAAGTCGATGGATACATGTTGCGCGGTATCATGCACGACCCAGATGGGAATCGGTGAAACCATGTAAGGTATCGCCGCATGGAAAATCACCACCAAGACTGAGGCAAACACGCGGGCCGCATTCAATCCGTTGGCCGTCCGCACCATGTCAGCCAAACGTGTCGGATTCTGGACCGGTACTGGAGGTGCAGCGGCAGTCATCGTCATGAAATCCTACGTAATTTCCCAATCAACCGGTTCGGCGCCAGCGGGCGTTGACTACGCCGTGCGCGCCGCTTCGATCAAGGCGATGACTTCGCCAATTGAGCGAACTCGATCAGCGCTACCGGGTGGAAATCGAACACTGAACGCTTTTTCAAATGCAACCATCATGCCGGCTTGATCCAGCGAATCCGCTCCAAGTTCGGTCGTGAAGGGAGAATCGCTGGTAATCTCGTCCCGATCAATTCCCAATTGATCGGCGACAATTGCCGCTACTTGATCTTCGACAGTGGCCATGCCCAGCTCCTAGAAAGAAATGAATGTCGCCCCGAATTTCCATCTCCGAAACAAGCACTCAACGTGTGCACCTAACGTGGAAAATAGCGGAAATCTGCCACCGAGGTCAAGATTGTCTCAACATCCACGAACGCTAGCAGTGAATTCAAACCAGGTTGAGTGAAGCCGAAACGATTTGGTGATTTCGGGACTCCGTGCGACTTAGGCGATTCGTAGGTGCAGTTCGCTCGCACAGTTATCGGGAATGCCGGATTGTCAATTGATGATGATCGCTTGCCGACCGGCAACGTCATTAGTTCAGCGAAGCCAGCAAGGGAATCTTTTCGCGACTGGAAACCGTCACGCCACCGGGTCGTTCGACCGTAATCGCGAATTGAACGGCTCGGTTGACGGGTACATGGGCGACAATCGGGACGAGGACTTCGCCCGTCGAAGCAATATTGAAGACACCGCCATCGACTGGATGGGCTTGATCTTTGGCCGTATCAAAAATCCACAGTTGATATTGCTCCTTAAGCGGGTCATTGATGTCCAGATCTTTGAACACCATGTAACCCTGTTGACGCGAGTCACTCCAGACAACTTTGCCAGCCGCCTTGGGCGCGTGAACAGGCTGCCATTCCACTTCCACTAAATCATTTGGCGGTGCCGACATGAACTGATCGAATTTCTGTTGAGTCGTCAACGCGACGGCTTCGACCGGAGAACTATTGCCTTGGTCAGACAAAAACCACCAACCGGCCGCGATCAGCAAACTGGCTGCCGTGACCAATGCGGCCGCGACATTCAAACGGCCCCAATTTGAATTGCGGACGTTGGATTGATTTGACGATGATCGAAGTTCGATCGGTGCGCCAGAATCCAAACTGCGCTGGCCGGCAAGAAACTGTCCCGCCGACACAAGCAATTTGTCCTGGATCTGGCGCGGCATCTCTTCGTGGGATTGACCCATCCCATAGGCCAAATCAATGGCACTGGCCGTCAATTCAAATCGTTCAGCTTCATCGGGATTGTTGGATGCTGACTTCAAGCGATCGAATTCCAGTTGTTCGGATTCCGACAAGCCAAACGTGGCCCGTTGAATCATGAGATCAACCAATCGTTCATCGCCGGCTGGCAATTCGTGGTTCATCGCGGCTCTCCTTGCGCGACGGACGTTGGGAACGAGCCACTATCCGATTCTTTACCGACGAGAGCGCTTCGCAGTCGGAGCATTCCCCGTCGAAGATTTGATTTCACCGTACCCAACGATAGGCCCGTCCGCTTGGCGATCCCCGCATGAGATAAGCCGTGAAAGACGCTCAATTGAATAACGGATTGTTGATCAGGGGGTAACTGTTCCAACAAAATAGATGCCTTGGCGGCCTCATCGTTCAATTCCGCCCGTTCCGCGGCACCCATCTCGGATGTTGAAAAACTATCGAACTCGATCGGATCGGCCGTCGCCCAGGACTTTTTGCGACTTAAGTCGATCAAACTGCGTCGGGCGATCATGGCGACAAATGTTGTTTCACTGGCAATTGATGCATCAAACCGGTAGGCCACGGTCCACAGTTTTAAGAAAATTTCTTGCACCGCGTCCTCCATCGCCTGGGAGTCGGGACAGCTTCGACGAGCCAGTGCCCAAACCAGGTTCTTGTATCGATCCAGGCATTCCGCGACAGCGTGCGGTTCCCCTTTAGCGACTCGGTGTAACAAAGGAATTTCGCTCAACACAATTTCTTAAACCCAATTGCCCGGAAGTAAAAATGAACCGCGAGTGAAAAATTCCACTCGCGGTGATTTCTTTCAGCTTCCAGTCTACAGGATTTACTTAGGCATGATAACCGTGTCGATCACGTGAATAACGCCATTGGCACATTCAATATCGGTTTTCACAACTTGGGCTCCGTTGACCATCACTTTTCCGTCAACAACTTCGATTTTTACTTCTTGGCCGTTGACAGTTTTAGCAGTTTTCAATTTTACGACGTCGGCAGCCATTACTTTGCCGGAAACGACATGGAAGGTAAGGATCGAGGCCAATTTGGCCTTGTTTTCAGGCTTCAACAAAGTCTGCAAAGTTGCGGCAGGAATTTTTGCAAAAGCTTCATCGGTAGGAGCGAATACTGTAAACGGACCTTTGCCTTTAAGAGTTTCGACCAGTGCAGCAGCCTTCACGGCGGCGACCAAAGTCGAGAAACTGCCAGCACCGACAGCGGTGTCCACAATGTCTTTTGGTTCGGCAGGCAAAATAACCGAATCAATGACGTGAATCACGCCATTGGAGCATTTGATGTCCGTGGTGACAACTTGAGCACCGTTGACAAAGACCTTGCCGTCAGCAACTTTTATCGCAACTTCTTGACCTTGGACGGTTTTGGCACTGGTCAATTTGACCACATCGGCCGCTAAGACTTTTCCGCTAACCACATGGTAGGTCAGAATGGCTTGAAGTTTGGCCAGGTTCGCTGGTTCAAGCAATGTTTTCACGGTGCCTTCGGGCAATTTAGCGAATGCTTCATCCGTTGGTGCAAAGACGGTAAATGGGCCGGCGCTCTTCAGAGTTTCTACCAAACCAGCAGCCTTAACCGCTGCAACCAAAGTTCCGAATTTGCCAGCCTTAACGGCGGTGTCCACAATGTCGGCCTCTTGGGCAACATGGTTGGCGGATGTCGAAATCAACATCGCTTGCTGAGCGGGGCAATGCTGGCCGGCACTAGCTGCCTTCAACGGGCATTCTTGGGCATCGACGATGCCTTGACCGGAAATGATGAACAACGCTGGTAGGATCGCAACTCGAAACGCCGAAGTCTTCAATAACATTTTTGAACCTCAAAGTACATTGGAATTTTTGCACATCGCAACACGCATGTGCTTGCCAAGGTTTACGAAGGCCCAACCGATTTGGATGCAAATAAAACATTTTTTCTCGAAGAACATTTTTTCATAAAAAGACTCTCAGCCGCAGTTAAAGATCACAACATTTAACGGTTGCTCGAAGCAGTTTTCTTGGAGAAACGTTTACGTGCTATTGATCGCGAGAAATATCGGCTAGAATTCGAGAAATATCGTGCCTTCACATGAACTGATAGCAATTCGGATCGCATTATGGAAAATGGCGACTCAACCCCTTGTGCTGCCCCGTCTGAATCGGACCGGAGTGTAGAATCGCTTCGCGATGGAGAGTCGCTGTTCTTGTCGTTGGTCCACAGTATTCCAGCATGTTTTGTGCGTAAGGATCGCGCGGGCCGAATTGTTTTCGCCAATCAGATGTTTGCGTCGCTGCTGAACACCAGCCCGCAAGACATGATTGGAAAAACGGTCGCAGATTTTTACCCCGAGGAATTGGCAAAAGGGGCCCGCGAGGAGGACGAAAACGTCATGCGAACGGGTGCAGTTCTCGAGGACGTCTTCGAGGACATCGTGAATGGAAACCTGCATTATTTTGCCTCGCGAAAAGGCCCGGTCCGAAATGAACTGGGTGACACCGTCGGGATTCAGACGATCTTTTGGGATATCACTGAGCAGCGGCTGGCAGAAAACGCGCTATTGTTGGAACGCGAGGAATTGCGCGCTGCGAAAATAGCCGCCGATGAAGCCAATCGAGCCAAGAGCGATTTCCTGGCCAACATGAGCCATGAGATTCGGACGCCGATGAACGCGATCATTGGCATGACAGATCTCTTGCTGGAAACGAAACTCACTGCGACACAGCATGAATACCTGCACATGGTGCAGGATTCGGGCGAGGCATTGCTGACCTTGATCAACGATGTGTTGGATTTTTCCAAGATTGAGGCGGGCAAATTTGAATTGGACAATCTGCCGTTTGACATTCGCGAGTCGTTGGGCGACACCATGAAAGGACTTGGTTTTCGAGCGCATGGCAAGGGCTTGGAACTCGCGTTTCGGATCGATAAACAAATACCCCGGGTCTTGTTGGGTGATGCCAGCAGATTGCGGCAGATCATTGTCAACCTGGTCGGCAATGCGATCAAGTTTACGGAAACAGGCGAGGTCGTGCTCGAGATCGATTGCCCAAAACTTTCGGGCCACCACGCGACGTTGCATTTTTCAGTGGTGGATACCGGAATCGGAATCGCTCCAGAGAATTGCGACAAAGTCTTTCGAGAGTTCGAACAAGCGGATGCCTCGACGACGCGACGTTATGGCGGCACTGGATTGGGTTTAGCAATTTGTTCACGTCTGGTTGAACTAATGGGTGGACGGATTTGGGTCGAAAGTGAATTGGGAGTCGGCAGTCGATTTCAGTTTGAAATGACCCTCGACATTGACAGCTCCGAATCGATGCATTTACCCCGGGAAACTTCCGTCGATATTCAAGGGGTGCGCGTGTTGATCGTCGATGACAACGCCACGAATCGGCGCATTTTGAAAGATATGCTATCGAATTGGGGCATGAACCCGACGACCACCTCGGGAGGTGCCCAGGCCTTGCAAGCGATCATCGATGCAAACGAAGAGAACGATGCATTTCAATTGATCATTTCAGACGTCAATATGCCGCAGATGGATGGCTTGGCGTTGGCTCGAGCGATCATTGAGCAGTCACTGTTGACGCCCGCGAGCGTCATTATGCTGACTTCCGGCGCTCGTCCGAACGATGCGGCCAACTTGCAATCGTTGGGCATTAACCTGCATTTGCTTAAGCCCGCCAAACAATCCGAAGTCTACGATGCGGTGGTTTCATCCCTGAATTCGAAAGAGCTGGCCGCGGGGCATTCGGAGATCCCGTTAACTCATGAACCAATCGTCGAGTCGCCGACGCGAGTTCTACATGTTCTGTTGGCCGAGGATAATCTGGTGAATCAGAAACTGGCCATTGGAATTTTGCACAAATTGGGACACCAGGTCACTGTTGCATGGAATGGTATCGAGGCACTCGAACATCTGGAAAAGTCCGTCTTCGATCTCGTGCTGATGGATGTTCAAATGCCGGAGATGGATGGTTTGTCCGCCACGCGCGAACTGCGACGGCGGGAAAAAAAATCCAGGACGCATGTCGTAGTGGTCGCCATGACCGCTCACGCGATGAAGGGCGATCGCGAGAATTGCCTGGAATCCGGGATGGACGATTATCTTTGTAAGCCGATCCGGTTGAAGGACATGGCTGAAAAATTGGCGTCCCTATTTCCCGAGTCGCCGACTACTAAAGTTGCCTTGGAACCGACAAGGCAGGTCCCGAAATTGTCCGCTGACGGTTTGCCACCCCAAATCTCCTGGACCCGAGCATTAGAAAATACCGCCGGCGATCGAAAACTGCTATTGGAGTTGTTACACATTTTTCTCGATGAAACTCCCCCCTTATTGTCCGCGATCAAGACGGCGGTCGCATGCGGTGACCGACCGGCCATTCAAAGACTGACCCATTCGCTGAAAGGATCACTGGCCTTTCTCGAAACGCAGGATGCACAAGCCGAGTTTCAGGATTTGGAAAACTTGGCAGAAACAGCTGACGAAAAATTGGTCAAGGCTAAATTGAACCTGGCTGAAACGTTATTTGACCGGGTGATTCAGGAAATCACCCTATATCTGATTGGCAGTCCTTGATCGAAGCAATAGTACTTGGCAGATCAATGATTGACTCAGTCGCAGTTACGAATTGGAATCCGAGACTTTCCATATTCCAACTTCGTCTGAGGGCCAATTGTTTTTTCACCTTACGTTGACCACCGGTTCCGAGATAACTTAAAAGGCGGATTCGCCGATCGGAGAACGATCAACGAAAGCGATGAATTTTTTCAATTGCAAAAGCTTGATTCGCGATTGTTGTGTCGTATGTTATTCGATAAAATACGAACGGTTTCATTAATAGTTCGGTTCTGCGGTCGGCCATTTGGCTGGAGCGTTGGATTCCGTTAGAGCTTCTCAAGCAAGTTATTTGGTGGACGATTATCTAAAATGGCTGTACCTAGGTCCCAAACCACTCGGTTGAAATCGGCGGCGGCGGTTAGTCGGCGATCAACGAAGGTTAAGACGTCCTCGAAGTTGCCACATCCAGCGGAAAAAAAAATTCGTTGGACTTTTCTCACCAATCATGCCCACGTGTTACTGATGTTGTCCCAGGATGCGTCGCTCGTCTTACGAGAAGTCGCCCTAAAAATTGGTATCACCGAACGGGCGGTGCAAAGAATCATCGCCGACCTGGAGCAGGATGGCTTTATCGAACGCAAAAAAGTCGGCCGCAAGAATCATTATCGGATCCTTACCAACCTGCCGTTGCGGCACCCCATCGAAGCGCATCGTTCAATCGGCGACCTAATCGCCTTGATACGAACCAGCCATTAAAACCGGCGGGCATTTGATAGTTTGGTCTTGATTGACAGGTTTGTCACGGATGTACTGTCGGCAAGGACATTTACCAATTGATAGGACGACGCGCGGCCAAGATCTATCTGCCATTGCCAATTAGACATACTTGTTTTCGCGCACGACCTGGACGTCGCTCATGAAAGCAACGACGGCATAACGTGGAAAAAATTCTTGCTGAAGGACATCTAATATCTTGTCCGCCGTTTCGCGCTTAGTGATTATTTCGATCTTGATATTCTCACCGAGAATTTCACCGACTCGCCGCTGGCGCGAACCTTCACCCGAGACGTCGGTAAGCGTGAAACCTTTGGCGCCGGCCTGGCGAACTGCCGTGATCAGCCGATCTTTTAGTAGAGACTCAGCGACAATCGTAAGCAACGTCAGCGTATAAGTATTCATCGAAAATCATTTCCCACAATGGCTACAGCCATTCGAAAGTACAGAGGGATGCCAACCAGCAAATTGAACGGGAAGGTAATCGCCAAAGCAGCCGTCAGATAGAAAGTTGGGTTTGCCTCGGGCAATGTCATTCTGACAGCCGGTGGAGCAGCGATGTAGCTGGCACTCGCGGCCATCGCTCCCAAAACCGTACAGCTGCCAACGTCAAGTCCAGCGATCGAACCCAAAAAGACTCCGAGGGCGCCATGAACGATCGGCATGATAATTCCAAATGCAATTAAGAATAGACCGGCATGTTTCAGGTCAGCTAATCGTGAGCCGGCCACCAGCCCCATCTCCAGCAAGAACAATGTCAACGCACCTTTAAACATCCACTCTCCCTTGTCGAAAAAGGGTTTTACGGGAGCGTAGCCGTCGTATCCAATAATTAGACCAATGATCATGCCGCCGACCAGCAGGACCATCGACCGAGCCGTCAGTAGTTCATGCCAAACTGCACTAAGCGGACGGCTGGGGGCAACAACCGTAGGTGTATTCGCCGCAGCGTCTTGATCATTTCTGGATTTAGCCAATCCGATAACACCAATGGCGAGTGCGATTTGAATTCCTGGAATCTCCAGGAGTGTCAGCAATGTTGGCAGAAAAGAGGCAACGGATCCTTCTCCCAGGTTGGCAATCGCGAATTTCTCAGCCGCAATAAAAGTGACCGCGGAAACCGAGCCATAATGGGCGGCGATCCCAGCCGCATCTGCTACCGAAAACTTGCCCCAGAATCGCAACGTCAGATACGAGCTTATGGGAGTAACGCAGCCTAAGACAAGAGTCACTATTGCGGGGAAAAAAAGTTGTTGAAATTCCGTATGGGAGAGTTCCACCCCGCCTTTGAGTCCCAACGCAAACAGGAGATAAATCGAAAGCGAAAGATAGAGGTCGCGAGGAATCGACAATTCACTCTTGATCAAACGACAGACAATCCCAAAGGCAAATGCCAACACCATCGGTGAACAGATGTTGGACTGAAACATTTGCAAAAGCGTCATGGTTGCTCGTGATAATTTTGGATGACTAGCGGTTCTTCTCTTAAATTAAGGCAGGGCTTCGAACGATCAATTTCCTAGAACCGGCAGTTCAATCGGCAGGACTTTGCCAGAATTCAGGTCATAAACTCCGCCAGCCACAATCAATTTTCGATCGCGAATAAGCTTCGCTATCACTGGTGAAGATTCGGATAGGACCGTGGCTTGATTGACCACATTCAATTCAACCGCTTTGGCAAGATCACCCTTGGCTTGTTTGGCGGCAGGACGAATATGCTGAAATAGTCCGCTGATCTGTCCCGGGACATCCTCCGCTTTCATTGTCGCCGCGACGGCCCCGCAATTGGAATGTCCCAATACAAAAAGAACCTTGGCTCCAAGCACCAGCGTTCCGAACTCCAGACTGCCGACGTTTTCACTTGACGCGATGTTACCGGCAATTCGCGTAACAAAAAGATCGCCAAATCCCTGATCAAACACGATTTCGATTGGAACGCGTGAATCCGCGCAACCGAGAAAAGCAGCAAAGGGTTTTTGTTCGTTGGCGACCTGTCGCACACGTTCGATATCCCGGTTCTGCTCCAAGGGTGTTCCTTTGGAAAATCGAGCGTTCCCTTCGTAGAGAAAAGACAAGACTTCGTCCGGCGATGCATCCTCCGCCGGACCATCATCGGCATGGGCCGAACCGCTCAACCACCAGCCGCCGGCTGAAATTCCCAAGCCCGCCGCCAATATTCCTCGACGACCCATGAAACGGCCATCACACGCGTTTAGCATTTGACCTCGACCCGTCGCTGATGGGCGGGCTTTGGCCCAGTCGGACCCGATCGGTCGCAAGTTCTTAAACATGAATGAACTACTCCTCAGAAACGGTTGCCAATATACGATAAATAAGTCGTGTATTGTTTATCGTATATTGAGCCCGAAGGCAAGAGGAAAGCCGATCAAATCGGAGAAAAAAAACCAGAGTCCCAAGAAAACAGCGACCGGATCTTTTTTCAGCTTTTACCAGTCCGTTGGCAAACACGCTTTGTGGCTCATTCGCACGTCAAATCAAAACTCGCTAGGGCGACGTTACCCCGTAGTTATCCTAAAAACTACCAATCTGAGCCAAATTCCGGGGTTGATTCGCAAATCAAAAAAATAAACGACGAGCTGCAAATTTGATCACAGTTGACGCCTACGTCGAAAGACAACGAACGCTCCACATGACAACAAGACAATCGAATTGGGTTCCGGAATTGCCGTCAACGAAACATTCCAATTGACCGATTGGCGCAACAAATCGGGCGACAATCGCCACCAATCCAATGCGCCCCCCGAAAATGACGTATTGAGAATATTGTCGAAAGCCCGTGCCGTTAGCTGGTAATTTCCGGCTGCCAAACCTAGCGTGTTCACATTCAGAGTTTCACCGAATATTCCCAACGAATTGCCATTCAAAAACCATTCCACGGAAATGACATTCGAATCGACTGAATCAACCCACAGACTACTTGGATCAACCAAAGTCGAACTATTGGACAACCAGGCATCCAGCGGGTCGACTTCTCGATAGATCTGGTCGATAAATTTTTCTCGACTGATCGCGTCAAAGGGACGGTTAAGGGCCCGCATTTTCGAATTGTCGGATGGGCGCCAGACACCATTTTGTAAATATCGCCCCCCCTCGTAATACCCGATCGCACCAATGTTACTGCTGGGATCATTGTAACCGAGCCAACGATTCCACTTGCCCGAATTCGGATTGTTCGTAACGTTCCACTCCGTGAATTCACCTCCCGTATAGGTGCCCGGGCTAAAATACTCGTCCGCTAAACCGGCGAACGAATGGCCCACCTCGTGCACGGCAATTTCTGGCGCCGAACCGTTCCCTCCGGCCCAGACCGCCCATTGCCCACCACAACCACCATACTTGGTGCTATTGACCGTTCCCAATCGCATATCAATGTCGATCCCGGAACCGGACAACGCCGTGTTGACCGCGTTGTTGGCTTTCGTGGTATTGAAGTACAAACATCGATCCGTACCGCCCGTGTTGTAGGTGGCATCGAGAGCGGTATCGACAAAGATGTTGTTTATGGGATCGTCGGCACCCGATTGATTGCTGGCGATACTTACCCGGTGCACGTTGAAGAAATTCTGATAGCGTCCAAACGGGGAAGACAGTGAGTTATTGAAAAAGTGATTTACCGTTGTGTTGATGTGCGAAACATATGTCGAAGGCAATTCCGACGCTTGGTATCCATCACCAATAAAGACCATGTCAACTCGATTCGAAGAAGCGCCATTATTAACCATTGTGGATAAAGTCTGGGCACCAATTTCAACCGCGACTAACAGCCAAACTACTAAAAAAAAGCAGACATTTTTCCAGAAAAGTAACATGATGTTCCCTCGTTTGGTTGTGAACCGATGAGCCAATTGTTGGCTAATCGCTCGACGAATTCCCGACGCGACAAATGCGGCATTGGTTTGAACTCGCCAATTGCTGTGCCCCCAGTATAGCAAACTCGCTAGGGAATTCGCCACGCATTTTTCGGTGGGAACAAAAGGAAACTCCAAGATCGGCTACTCAGCAGTTCCAGTTACTTTGCTTTCTGGACCATCAAATATTCGATCAGGTCGACGAGATCCTGTTCAGACAATTCTTTATGCAAGTTATCCGGCATCATCGAGAGTTGTTGTTTTTTGGACTCTTCGACGTTGGTTCTGGGAATCGACAAGCGGATGCCCTGGTCATTTTTAAGCTGGATCTCAGAATCAGTTTCGCTGAGCAAAATCCCGGTCAACAAATTTCCGTCTAGCGTTTGCACGAGCCAACTTTCATAGTTGTGGCTGATACCGGCGGAGGGAAACAGAATTGATTCATACATCGCTTCGCGCGACAGTTTATTGCCGATCCCTGAAAGATCCGGTCCGACTTCAATTCCTTTGCCATTGACGAGATGGCATTTAGCACAGGTTCCGACGCCGGTAAACAAAATTTCCCCCCGACTCGATTCCCCTTGCCTGGTGGCCAATTCGCTGATCGCCGGAAGTGGTCGATTGTCTTTCGCATTGGCCAACGGAAAAAGTACATTGGCACGTTGGCGAATGTCCGCAGACTTGGAGCTGTGAAGAGCTGCTTGAATGGCCGGCATCAGCACTGGGTCAAGTTCTTCCTGTCGATCAATCCATCCCAAAATATCTTCGGCACCCGATTGAATCTGTCCCAATCGACTAATAGCGTCGGTTCGAATCGAACGATCGACATCGGTTCGTTTGGCGATAGCACTGAGCAAAATCGCGGCGGGACGCCGGCCGCAGTTGACCAACGCATCGCAGAGCACCGCCCGCGCGGTTTCGTCCGCTTGAATGACCGCCGTCTGGACAATTTCCCGCTGCTCTTTGTCCATCAACACACCCATCGCGTTCGCGGCCTGTTGTCGATTCGACGAGTCTGCGGAAATTTTCAACAAGTCGGCATAATGGTACGTCGAGGAAAATCTGTCGACAAAACTGATGAAGCGGTCGGTGCCGCGAGTTTTTTCGATCAGCACTTGCATTTGGGCGGATTGATCTGCGGACAAATCGCCTGGTTTCAGGCGACTGACCGCTTCCAGAACTGTTGAATCCGTTTTCGCGGAACTTCCACGATTGGGTCCGAAGGCCAATGACAACAAAACGGGTTTCGTTTGTGCCGGATCCAATAAATCCAGCGCGCGATAAAATTTGGGTAGATCGTTCGCCGACGTCGAATCCTCGGAGATAATTTTGGCAATTAACTCCGGGGTGCGGGTCGCTCGCGACCTCCAAATAATATTTCGCCCCGCCGGCGAATTCAACAAAGTAGCCTGAGTTTTTCCATCTTGGGTCAACCAGGTCGCCAAACACTCGTCCCAGTGCCCTGTCGCGGCAATCCCCAGCGATTCCAAATACCAACGGTCATCCGGATTGTATTGCCGAGCCAATCGCGACCACGCTTGAGGCAGGTCCGCAGACGGCCATTGCCGTAGTCCGATCAACAACTCGCGCCGAACTTCCGCTGCCGGATCATCGAAATTAAGGTGATCGCGAAGGTCATTCAGCGGTAGCTCGTTCCGCAAATGCACACAAACACGCACGGCAGTCGCTCGCAGATCAGGATTCGAATCCTTTAAAGACTCATGCAGAAAGCTCATTAGTAGCGTTCGGGGTAAGCCAAGATGAACCAGCATCCACAACGCCCGAGCCTGAATTCGCGGATTCTCGTCGCGATACAATTCCGCCACCGCATCGTAAGCCAAAATCCCGAATTTCTCCAGCGCGATCCACGCCATATAACGCGTTGCCTGGTTGGGACTTTTTAGTCCCAGCGCCGCCGACTGCGGCGTCGAGAAATCGGCTGGGAGCACACCGTATTTTCCACCGGCACCGCGGCGCGTGACATGGAACAACCGTCCGCGTTGAGTATCTTGCATCCGATGGCCACCCACTCCGGGATCGTACCAATCGGCAATGATCAACGAACCATCCGGGGCAACGCAGACATCGGAGGGGCGGAACCATGGATTCACTTCTGCTGCGTCGACCAGGTTGACGACTTCCGCAGTGTAGCCAGCGCCCGATTTTTTAACGGGATATGCTCGGACCACGCTCGGACCAGCGTCACAATGGATCAGCTGATTGTGAAAAATGTTGGGCAATGCTGCGCCTTCATAAATCACGATTCCCGTCGGCGAACCAGCCCCTGTTACCAATAGGTTTGGCACGACACCGGGGTCGTTGAGATGCCAATGCCGGCTGGGAATATCTTCTTCAAGATTGCTTCGAGGAGAGTTCCAGCCTTTTCCAGTGCCTTGCTCGGTGTACCCGTAATCGCCGAATGGAATCACGAAATTGATGCGTGTCGCCCGATTGCCGTCATCGTCGTTGTCAGACTGCCAAATCGATCCAAAAGAATCAACACACAACTCCCAGTTGTTGCGGAAATTCCAAGCCAATGTTTCAAACTCGCTGCCATCCAAATTACAGCGAAAAATCATCCCCTGATTATAGGGCTGCAAATTCGCTTGCACTGGACGTCCGCTCAAATCGACAATCAACTTGCCACTGGCATCACAAATCTGTCGACCTTCGTTACCGAAATTAAAATACAACTTGCCGTCGGGGCCAAAGACAAAGGCATGGATTCCGTGATCGTGTTGAACCCCCGAAATGCCAGTAAATAATAACTGTTTTTGATCCGCTTTAAGATCTCCATCGGTATCAATGAGATAGAAGACCGAATCGTTGGCTGAAACGAGCGCTCGATCGCCAAGCACGCAAATGCCATGTGCCGAATCGATGTCTCGGCCCTGATAGAATACGGTTTCCCGGTCAGCGATCGCATCGCCGTCAGTGTCCTCGAGAATCAGGATGCGATCGCCAGCGTCGCGCGGTTTCGCATCGCCGTTGGCGAAGTGCCGATAGTTGACCACTTCGCAAACCCAAACCCGCCCACGGTGGTCGATGTCAATGTTAGTGGGATTGGCGAGCATTGGCTCCGCCGCAAACAAATTGACTTCCAGTTCGGGATGGAGTTTGAATTGACTACTGGCGTTGCTGGAATCATGAACTGGGTTCGACGAACCTGGTTGGTTTTCGTCTTGCGCCCGGCAATCGAGATTTTCGACGGAAAAACCCAGCGTTAATGTTGCCAAGCCAACACCAACGAACCGGATAAATTTTGCGATCGTCAGAGAATTCAACATCAGTGGTTTCCCAAACCTATCTCGGTTCTTCGACCGCGACGGCGACCAAGTCGTAATTGGAAAACGTGACGACTTCGCAGGGGACAATTTGACCTGTCGCAAGTTCGTGCTCGTTCTCGGTTACAAAAACCACGCTATCAACATCCGGCGCATCGCCCGTGCTGCGTCCGATCCAGGCCCCCGGTTGTTCGGCAACGGGCTGATCGATGATCACGTCAATCGTTTTCCCGATTTGCCGTTCGTTGTATTGGAACATGATCTCTTGTTGAACTTCCATCAAGCGATCGCGCCGCGCGTTTTTGGTGGCTTCATCGAGATGACCATCCATTTTTGCCGCTGGCGTATCGGGTTCGAAGGAGTAGGTAAAAACGCCCATCCGTTCGAATTTGTGACGTTGGGTAAAGTCCACCAAAGTTTCAAACTGTTCATCTGTTTCGCCAGGGAATCCTGTAATGAACGTGGTTCGCAACACCAAATTCGGAATCAACTCCCGCATGCTGAGAATCTGTTGATCGATTTGCGATTGATTGACGCGACGCGACATGCGACGCAACATCACATCATCGGCGTGCTGCAATGGCATATCGATATAGGGGACGATTTTCTCGGCGGACGCAATTGTCTTCAACAACCGATCATCGATGTACATCGGATAAAAATACATCAATCGAATCCAATCGAGACCGTTCGTTTGATTGAGTTTTTCCAGTAATTCCGCCAGCCGCGGTTCGCCATACATGTCCATGCCGTAATAAGTCGTATCCTGGGCGACGATAATCAATTCGCGGACGCCTTTGTCGGCCAATTGTTGGGCTTCGGAGAGCACGTTCTCCATTGGCTTGGTGGCATGCTTGCCCCGCATTTTTGGAATTGCACAAAACGTACACAGTCGGTCACAACCTTCAGAAATCTTCAAATAGGCGAAATGCTTGGGCGTAATCTGTAAGCGGTCATGATCGGACAACGCCCGAATCGGCGCTGGCTGAAAAATCGAGCGTTGCTCGGCCAGATCCCCAACCAAGCGATCGGCGATTTTGGTAATTTCTTCACGTCCGAAAACTCCAACCAACGAGTCAATCTCGGGACGATCGATGAGCATTTGCTCTTTTTGTCGTTCGGCAAGACATCCCGACACAATCACGCCCTTGGTCTTGCCGGCTTTCTTCAGAGCCAACATTTCGTCGATCGCGCCAAACGATTCCTGCCGCGCCTGTTCAATGAAGCCGCACGTGTTCACGACTACGAAATCACTATTCTCCGGATTCGACACCAGCCGGTAACCATCAAGTTTCAGCAGCCCCATCATGCGTTCGCTATCGACCGTGTTTTTTGGGCAACCCAAACTGATGAAGGCGTAGCTCCCTTTGCAATCGCGGGATTCCGGAATATTTTTAAAATCGGTAGACAATGAATTGGTGGGGGTGAAGGTCAGTGACTAATTTGAAATAACCGCAAAATCGTAATCGAATTTCACGCTCAGCGGGAGGTGCAAAATTCCCATTCTATCTGTTTCGATTAGGTGAAGTCGTCGTTTTCGCGCATTTGGCAGTAACTTTCATATCGGCGAACATCCAGTTTGCCGTCGGCGACCGCCCATTTTACGCTGCATTCGTCTTCATGCGTATGTGTACAGTTGGGGAATCGGCAGTCGTTAATAAAGGGGCGAATGTCGCGAAACAGCCCCGCCAATTCGTCCGGTATCACGTCCCACAACTGAAATTGGCGAATCCCAGGGGTGTCGATGAGATGTCCACCGGCGACCAGCGGAATCAACCGGGCAGACGTGGTCGTGTGTTTACCTTTTTGATTCTCTTCACTGACATCCCCAACGCGCAACTGCAAACCGGGTTCAATCGCATTCAAAATCGACGACTTCCCCACGCCGGATTGGCCCGCCACGACACTGTCGCGACCGTAAATGATCGACCTCAATCGTTCGATTCCCAAGCCAGTGACGGTGGAAGTCAAAATAACTGGATATCCCAACTGGCTCCAGACACCGATCACAGGCTGCAGGTCGGCAGCGGGGATCAAGTCGACTTTGTTCAACAAAATGATCGGTTGGATTTTGGATTTGCTGGCCGAAACGAGAAACCGGTCGATCAGGTTTGGCTTCAAAATGGGCTCGGCGGCGCTGGCAACAATCAACGCCTGGTCAATGTTTGCGGCAATAATCTGTTGGCGCTGCCGGCTGGTGCGACTGATTTGGTTTCGCCGCGGTTCGACCCGCACAATCACGGCCTGGCTTTCCTCAGATCCGGCTTCGCCAACTTGAATGGTGACGAAATCACCAGCGACGACGACATGTTGCAAATCACTGACCATGGATTTCAGAATTCCCCGGACGGAACAGCGGTATTCCTGTCCGTTAACCGTCCGCACGATGCTGGCCAAGCCAAACACTTGTAGCACTCGGCCCGGCAGACAGTCATTAGCACCGACGTCCAATTCGATTTGAAAACCGGTCGGATCTTCGACACTTTCGGCACCAATCACCGTCCGTTTGCGCGTCAGTCGACCCTTTCCGGAAACCCGTTCGGCTTGCGTCGCATCAGCCATCGATTCAGCATTTTCGCCAAATTCGCGCGTGAAGTCGTTTTTTCTTAACCGCGCTTCGTGACGTTTGCGAAATTCGGTGCGAACGCGCTTTTTGGATTTTTTTTTCTTGGCCATGCCACAATTACGGAAGGAGTTTTTTGGTAGATCGTCGGCGGAGTCACCCGTAATCGTGGTCTACGTCAAATCGGCTGCCATTGTGAAACCGGGGCGGTGTGACCCTGCTGGTATTACATTTCGGTTCCGCTGGAACAGTTGCAGAATTGTAGCAAACGAAATGCAAAAATTTCATGGGAACCGAATAAAACGATCTCGATTATCCTGCCGACTCGGATAAACTTAGTTGTGCAGAGATGCCGATGACGAATAGGTAGGGAATTTTGGCTTACCAAGTTCAGCGAGCTTTCTACGAAGTTTGAGTATTTTTTTGTCGATAAATGCCACCTCATTCAGTCGATCAGTCCCGTGCCGAAAATTGTTTGCCTTCAAAATTTGGTAAGTCACCCACCGCTCGTATTCGACCCATCGGTCGAGGTTTCGATTGTTCAAACTACGGAGTCCGCGCTGTCGGCGATTCAGCATGACGAATTTGCCGGTGTGTTTCTAAGTGGTACAGCGGACCAACCGCAATCGCCCCATGCGATCTTGCAAACGGCCATGATTTTTGACCAGTTGCCAAATGGGATTGCGATTCTAGACTCCCAGAATAAAATCACCCGCGTCAATGCGAGGCTGACCAGTTGGTTTAACAACCGCCCCTTGGTCGGCCTTAATTTTTATGAGGCGCTGAACAATCCGACGATCCTCGGACCGGAACCAAACCCTTTAGCAACAGCCATTACGAATCGCGCCATTTGCTCGTCGATGATCGAGGTCCACAACCAATACTTTCGTCTGCAAGTCATGCCGATCGTCGATGGAGCAAGCAATTGTGAACAATCGGTGGTGTCGTTGATCGACTGCACGGAGAACGTTCAGCAACGTCACAAACTGGAGGCGTTGCACCAGGCCGGCGCAGCTTTGGCAGATTTAAGACCCGAAGAAATTTGCCAAATGGATGTTGCGGATCGGATCGATTTGCTGAAACAGAATATTTTGCACTACACGCGAGACCTATTGAAATTCGATGTCGTAGAAATCCGATTGCTGGACGAAGAAACCGGTTTGATGGTACCACTGTTGTCCGTCGGTATTGACTCGACCCAAGCCAAACAACCGCTCTATGCGCGACCCATCGATAATGGCGTGACGGGATTTGTTGGGTCGACGGGCAAGAGCTATTTGTGCGAAGACACGACCAATGATCCACTGTATGTTAAGGGTTTAATTGGAGCCAAGAGTTCGCTAACGGTTCCGTTGATTTATCACGACGAAGTGATCGGCTCGTTCAATGTGGAGAGCCCGGAGGTCAAGGCATTTTCCGAAAGCGATTTGCAATTTTTGGAAGCTTTTTCGCGCGATATCGCGGTCGCCCTGAATACTTTGGAATTGTTAACGGCGCAACAAACCAATACGGCGTTGCAAAGCGTCGAAGCGATTCATTCCGCAGTGGTCTTGCCGATTGACGAGATCTTGAATGATGCCGTCCATGCGATCGATGCCTATCAAGGCAACGATCCCGCAGTGACCAAGCGGTTGCATGATATTTTGCAGAATGCGCGCGAGATCAAACGGGTGATTCACCGAGTCGGCGAAAAAATGTCGGCCGATGGTCGCCAGTCCGGTACGGTGCAGATTGATGACCGTCCCAATCTGCGCGAAAAGCGCGTTTTGGTCATTGATTCCCAGGAAGAAATTCGTACGTCGGCACATTGTCTGCTCGAACGTTATGGTTGTATTGTGGAAACGGCACACGAAGGTCGCGAAGCGATATTGATGATTCGCAACAGCGGATTGACTAACGCTTATGATGCGATTATCGCTGACATCAAACTGCCGGATATCGGCGGCTACGATTTGTTGATGCAACTCAAAACACTGGTCGACGACCCGCCATTGATCTTGATGACGGGTTATGGCTATGATCCAGGCCACTCGATTGTCAAAGCTCGACAGGCCGGATTGCGAGCTAACGCCGTGTTGTCCAAACCGTTCCGACTGGAGCAATTGCTGGACACGGTCGAAGCGACAGTTCAGGAAGCAGCCACGAGTTTGAAGTGATCGGTTTGGGCTCACCCCACTCCGATGAAACAACATGAATTGGATTCAATGGATGCTCGGCCTGATCGGCCATTTGGGATTGTGGTGTTTCGCCTTCAATCAAATCCATGCCACGGCTTGGCCACGCTCGTCAAGGAAAATTTCCGAGAAAATCATCTTGTTGTTGGTCCTCGTGCCAATTGCCGTTGTGCTGGCGATCAACCTGCCTTGGGCTTGGCTCGGTGACCTGCCGTGGATCGCAGAATCCGTTCGATCCTGTCAACAATTCGTTTTCGGTTGGCCCGGTGTTTTTTACGCCCGACTCTGTCTTCCATTGGGTATTTTTTTTGCGTCCCGTTGGACTTACCGTCGAGTGACCCGCCGCCTGCCGGCGTCCATCGTCCAGCATCGCCAACAAACCTATGACTTGAAAGTCGAAATCAAGCAACCTTTGTTGCACGGCTGGTTCGCTCGCTGCCTCGGCGCGGTTCCGTTTAACGAGTTGCTACTGCTTACGACGAACGAGATGACCATCTCATTGGACATCGCGATAGAATTTGACGGACTGAGAATTTGCCAATTGTCCGATTTGCATTTTACTGGACAGATCGACCGCGCGTACTTCGAATGGATCGTTGCACGAGCGAACGCTTTCGAACCTGATTTGATTGTGATTACCGGTGACTTGGTCGATGAGCCAGAGTGCTTGCCGTGGCTCGAATCAACTCTGGGTCGACTGCGCGCCCGACTCGGTTGCTTTTATATTTTGGGCAACCATGATTTGCGGATCAAAGACGAAGCGAGTTACCGCGAACAACTGAAGAAAATCGGGTTGGTCAGGGTGGCCGGAAACTGGCACACCGTTCCCCACAACGGCGCCGAGATAATTATCACGGGCAATGAGTTGCCGTGGTTTCAGGGAGCCGAAAAACTTCCGTCGCGGCCCCGGGGGGCGAAATCGGGTTTAAAGATCTTGCTCAGTCATAGCCCCGATCAAGTTGATTGGGCGCGGCCGCATGGTTTCGATTTGATCTTTGCTGGTCATACCCATGGCGGACAGGTGGCGTTGCCCTTCATTGGTCCCATTGTCGCCCCCAGTCGATATGGCGTGCTCTATGCTGCCGGCACGTTTCAAATAGACGATTCCGTCATGCACGTCAGTCGCGGAATTTCCGGTGATGAACCAGTCCGTTTTTTTAGCCCTCCCGAGTTGGGGCTATTTACTATCCGCTCAACTCGCGTCGACTAAAGGACGGGCGGAAAAATACGTGGGCTAATCGCCATCCAGCACGTCTCGGCATTATTGACAAGGCCAGCAGCTTACTCCACGCTTCGGCTCAGATCGTAATTGACTGCATCAGAAGTCGATTTTTGGCCGATTCTAAGCACCAGTACATATGTAAACTGGCATAACCCTCACCAGTCGACACAACGGGAGAAACGAACATGGATTTACAGGATTTACAGGATGATCGTCGATCGGACGTGCAGTTTGGAGAAGATTCACACGACACAAGTGAAGCAATCAACGAATTGAAATCATCCTGTACATCTTGTCCATCCATGTTCATTCATTTTGTTCTAAAAATTATGCATCGGTGCTTAGCTGTCGGGATCCTTTCAAAACTGAATTCTGCCCGCCGACTAATTACTGATCGAAATCTTGATTTTAGCGGATGACGGTTTCGCAGTAGCAAAACGAATTGCTCCTTCCTGACCAGCTGGAATTGTGGCCGTCAGGGAAATTTCGTTGGAGTCAAGTTGTCGGGCAATGATCTTGTCGGAGTCGATTCCCAACGTAATAGCGCGTTCGACTGTTTCTTCATCGGCAAACCGGAAGATATGCACATTGATAGGCGACCCTTCCGATTTTGCCATAACCGTGACCGCTTGATCGTGGCTGACAGGATCGATCACAACGCTATTGATTTCGCCCGGTCCCAATTCCATGACGCGCTGGTCCGCCAAGCGTGTACTACAACCGGAAAACAAAACGGCGATTGTCACCATTCCAACCAACAAAACGGGGAAAGCTCGAACCATCAAACTAGTCTTCATATTGTTATCCGACACGAGAGAGTTGATTTGTCGTTGGACCAAGGGAAACTGCAATTGTCCAATTCCGTATGAAACCTTTCCTGCTATTCGCGCGGATCGGCGACACTTTCGGCGAGTTTAAATTTTCGGGAGCTCGATTTGTCCGCTGTCGGAAAATCTGCGGGAACGTCGATCGTCACCTTGCCGGTCGCAGCCCATTCCGTGCCGCGTAACAACGTGGTGATGAACCCAACACATTCCATGGAATAATCCGCGTGGCCCAAAGTAGAATGGAAAATACGTCCTTTACCAAATTCGACCGTCATCAACATGGGCTCATGACGGCCACTTCCGCCTTCCTTGGGGGAGGCAAATGCGGTCGCCAAAATTTTCATATTTTCCGCTGGCCCTCGTAATCGATCATACAATTCGTCCTGGGAATGCATGAATTCCCCTGGCAAGCCGGCGACAATCGGGTGTTGATCATCACGCATAACAATTGAAAACTCATGTTGCGAACCGTGGCTTCCACCAGAGCCCTTGGAAACATCTCGTACGACCTGTCCGGCTTCGTTGTAATAAACGTAAGGCCCGCTGTTTTCGTTTCTATTTCCCCAGCCGCCGAGCCCAATCATTTGGTTATATTCTGGCCACTCCGGGAAGCTGTTGTCGGCCGCATGAACGGTTACCAGACCGCCACCATTTTGAATGAACTGGACAAATGCGGTTTTCGTTTCATCCGGCCACGGCGCCGCGCCATGCCCAAAATTGCAAATGACAACACCATATTTTGAGAAATCGGGCGCGAAATCGGGGTCAGTCTGGGAGTTCGGTAGGTCTTGATAATCGCGGCCATCATTCAACGGAAACTTGGCCAATAAATCACCGCCATTGTTGGTAAACTTCGTGCGGGCGATATCGACTGTGAACTTTCCGGATTCGACCAGATACTGACGCATCATCATTGTCGTTTGCGGCCAGGAGCCGTGATTGTTTTGACCATCCACGATCAAGACTGCGATCTTCTTAACATCAGTATCCGGGACCGCGGGTTTGGTTTTCGCAACTTGCGAAAAACATCTGCCAGGTAAAAAATGCACCATTGTCAGTGTTAGCAACACAAAGAACGGGATCAGTTTATTTCTCATTTTTCACTCGTATAAAATAGTTTGAGTTCATTGCAAATCGAATTGCACTATTGGATTCAATCGCTTGGTAGTTATCAATCCTGTTCAGCCGCCGTAGACCAAACTGATCGGACATTTTTTAATCAATTTCCCGGATGAACAGATTGCGGAACTGGTAGGTTTGACCTTTTTCACCATGATGCTGGATGCCCAAAAATCCGGATTGATCTTGTGTGTCATGTAGGTCAGTCACGAGAACTCCATTCAATGAAATAGTGATCTGGTCGCCGCGGCAGTTCACGACATATCGATTCCAATCATCTCGTTTCAGGGCGTCGCGGATTTCCGGTTTTGCGAAATGGGCCTGCGACTCGGCTTCATATTTCAAGAACTCGGCTTCGGATCGCCCTGTGGTGCTGGGCCAAATCCATTGACGCCGGCCTTCGTCATAAAGTCCAGCTGACCAACGACGTGGCGAACCGTCGCATTCGGCTTGATAACCGAAGACCCGGTTCGGCTCAACATGGCAACGAAACATAATGCCCGAATTCGCTGGTCCTTGCGGCAATTTGATTTCCGCGATCAATTCGAAATTTGCATAACTTTTTTCGGTCACCAGGAAAAACTTTTGCTCGCCAACCAAGTGGATTTCCTGGTCAACAACGCTCGCGTTGCCATGATCAAACGGATTTTTCCAGCCGGTCAAATCACGCCCGTTGAACAAAGGTGTAAACCCCATTTGGGTCAATTGTTCACCCATCGCCGTGTGGACCGTGGGCTCCTGCGCAGCAACTTCGCCGGTTCCCTGTACAGTTGTGTTACTGGAGTCCGGCGGAAAAACTCCCGCGGCGGTCGTCGTCCAACCTGAGGCAACGCTGAAGATCGGAAGCAGGATCAGGATTCGCAAGATTGTATTGTTCATGGACATTCGAATAATGCAGTCAATCAAACAAGTCGAACGGGGATCCCCATGTGAACGGTTGGCGGGGTGCTTGTCAATTCTGCCTTGTCTGGCTTTCGCGTTTTGTCCGATCGGTTTAGTCTGATTCGCTCGAGCCGGATTTTGTCGGAGTCGGCGTCGACGGGATGTTGGATTGCTCGCGGATCAAAATGTGAACGGATGCGACACGCCCCATGAAGTCACTTTTGCCTAAGGGATTTACTTTTTCAGCCGCTTTCATTTCCGTTAACGCTTGGTCTGGTTTGTCCAGCATTTCCCAGTACAGTCCGATGTAGAGATGGGCGAAATACAGTTGTAAATTGTGATTGGCACTGCCGACGGGGGCTTGTGGCGTAGGCAACTCAGCGGCTGCCATGACTTCTGCCGGTTCCATTCGGCCGGCAAACATCTCGTAAACTTGAGACATTGGGACGCGAGTATCATGTTCGATCGGAATCAAGTTTTTTCGGCCTTGCTCGACATCCGAGACTCGAGCCGCACACAGCAAATGCCAGACCGCGTTTTCCACGTCTTGAGAGTTCACCGTCTGGTGCGTTTCAAATTGTTTGACGCCATCTTCAAATCGTCCAGCGTAATAGAGCGCGAGCCCACGTTGCCAAAGCCGAGGCTCGATTGGCGGATACAACTCAATCGCGAAGTCGTAGGCGGAAATCGAATCGGCGATGTGATTTGACGCGAACGCCAGCTCACCTTTTAATAGCTGAAAACGGATATCGGCTGGAGCTCGTTGGCACAATTGGTCTACTCCCCGGAGAGCCAACTCGTAATCCCCGGCCTCAAATTGTTGCAGGACGGATTGATGGACTTGTTCCAGCGAACTTGGGGATTTGGTCTGGTTTGTTTCCTGTTGAGAGCAGGCGGAAATGCATAACATTCCGACTATGAAGAAAACCACTTGAGTCGCGATAAAATTCATTTTGATTCGCCATATTCGTAGTAAAAAAAGAAACTGCCAGAGTCTAACAAAGCTGACGAGTAAAACAAAACGCCGCCTTGTGTTTAACCACCGATTTCGAAACTTCTTGAAGGAGTCAGTGGTACAATAGAACTTAATTTCAAAGCGCATCCCAGGAAATTGCAATGGACTTTACAAAACGACCAGGGCCCCATGAGTGTTTTGGCTATCATCAAGACTACGTGGCCAACGTTCCTAACGGGAATATTATGGAGATCCTAACCCAACAATTGTCGGACATTCCCCAATTTATTGTATCGCTTCCCCAATCCCAAATGAAAGTCATTCATCCTCCCTTCAGCTGGCGAATCCATACCGTAATCGAACACTGTTGCGATGCCGAACGCGTTATGGGTTATCGAGCGCTGCGATTTGCGACGGGCGATCAGACCGAGTTGCCCGGCTGGGACGAGAATCATTTCGCCGGCTGCGGATATGGGGAATGCACGGACAGGCAGGTACTCGCGGAAGAATTTCGCGCGCTGCGGCAAGCGAATCTTTGTTTATTGCATCGTTTGGCAGGGAATTCGTTTGATCAGATCGGCACCGCCAATGGAATGAGGGTTTCCGTGCGTACGTTGGCATGGTTGTTAGCTGGACATTGGCTGCACCATCAGAAAATTCTGGAAAAACGGCTCACCCAACTTGGTTGAACCGAAATCGCTGCGCAACTATTTGGATTCAACCGCTTTGAGGCGGTTTTCGATCTGCTCCAGTCGGGCCTCGATCGTGTGCAACGTATGGAGAATCAGGATGTGAGTTTTTTTCGCATCGATGCCCACGGGGCTGGTATCGCTGCTGATCTCAGCCGCGATCCGATCATAGCTCTCTTGGTCGATTTGCATGGTAATCCCAAAGAAGATTGTCAGTTGCTTGGGCAACAATCTAGTCTTGCCGCCAACCCACAACGAGATACTAACATCAAAAGGTCCGATTTTATCAAAAAAGGCAACTTGTCGCTGCGCAACGCCCTACTCCGCTGACTCGGACCGACGCGGTCTCACGTGAATACCGGCGTTGCCCTGTGGGGCGCGTCTAGCGAGTGGCGGATGCTTCGATCCCCCGCATCTCGCTAATATACTCATCTAATAGGTCGAGGCTCGCAGTTCGACGATTTCGGCGGAGCCACGTTTCATAAGAAACAATGGTCTTGCCGCCCGGAAGCGGTTTCGACCAGTTCAACCCTGGACCTTGCACATTAATAATGGCGTTGCCCGCCGTTATTCGACCACGCAAAGTAATTTCGTCGTTCTCTTTTGTAAACGTCAACATCACATAGTCATCCGCCTTGATGCCACCGGTATCGGGCTTCCAACCCAACGACTCCATCGCTTGAACGTATCGATCGGCTGCTTCGAGCAATCCGATTGCATCGAGCTGTACTTCGATGGACTTTTCATCGACATTGTATTTCGCCGACTTGGACGGATTCAAAACCGGGAACTCAGCAGCTTCAATACCGCTGGTCGACGCAACAACTTGGGAATCCGGCTTCGATTCAGCCAGTTGCCAAGATGAATCAACGACCCCTTCGCCCACCTGGATTTGGGTACGACCATTATCCAATGCAGTCAGTCCAATCATCAGATCTTTTTGGCCTTGAACATACGACAGCCAATTGTTTTTTTCATTCAAGACTCGACCCGCTTGGACGGGAATCCATCCTTGGATGACCATTTCTTGGTCATAGAACTTGCAGGTTTGGTCCAAGTTCATCGATGTCGAAGCCACCAAACAGGGTTCGGTCGAACCATCGAACTCGACGAATCCGGCATCCTTGGGAATCGGGATCGAGTTCATCGTCAAAAACAGACTGTACTGAATATTGAAACTCGTCGGGTCGGCTGGTAACCGGCTGATCGAAATTTGCACGGTCGCACCGTTCTGGACAAACTTAAGATCGCGATGTTCGGCCTGTTCATCGCGGGAGGACTTCAGTCGCGAATAAGCGGTCCAACCTACGTCGTGCATCTTGCGCAGCAAAGACGTTTCTAGCTGAATCAAATCTGCTTTGGAATGATAAATCACCGTGTCCTCATTTTCGTAAACCAGTTCAATTGGAGCTCCGTCAAATTTGGGCAATCGTCGGAGGTCGACGTTGCTGCGCAGGTTGCAACTGATTCGTGTTTTCGATTCGCCTTCGTCAAATGTGGAAACCGACATCCTCAAGCCACTCTTGCGGTACTCGATGCCGCCAGCTACTGTGCCGTCCGATGGCACGTGGGACCAACCCAGTTTTCCAAGCTCATAATCGTTGAATTGAATTGCCTCTTGTGATGTCACGGGTGCCACGTAGTCGATCATAGTTTCTGTGCTGATTGACGGAATGCCGCCAGGAAAGACTGGCAAGTATCTCAAGTCGATGGCTGCCAACATTTGTGCGGGCGATGCAGCGATCGTCGCTGCTGGATCGGGCACCGTGATGGAATTGTGTAACGGGGAAAGATTGAAGGCCGCACCTGAACTGCTTGTTCCCCATAACCGAGATCGCCCGTTGGCGGTCACTACCAGAACCAGTTCCGAGTTTTGGAGCCAACTCAGGCCGACCATTGCCGAGCCATAGGTGTCAATCACCTGACGGACTTGTCCACTGGCGATGTCCCAAATGCGCAGCGACGAACCATTGGCTGTGATGAGGAATTTGCCATTAGGTGAAAACTGTACCAACTCGTTATTCGCGAAATTGCCCACGAGTAGCTCCGTCCGTTTCCCCTCGGCCACATTCCACAACTGCAGCCCCTCTTTGGTGCCATAAACAAAGTTTTTATCGTCCGCTGACCTGGCAAGATTGAAATTGTAGCGGCCAGCTGATAGTTGTTGGTTGAGTTTCCCCGTATCAGTATTCCAACTTGACGTCGTCTCTCCGGCCGCGACCAACAGGCCGGGCGCCAAAAATTTGATGGCTTCTATTCCATTGGTATCGACTTTAAATTGTTTGATTTGTTCCAATGTATTTGATTGCCAAATCGTGATCTCATTGTCGAACGAAAGCGTCGCGATCTCCTTCGAATCCGGGGAAATCGCGAGGTGCGACACATCATTGGAATAGATTGGTTTCGAGATTAATTCTTTCCGATCGACGATACTCCAGATGTACAGCATTCCTTTCGAATCGCCCGCCGCGATCCACTTTGCATCGGGTGATACCGCCATACATCGGATGAAATGTTCATGCGGCGACTCCGAAAGATCCAGAAACAAGTGTTCGGGTTGCTCGCCAATGATTGACCAAAGTGCTACTTTGCGACCAGCCAATACAACCTGTTTACCGTCTGGTAACGGAGCCAGGCATGTCAGCAACCCCTGTTGGTTTCGTTCCTGAAAATCCAGCAACTGCAGAGTTTCGAACTCGGTCCTCGACCAACGGACCAGTTGTTCCGCCGTGGGTTGGTCGAATTGGTTTTTCGCTGGCGTCGAAAGCTCAGTTTGAGTTTGAGTTTGTTCGTTTTTCGGTGCGGCAGGATCCACCGGACGTTCGAGCTCAGGTGTCACGCGATTGGGTTCGACCGATGCCGGCTCGGGTTTTGTTTTACTTACCGGCGGGGCTTGTTTTTCCGAAGTCGGCTTCGAAGCGGTGGAACTACTCGATTCGCCGGAATTGGAATTGCGATCACCAACCTCTACCGAGTTAGCTCGCGCCGGCGGTTGTTTCGCAGAGTCAGGCAATACTGGAGTTGATTCGGCACAACCCAAAACCAGAACTGCGATTCCAAACAGAAGGAGAAGGCTGACACGCCTCAAAGATTTGAAGTTTGCGGTTGCCAATGAGGTGAGCATGAATTTCTCCGATCTTGATTCCAAACAAAATGAGTCACGATTGATGGTTGCAGAATTTTATCCTAAAACCTGGCTGGACACATAGCATCCAGCAGTTGAATTGAAACAACCCGCTTCCCGGAAACGGAAACGCCGGGTTGACGTACGGTTTTTGTATCATCGAGGGGCGTTTGCCTATCGCGCCTGCCACAATTGACCGCGTCTAAACGAGTTCCCGCAAAAGACTTTCCCAACTCGCAAGTTCTCGATTTGGACTGAACTTATTCGCCGCTCTTGCACAGTGTTTTTGCAGTAATTCGTAAAACGCCTGATCTGTTTCAGACCGGTACATCAATCGCGCCAATTCGGCTGCATTGTGGACTTCAAATAACCCAGGATAGTCGGACCCGAGCAGTCCAATGGACGCCGCGATTCTCGTTGCCAATACGGGAATGTGGTTGACAATCGCTTCCGATATGACGCTCGGCGCTCCTTCCACTTCCGAAGTCAGAATTGTCAGGCGGCTGCGCGCTAACCGGCGTTGAGTTTCGGCGTGCGAACGTTTGCCCAGCCAACGGTACCTTGCATTATGACTGGATTCATACATTGCCCGTTCCTGCATCGCGGGGAACAACGCTTCGCCAATGTGTGCGACCATGATTCTGGAATCAGTCGGTAGCAATCGTATTGCCTCGACAACGAGAAACGGATCTTTGACGGGTCGCAAGTGCCCGATCAACGTGACCTCAAAGTTTCGCTGTAGCGGCCGTGCGGGATTTACGACGGGGATTGCCGACTGAAAAATGACTCGCGATTTGGCTACGTTGGTCGGGCTTAAACATTTCAAGCCTTCCGGTTCGAGCACCACAATGCGATCTGCTAATTCCAGCGAATGCAACACATCGTTATTCTCATTCAGTCCACGATGCAGGTCCGTGCCGGTCAACACAACGACACAAGGTCGGCTTGGTGTCCGTTTTTTGAATTCCGAAATTGCTTCGGCGCTTCGGCCAGCGTGTAAAGCGATCAACAACTTAAAATCGCGTAAGCGGCTGAATTGGAAAACGTTCGAACTGTCTTCGACGGCTACGGAATGACCGAGCTGCTTAAGCAATTTCGCATACCGGTCCGCCGTGATCCGATTCCCGCGCGTCGAGCCACGTTGGGCCGGGGCAACAATCAAGATATTCATTAATCAAGGCCAACTCAAGTAACGGACGACCAGTCGACAGATTTCCGACTACAGACGAGTTTACCAAGCAAATCAAATTGTTGCGCGGCGAATTACGGACGATCGACTCGCTGCAGCCGAATTTGTTGCAGGTCCATCACGGCGACACCCGGTTTCGTCTTGGGTTTGACGACCAGTTCCATTTGACCAGCCTTGGCAACTTCCATTTCGCCAATTTCACGCCATTGGAATTTTTGAAAACCGCCAGTATCGACAACCGTAAACTCGAGTTTTTGTTCGGCCAGCGATACCGAGACGACCGCGCCACCACTACCTTGCCCGCAACCTTGCAACACACTCACGCGGTACCGGCCCGGTTTGTCAAAAGCAATTTGCCAACTGGCTGAATCGTCGATCTCGGTCCAGTAACCGAGTGTATTTTTCTCCAGTTGCGGCTCGTAACGCAGCTTGGGGCCGCCCAGCGGGGAAAGGTCTTCTGGCGCTGTCTCGGCTTGTCTAGTTTTCACTTTGCTCGGTGACAATGCTTGGGATTGAAACCACGCAGACGTAGCCTCGGACCGCGTCATTTTCTGCCCGCGCGTCAAGGCTAGCGAAGCTGGCAGGTAGACAGTATTTCCGGAACCGTTGCAGACTGGCACTGGCCGGTTCATCCATTGGCCGTCAACCCAAACCGCGTCACGATACCCGGCTGAACCGCAAGCCGCATAGGATTTGGTAACAAAATCCGAATTGGCATATTCGCGATGGCAAGCGATGCAGGAGGCTAGTTTACCGCGCGAGGTCACTTGGGTCGCCTCGCCGTCGATGGTGAAGAATTCCCAGTCGCCCACCTCGGGCGCGAATCCCGGCTCGCGTTTGAGCATCCCGGTAAACAACTCAATTTGATCTGGCTGATCGGGAGCAAATTTCGCCTTAAGCAAAATCGAGCCTGCTTCAAATTTCATATAGGGGTCCCACATCGGTGCCACGCTTTTTGTATCGCTATAAATGTGAATCGCTTTTTGCCAATGGGGAGACGCAACGTCGCGTGGCGCGATCGTCGGCGCAATGCAGAGCATCGCAACATAATGGTCGATCCACGTCGGCACTTGTGTAATCCGCGGTTGGCTGGCACGCCCTTGGGCAAAAGCCAACAATTCCTGGTCTGTGGCTTGGGCCAACAGGGTATTGCTCGACAACAACACGGTGGCAATGGCCACGCCACAACACCATTGACCAAAACCTTTGATTGGACTGAAACTCATCATTCGACCTGCCCCTTAGTGACGATTGAAAAAATGGACACGAGTTTTTCAGGATGACGGTTTGTTTTTGGAAACAGGCGCACCAACGATCAGCCTGGCCCCCCGGCGAAACGAAAAATAGGACCACGCCCAGGATAGAACCACAAAAAAACGATTGCGAAAGCCGGTGAGAAAATAAACGTGGATCAGCAACCATGCCAACCACGCCAATCTTCCGCCCATTTTCCAGTTACCGGATTCGAGCACGGCTTTATTGCGTCCGATCGTCGCCATCATACCCTTGTCGTAGTAGATGAAGGGTACACGTGATTGGTTCCGCAAATCCCGTTTGACGATGTTGGCAAAATGCCGACCTTGCTGGGTCGCCACCGGAGCCACGCCGGGCAGCGTCCGATTATTTTCCGTCGTAAAATGTGCTTGGTCTCCCGCCACAAAAACGTGAGGGTAATTGGCCAGCGAAAGATCGGCCGTCACCATGATGCGACCCTGGCGATCGGTTTCCAGGTTCATATCCTTGCCCAATGGCGAAGCTTGGACACCTGCCGCCCAAATTACAGTTGCCGATTGGATCCGCTCATTTCCGACAGTGACACCTCGGTCGTCAATCGACGAAACATGGCTATTGGTCCAGACTTGAACTCCCAAAGCTTCCAAATCGCGCACCGCGCGCTCTGAAAGTTCCGGAGCGAACGTGGGGAGGATTCGTGGACCGGCCTCCATCAAAAACACGCGTGTAGATTTCGCGTTGATGTTGCGAAAATCTTTGGCCAATGTGTAACGACTCATTTCTCCAATAGCACCGGCCATTTCGACACCCGTCGGGCCACCACCGACAATCACAAATGTGAGTTGATGTCGCTGTTCGGCGGCATCTTTGTTGCTTTCCGCGGTCTCAAACGCAGTCAAGATCCGCCGCCGAATTTCCGTCGCTTGTTCAATTGTTTTTAGCCCCGGTGCAACCGATTCCCACTCGTCGTGACCGAAGTAGCTATGCGTCGCACCACAAGCCAACAACAAATAATCGAAAGGAATGTCACCGATATCCGTGTTTAAAGTCTTGGTTTCCAGGTTGACGTTCTGTGCACAACCGAGCAGAACGGTGACATTTTTGTACTTCGAAAGCACATTGCGAATCGGTGCTGCAATATCAGCCGGACTGAGTCCGGCGGTGGCGACTTGGTATAGGAGAGGCTGGAACAAGTGGTGATTGCGGCGATCGAGTAACGTTATCTCGACGTCTCGCACATTTCCCAAACTCTTCGCCGCATTCAGGCCAG
>JANNWZ010000043.1:0-30727 GCA_031409295.1 Mariniblastus sp.
TCAACGTACCGAGCTACCGAGTCGAAACCGCAAAGAGGTCAATCGCTTCGCCTACATCAGCAAAGGAATAGCAACGATAGCAAACTTATTGGCAGGGAATTCTAATTGTCGCTAAAGGGAACTTCTAATTGTCGCCGAACACAAGGCAATGAACTATGAGCTGAGCCAGCCTCCTTGTTGAGCGATCAACTTCGTCATCTCCAGCAATGTGGGAGGCGTCATGGGAACCGCTTGTCGCCTCACCACTTGCCAAACACTTTTCCACTCAGCCTCCGAATACAACACGGTGCAGGGACTCATGGCGCGGACGCGGCTGATCCGGCAAACGTACAGACTTCGTCAGGCCACGATCAGATACAAAGCCAACGCTGGCAAGAAGCGGTCGAGGTGTTCAAAGCGACGCGACTCGATCTGGCAACCACTCTTGAGCACTTTGAAAAACAATTCAATCTGCCAGCGCTGCAAGTAATACTCGATCACCAGCTCAACCTCGGCGCGGGATGAAACAGGCAAACTCGTCAGCAGCAACCATTCCACTGGTTCAGCCGATCCTGTCGGCTTCGTTTCGCGGACGAGCACTGCGTTGACCGTTACGCCGTCGCGCTTGCCAACACGCGGATCATTCAAAGTGACCACGCCACTGTGAACACTGACCGATACAGTTCGCGCTTCCCGATCCGCCTTTCCTGGACGATGTTTGATCGTCGCGCTGCCCCAAGAGTGCCGCTCGCGAATCGTCAGCTTACGGGAAAACAGCGGCTTCGTTTGACGCAGCGATTCATGGAGCGAGATCGAAGATTCAGCCTTGTTTTCCCTGTTCAAAACGCGGTCGCCGTCGTTGCGAATGATCCGGTCAAAACCAGTTTGCTGGCTGCACAAGTCGATCACTTGCGTGATGTCGGACTCGCGATCGGCCAGCATCACGAGCTGAGTTTTCGGCAGATGCGATTTGACTTCGGTGGTGTCTTGTGTGAGCAGTACGACCCTCTGCCGTTTCATTCTGGTATACGTGCTTTCGATATGCGGTACGATGACTCGTTCGAAGGTGACTTTGTCGTTATCAAAGAATCGATATGCGGCCACCATTTCGGCCCGGTCATTACAAGCCGCAGGGATACTGGCGGTGGACGATTGAGAGAGGCTCTCGAGTAGTTTGCAGAATCGTTTTTCCAGTCGCTCGTCGAGTAAGTCGACAGTTTGCAGTTCATCCCTAATCCACTGTTTGTTGTTCATAGCCGGAAATCCTTTTCCTGAAATTTCGCAGCACGCCCCCTGCGTGCTGCTGGAAGCACTTTCGCCTTGACCCAGCCTGACCTCTCAACAAGAATTACACAATCTTAATTGTGTGTAACAACAAAGGCGCGGCCCGGTGACGATGGTCGTTCGTCGGGACTAGCATGTTTGAACGCATTGCAAAATACTTCGGACGAGGTCCTAACCCAACGGAACCATTCGTTGATGATCAACTTGGCGAGTTCGTATTTGTTCGCGCTATCGGATGGCAAAAAAAGGTGATGCTAGAAGGCAGGATCGTCAATTTGCTTCTTGGTTCCGATGGCGAATGGCCTTCGCCGCAGATGCGAGACACTGCCGTATATTGGCTCGCGAATTTTGAACGACGAAGACCGGAATTCAATGACGTTATCCGCGCCGAGATTCAAACTTGGCCGACGGAGGAATTACTATTTTTTCCCGAGGATTTGAAACTTCAGTCAATTGAGATTCTTTGGCCCAACCGTTCAACGGTATGTATGATATACTTTGAACTGAATGATGATGATTACCGGCAATTTCATCTTACGTTCGATGGACCAGAATTCCGTGGGTTTGCCTATGACGATTGACGGAATCCAGGACGAACCTAGATCAATCAATACCGAAAACCCGACGAACAATTGATTCCACAGAAGTCGCGGCCACTGATTCTCAAAATGGTGGCTTCACTTGCCGCGACATCGGTGAATCGCGGCGTTATCCTGCTGATTATTCTTGAAAACCTATGGACTCTGACTCAACGCAAGATTGGAAGACCTTGGCACTCGGTGATAGGATCCGCATCGTCCGAATTCCGTCGTTGTTCAACGAGCCGCATTATCACAATGGTGATTGGGAAGAAACGTTTGCGTTGTATCGTCATTTGATCGCCGAACAAGAGATACTTACTGTTGCTGAATTTGATGAATTCGGAGTTCCGTGGATTGAATATGAATCGACTGACAACGATGGCACCAAAGTCGCCAACGGATTAGCACTGGACGACGACAGTTGGGAGCGAGTGCACTGAATCAAGAATTTCGTAAGAGGCCGATCGTCCGATGAGTAAATGATCGAATCGATATGCCATTAAAACTCAGACTTTTGTTCTCTGGCGTCACGCTAATCGCATGTCTTCTGGCAGTTTGCGTTTTGCTGGTTGATGGTTGCGGTCCGAGCGGGCCGAGCATTGCCGAACGATTCGAACAGGCAAGGGAACAACGTAACGCAACTGAACAGGCTGAACTGACGGAAATTTACCGGCACTATTGGCGCGAAGTGGCCACGACGTGCCGGCGGTATCCGTTGGCGCCAACCTCGCAAGAGCTATTGAAAATGGCCAATGAACAACTGGCCGAATGTGCCAAGATCCGCACGGGTGGCATTGTGTTGATCGACGAACGGTCAGAGGCCCAAAAAGCAGCGTTTCAACTGGTGATGAAACTATCCGATGAATTGAAATACGACGATCAAATGAAATTGTTTGACTGGATAGATGAGCTGAACTTTCAGACGATCAACGAGATACGCCGGCTCGGTGAGTTGCGATAACTTTGAAGTTTGCCGGCGCCGGCAAAGTCTGAGCTTCAAACACCATCAAGAAGTACATATACGGGATGACGGGTTTGAATTGCCCCTCCGGAGGGAAAGTCTGCGACGGGTTTGAATTCTTACCCCGGTGTGAGAATTTGAGTTTCGGACACGATTCTGGCGAACTGCGCCCGTAGTCTACGCGCTTACGTTTTCAAAACTACGCTTTTCCCTTGCAATTCGTGCTTTGTATTGCTATTGTATGAAACAGTAGTTTTAATGCGAAACCATTAAAATTACCGAAGAAAACGACGATTTTCATAGGCGAAAAGGCTTGGCTTCGGAACCGAGGGTTTTAGGCTCGAATCCTATCGGGTGTACTTTTGAAACCCACAAAAACCGAGGTTAAATCAGGCTTCGGTTTTTGTGTTGGTTGGTGGCTCTTGCAAGTCCCCCTGCTAATGAAGACTTCTTGCATTTGCTCGTTTTTGTTTGGCCAAAAAGATGCAGAAGCAGAAAATCAAAAAACATCCATAGGCTGCTGAGCTAAATCGTTCGGCGACAGTGATCGTTTATCTTTAAATTAGTCCCCAGGAATGTCAAATGGCAGCCGAAGTGCGAACTTGCGTGGAATGTCAGGGGTCGATGTATCCCATCTTCATCATGGACCTTGCCCCAGGTGGTCTGGCCCGACGCGCGGTGGCCGGACCGCTTACTTACCGACTGCCGGAAGATCGCGCGAGCTTCTGGACGGGCCAGTACCCCACCACCGGCTTGGTGCAATCGTTCATGTGCGCGGGGTGCGGTCGCATCGCGATGTACGGCTGCGCCGCTAACCCTGAACCAGACGCGGCAGCAGACGGCGGGTCATGACGGACTTTTGGGCCTCATTCCGTAACTCGGGCCCAGCCGCTGCTGTAATTGGTCGGCGTCTCAACACATCAAAAAGAACAAACACTATGGAACAAGAACCGAACGACAAACGAGCATTACTCTCTGAAGCTATCGCGGCTCTTTTGAGCGCGATCGCAGGATCCGGTATCGGTTGGATCATATGGCTCGCCACGGACAACATTGCAGTGGCTATTGGCTTGGCAGGTCCAATGTCAGCTCTCACGAACATCATCCTCCGGAAAATCATAAAATGACAAGTATTTCGGTGGCACTCGTGGCGCTGATCCTACTCGACCGCCGCCGAACCAACGATTGCACCCAAGCGGCAATCAGGTGCACTTACAAATCCATGATTCATTCCGTCGCTGGGTGAATCGAAACGTTTGGCGGCAGCGGCGATACTTCGCGGTCGCGCATCGAATCTGCGGCCGGGCGATCCTCGCCTAGGAAGTGGATCAGCAAACATCACCCTCAAGGATTCCTTCAATGACGCCGTTCTCGGTCCCCCGTGATATGTTCTTCGTTGCTTTGGCCTTCTACCTCTGTCTCAGCGCAGCATCTTCCGCGCAGGAAAAAGAAGTGCCGGAGAAAGTCGCTGCTACCCACGCTTCGCTGGTAGCCTATCCGAAGGCCGTCATTTCTCTCAAAGATCCCAAGACGGAGTTGGTCTTTTACGTCGAGAGCAATGGGCGCCGCCTGGTCGCTCTTGACAAGGACGGATCGCTTGCGTGGAGCGTGGATATTTTCGCCGAAGCCAAAATCAAGCCGACCCTAGGTGAGCCGGTGATCCGCCATCTGCGATTGCAGGAGGGCGAGCTGCGCGTAACATGTGGTAAGAGCGACGAAGCGAAAGTCCAGCTCAAGACCGGCAAGACGGAATACGTCGGGGCCGACTAACGCGGCAGCTTGGTTGTTGGGAGTGCCGTCGAACCATCGCAGGCACTGGAGCGGCGGTGGGCAGCGTTTTCTAAGATCAAAGTCTACTCCCGCCGTCCGATGATGCGGGTCGTTAGATAGCTCAAATTCTTCAAACAATTGACCTAGTAAAGGAACTGTTTTTTGAACGTGCGCAAACAAATCAAAGACTATATTGCAGCTCAAGCAGAGCCAAAACGAAGTGAGATGCAAGAACTGCATGGAATCATTCTGGCGTTGATGCCAGACTGTAAATTGTGGTTCCTAGACGGCAACGACGAACGAGGGAAAACGGTTTCCAACCCGAACATTGGTTATGGATTCCAAACTATAAACTATGCTGATGGCAAAACCAGAGAGTTTTATCAGATTGGCATGAGCGCAAACGCAACAGGAATCTCCATTTATTTAATGGGATTAACGGACAAGACGTACCTAGCCGAGACATATGGAAAGACACTCGGCAAGGCAAAGGTCACGGGGTACTGTATCAAATTCAGGACACTAAAAACCATAAATATTGATATCCTTAAAGCTGCGCTGTTAGATGGGATAGAACAGACCAGCACCTAACTATGCGTTGCCAGCCCATTCGCGTTACACACAGTCGTCCCACTAACACTAGAATTCGAGAGCAGCCCGTCATCAAGGCAACCAGTGAGACCCAGCAGTTCTTGGCCTTGTGTGAAATCCAATCATGAAGGAATCGAGTATGCCCGACCAGCCGCAGAGGCGAGAACGGCAAAGGACTTTTTGGAATTCGGATGGCCGAATCGTACCGTTGGTGTTGAAAGACCGCGAAGCGGCTCGTCGCATGGGGTTGCGCTGGCTGCGCCGCCGGAGTCAGAACTCTCGAATCAGTTGGGAAGCTTACAACAATTACCTGCGACACCACCCTTTGCCCAACCCGAATCGTGGCCTTGGTTGCTAAGGCTCGGCAAATGGCTAATAATACAGTCCTGAACCGCCCGACTTCCTGGTTGTTTGAGAATTGGCCATGAGGTGACCGGTGTTAGCTGGGAGCCGGATGCGTTAACAGCGCTCGTCCGGTTCTGAGAGGGTGTGGAGTATCAATTGAGCGTGGACGAAATCGTGTGGCACGGCCGGGAAACCAGGCGGCAAACAGAGAAAACTAACGTCGCCCTTACCTTGAGAGACTCCAAACTACTCGCCCCCAGCGGCGCTCAGGTGTACTGATAAATCCAGAATTTACTCCGCCGCTGGGTAACTCGAAAAGTTAAGTGACAAATCAGCATGCCCATCCTCGACCGACGCAATTTGCTCCGCATCAGCATTACTTTGGCTGTTCCTCTTGGAATCGTACAGCTATTTAGCGGATGTCAACCATCTCAAATTGCGTCTTCCAGCGTCGACCGTGCGGGCACTGGCGGTTCCAACGATGAGTCTTTCGAACGTAAACCAATTACCGAAGGGAAAATGGTGCAAATTCAATACCTTGAGATTGTCACACCGGATGTTAACGCAGTCTGCGCCCAGTATGAAAAGGTGCACGGCATAACCTTCGGTGATCCTGAACCGAATCTTGGTGGAGCTCGAACTGCAAAGCTAATCGGCGGGGGATTGCTTGGCGTTCGACAGCCGCTGCGCGATACTGAAACCCCGGTCGTAAGGCCTTATATGCTAGTCGACGACATCGTAGCGTCGGTAGCTGCGGCGGAAGTCGCGGGTGCAGAAATCGCATTACCACCCATGGAACTTCCAGGCCACGGCACATGCGCCATCGTTATTCAGGGAGGTATTGAATGCGGTCTTTGGCAGCTCTAAACTCGCACAGAATGCGGGAGCCAAACCAACAGCCCTAGTTGCTGGCCGCCAAGTTACCGCACCTACTCGGATAGTAATTCTCTGATAGTAAGTAACGCGACAAAAAATGTCTTGGCAAAAAATGTCTTGGCATGGCTCCAGTATTTTGTCGCCCAGCATTTTTTGGAATTTTCCCCTCTTGTCGGCTTGATTCGGCGACTAAATTGGTGAAGTGATAACTCTCGGTTCCATTGGATTCAGACAGGATGTGCGCTGACATGAATGAAACTCCGATCGAGATGATCAAGGCTTATGTGACAGCGTTTGAGACGTTGGAACCGGATGCTGTGGCAGCTTTTTACCATTTGCCCAGTTTGTTTATGTCGCCGGGGGGTGTCATGCTCATTTCAGATTCGGCCGGTGCAGTTGGATTGGCTTCTGTACTGATTGAACAGGCGCGGGCTCTGGGGTATCGGCGCAGTGAGATTCTCAATCTGGCAATAAAAACGTTAGCTGAAACCCTGGCGACGATTTCCGGAGTTTTTGTGAGATTCAATTCCAAGGCCGAGGAGATTAATCGGTTCGGTTTTGCTTACACCTTGCGTCGGGAAAGCATGGGTTGGAAAATTGTGACGGCGATTGCTCACGACGCACCGACGGCGCAGGGTTTTGCGGTGCCCTAACAACGGTATTGAACAAACAGTGTACTGTCGAAATGAAGTTCATTGGATTTTGAAAAGGCAACAATGGCAACGTGGATCGGACTTTTTCGTGGTGTCAATGTAGGGGGTAACAGCCGATTGCCGATGGTCCAGCTTAAGTCCGAACTCGAAGCGTTGGGATTCAAAAACGTGCGCACGTATATCCAGAGCGGCAACGTGGTGTTCGAATCACCGTCTAAGTCCATTTCATCGCTGGCCACGAAAATTAGGGATCGGATCGCCGAGCAATTTGGATTTCGACCCCATCTCCTGCTACTCGGCCGGGACGATCTGCTGGCGGCGATCGCAGCGAATCCGTTTCCCAATGCCGTGGCCGCGCCCCAATCATTGCACTTTTTCTTTCTCGCCGAACCGCCATTGCAGGCGAATGCGCAGGCCCTCGATGCGATCAAATTACCGACGGAGAAATTCAAAATTACAGACCGTGTTTTCTATCTTTTGGCACCCGATGGTATCGGCCGTTCCAAATTGGCCGCGAACGCAGAAAAGCATTTAGGCGTTGTGACGACGGCGCGAAACTACCGGACGGTCGACAATTTGCGGTCGATGGTGAATTGATTTTGAACGTCAACAAAATTCGAGAGTTCGCCAGTAATGGAGGTCGGTCTGAAACACCGAACCCGATCCGACCTTAAAAAACGTGCTGCAAATTCGGGTAACCAGGCTCGAGTCAATTTTTTCAAACGCGGTTACCGGAACCGGCGTCGGGCAACTCAATCGCTAGTTGGAATAATAAATGAAAACAGGCGAGGACAAATCGAGGCGACGTCAAGCGAGCCTATTCTTGTATGGATTCCCTGAAATCGAAAAACTTCGACATCAATTCAATCCGGCACAGGCTGCGCTGATTCCCGCGCATGTCACCTTGTGTCGCGAAGATGAAGTTGAAGACTGGTCCTTATTGCAGGTTCGAATTCAGACTGTTTGTCCTATCAACGTCACGATTGAGTTTGGACCTCCCGTGCGGGAGTTAAACCTTGTTTATCTGTCGGTCGTCGGGGGTGCCATTCAATTTGAGAACCTGCGGCTGGAACTGCTTGGGACCCCGACGCATGTGCCCAGGATACAGTTGCCGCACCTGACGATCATTCATCCGCGAAATGGTGTGTGCACCGACGGCGTTTTCCGGGAATTAATGGACTGTTGCGTCCCTTTTTCGGCAAATTTTCGCGAGATTTCACTGATCGAGCAAAGGGACGGTGGTCCATGGCGTCGCTTTGCTTGTTTCGACCGGTAACTCAACCATGCTTTGTTTTGTCATCATATTCAGGTTGAGGGAATACAAAATCTTTGTTTGCCGTGTGTGCAACTTGTGATTCCAGTCCAATGAACTTTTGCCAGCCGGAATTCTGATGTCCCACTCCCTACCGGTAACCGCCCCGACTCGCAACATTCGAAAGTTCTGAAATCTTGGTCCAATTAGTGGGCAACAGGACGGCCCTTGAGGGAAAGCCGCGTGGAAAGTGCTGATCAAAAAAAATATCAGGCACTTGAAACGCTGCGAGTATTGGCGAATCAATGGTTGCCAATCGGCGACGCCTCGACGCAATGGCTCCGGAATCAATCGGAGCGCAAGGCAGAGCCGAATCGTACTCGTTGTCTTAAGCTAACGTGGTTTGGGGCGCGAGGGTGACTTAGTGATAGGTTTGCCACCGGCCTTGGTCGGCAGTTTTTTCTTGGTTGGTGCGGCAGGTTTGGCGGGGGGCGATTTTTTTGTTGTGGCGGAGGCTTTGGTCGGTTTCTTTTTGACTTCTGGAAGTTTGGTTTTCTTGCCAGGAGTCGTTTTAGGGACTTCAATTTTTTCCGGGATTTTCGTTTTGACGTCTTTCTTGTCATCTTTCTTAACGACGACATTCACTTCGACTGGGGCGACGACTTCGGCGGGCTTCGTTTTGACACCGCGTTTGGGGAACAAGTCTTTGGCATCTTTATTGATCTTCAACAATTGATCGCGAATTTTCAGGTTAAACGGAGCAGCGGCAAATGCCACCGCCAGCTGATGAACCAGGGAAGCAAATTCGATACCTTTGGCTTTGGGAATGGTTCGTTCCAAGCTGGGCACATGGCCGGAGGTCGCTTCTTCTTCGTTGGCGATACCCAGGGTGTAAAATAACAGCATCATCGAGCGGTCCAGTGGAATCGAGTGTCCACCCAGACCGTGTTGCGCGACGTAAGAAACCACGAAGGGGGAAACGCCTTTGAATTTCTCAAATTGTAGAATTGCTTTACTTAAATTTTCCTTGCGGAGAAATTCCAGGTCGAATTGATAGTAGCACTCGAAGATTCCGTGGAGTGTCTTCTTGATGCTTAACGCGGCCTGTTTTGGGAAAGCCAGATGTTTGGTCAACTCGGCCAACTCAGAAGCGGTCGTCACACGCACTTCGTTCCAGTCGAAAAAGTTTTGTTGGAGTTTGGCAAACGCTTCATCGGCCGCTTCGTAGGTCGAATTTTCGAGACAGCAGCCATAGAGCATGTGTTCGATCACCGTTCGATTGGTCGGCGGAGCGATTATGGCAAATTCTTTTTTGACAAACTTGTGAAGTTTGAGAATCAGATCAGCACGGGCTTTGGCAGACATGGAAATACTTTGGCGTTAAGAACGTGGGGTGAAGTTAGCAGGCGGCAAAACAAGTAGCAAACAAAACGTAAACGTTGGGTCGATGGCGAACGGGGAAGGACTGGCAGCGGAACGTTGTTTACTCGTCGGAGTCATCCCATTCTGGTTGAGGGCTTGACTTGGGCAAGACTTCTTCCAGAATTTTTGTCACGATCATGGAATGTTGCAGTCCTTTATCCAGCTCAAACTGAATCTTGGGAGTGTAGCGGGTTTCGACCCGTTTGCCGATTTTGGACTGCAAAAAACCCACTGAATTTTGCAGCCCACGCAGACAAAGACTTTGTTTCTTTTCGTCTCCCATGATCGAAACGTGAACTTTCGCGTTCCGCATGTCGTGAGCAACTTCGACAAAGGTCACCGTAACGTCGCTGACGCGAGGGTCTTTGATATCCGTGATGATCGCCATACTGACGACCTCTCGAATGGCTTGGGCAGCTTTCAGGACGCGACGTGAACTCATGTGATTCGTGTTTTTTGGGTGAGCGGATAAAGGTGTCGGTTTGCCAATGCGGGGAGAAAAAAGGTCGCTGACCCACCAGGTTCGCCGGCGGATTACGACCCATGAATCAAAAATTACGATGTTACTTCGGTCACAATTCCAAGTTCTACTGCCGCGCATGAACCCCAAAGTGATGAAACTTCCCGCCGGGTCCAACCTCGAAAGTTGTCGCGTCGGAGTGACCAAAATTCTAATATCTTACAGGGTCCGGGCAACCTCTTCGATTTTGTAGGCTTCCAGCGTATCCCCTTCTTTAACGTCGTTAAAGCCAGCCAACTTGATACCGCATTCCATACCACGTTGGACCTCTTTCGCGTCGTCTTTTTCGCGTTTCAGGGAGTCGATGGCGTAATCGCCAATCACGCGGCTTTCGCGCACGACGCGCAAGCGGCAATCACGTTCGATGTTGCCGCGCATCACGCGACAGCCCGCGATATTCCCCGTGCGGCTGACGTTGAAGACTTTGAGCACCATCGCCATGCCCAATTCAACAATTTGTTCTTCGGGTTTGAGTCGACCTTCGAGAGTGGCGCGAAGATCGTCCGTGATTTTGTAAATCACTTCGTAGCGACGAATTTCGACCTTGAGTTCATCGGCCAGGGAACGGGCGGATTCATCGGCGACTACATTGAAACCGACAATCACAGCGTTGGAAGCATCGGCCAATCGCACGTCGGCGACGGAGATGCCACCCGGCAATGCTTGCAGGATTTTAATCTGGACTTCGGGATGCGAAATTTTTCCGAGTTCTTTTTGAATCGCTTCCAGCGAGCCACGCACGTCGGCGCGAATGATCAAATTCAGCGTCACCATATCGCCGCTCCGTCCGGCTAAATCGCCAGTCTCGAGCAACGATTGGAAATCCTGCAACGAGGTCTTGGTCGATCGACCGCCGACCCGTTCCACGGTGCCTTTGAATTTTCGATCGGCAGCCAATTCACGCGCTTTGGCAATGTCATCGACGACGTAGAATTTTTCACCTGCGCCGGGGGCCACATCAAAACCGGTGATGTTGACTGGAGTCGAAGGCTCGGCCGAGTCTTTTTTCTTGGTGGGATGTAAGGTGTCATGAATCGCTTTCACGCGACCGAATGATGATCCGCATACGATCGTGTCACCGACCCGCAGGGTCCCACCTTGAACCATGAGTTTCGCCACAACGCCACGGTCGGACTGTTGTTCGGCTTCGATACAGGTGCCGAAAGCGGGACGATTGGGGTTGGCTTTGTAATTGTGAATTTCGGCAGTGAACAGGATGGTTTCCAGCAATTCATCCATTCCCAATCCGGTGGTAGCACTGGTTCGTACGACTTCGATTTCGCCTCCCCATTCACTGGGCAATAAATCATGAGCGGCGAGATCCTGCAGTGTTTTGTCGGCCGTCACACCTGGCAAATCGATCTTGTTCAAAGCGACGATAATCGGCACGCCAGCCGCCCGGGCATGGCTAATGGCTTCTTCGGTTTGTGGCATGATTCCGTCATCGGCGGCGATCACGAGAACCGCAATATCAGTCACATTGGCACCGCGTGCGCGCATTTCCGTAAAGGCCTCATGGCCCGGAGTATCTACGAAGGCGATTTTCTTATTGCCTTTGAAAATCTCGTAGGCCCGAATGTGTTGGGTAATTCCCCCGGCTTCGCCCGATACGACATCAATGCCAATCAGCGAATCAAGCAGCGAGGTCTTGCCGTGGTCAACGTGACCGAGAAACGTCACGATGGGGGCACGCGGTAGGAGCAATTCGGGTTCATCATCCAGCGAACCAAACTCGGCCAACATGGAATCTTCGATCGATTCGGCTTCGCGGATTTCCACGTCGACTCCCAATTCTTCGATCAACAACTCGACCATGTCGTCGTCCAACCGAGAATTGATATTTTTGGATGAATCGCTGCCGAGTCGTTGCAAGGTCAGAATCGCCTGTACGGCCGGGACACCCGCGGCCTCAGAAAATTCACGAATGGTGCAAGGCAGTTGCAAAACCACGCTTCCTTTTCGCGGAGCGGCAGTATTCACGCCGGCCCGCTTGCGACCCGAACTGCGTCGATAGCCACCGGGTCGACGGGAGGTTGTGGCGGCTGGCCGGCGAGCGGCGGAGCTGCGCGTCGGACGAGCACCCATTTCACCTTCGACCTCGGTTGGCAGATCGCGACGACTGCTGACACGTCGAACGCTCGGTGGCGCCTCTACTTTATCATTTTCCAATTCGCCGTCTTTGCCTTTGCCTTTTTTCTTGACCTTGGTTTTTGACGATTTGGTAAACGCGTCCAGCGGCGAAGCGCCGGTACGTGCTTTGGCGATCGCGTCGTGCGGAAGCGCAATATCTGGCTTCTGGACTTTTTCGACCGCTTCCGCTGTTTTTGTGGACGGCTGTTTCACATCTGGCATGGCCGAAAATTTGATATTCAGACCGGTCTTGCGGCGAAGCGTATTTTTTTGGCCAGGATCATCATCGGTTGGGCGTTTGGAACGCTGGTCGAGATCGCGAACGGAAGCTGTGGAGCGGTTCACACTGCCCGGTCGACGGGGCGAAAGCGGAGCCAGGCGTTCGGGGCGAGGCGTGACAGGGGATGCGGGCGCAGGCGCCACTGTGGTCTCATCAGCTCTACGGCTAGTCGGTTCAGGAGGAGCATCGGTTTTGTTTTGTCGCAGTTTAGCGAGCAGCCCAGCAGCAGTCTTATTCGGAGTTTCCTCGGTTGAAGGAATGTCCGAAACGTCGGCTTGAACACTGGGTTCCGAACGACTGGCGGTCAATTTGGAAGGAGGCGTCCCAATCTCACCAATCTTCCTGGCCGTCGGACGGGAACCAGGCGGTCGCATGGGAAGCCGCTCGGCGGTAGATGTCGAAGGCGGGGTCGCGGCCGAACGCTGGCTCTGGATATGTTCCTGTACCTTTGCGATTTCATCGTCATCGAGACTGGCGAGCGCAGACCCCTTCCCCGTGATATTTACACTTTCGCAAATATCCAGCAATTGCTTATTATCAAGCCCAAGTTCTTTTGCAAACGCGTAGATGCGTATCGGCACGTTGAGTAGCCTTCCTGTTTTGATTCGAGCGGTGATGCTGATGCAGCGAGTCACCGGGTCGAACGAATTTCTTAAAGTTGTTACATAAATCGCCCTCTGATATCAGCCGCTTGGCAATGTCGGATGGAACCGCAGAAGTCTGAGGCACACTCGCATGTACGGCACTCCGACCTTTGGCAATTTTACTCAACCAGCGGTCGGGATTCAGGTTATTTCATTATCGTTTGATTCGTCGTCAGCGGCTTTGTCACCGGCGTCGGCGGCTTTGTCATCGGCCTCGGCGGCACGGGCCTCCGCAGCATCGGCGGCGGCTTTGGAATTCGCATCAGTACGTTTCTTTTCGTCAGCGTCGATTTTGCGTTGGTGTTTCTCTTCGGATGCTCGCTGTTCAGCTTCTTCGGCCAGGGCCTCCGATTGGAGGACGATCGCATCGACTTGAGCTTCGGTCAAACCGCCCATTTGCATGAGGTCTTCCGGCTCAATTACCGATAGATCATCGTAGGACAAATAACCCTCTCCGACCAGATGATTTGCCAAATCTTCACTAACGCCCTCAATTTTGCAAAAACCCTGCACGGCCCGGTCGATTTGTTTTTCGAGTTCCGGTTGGGTCATGATTTCGATGTCCCAATTGCAGAGTTTACTGGCCAAGCGGACATTTTGGCCCCGTTTTCCAATGGCGAGGGAAAGCTGGTCGTCTCGCACGAGCACAATAGCGCGTCCCATCATTTGGCACAAAATCACTTCGTCGACCTCGGCGGGCTGCAAGGCATTGGGGATGAGCATCATCGGATCCTGTTCCCAGCGAACGATGTCGATCCGCTCTCCAGCCAGCTCATCGATCACCATTTTGATCCGGTTTCCGCGAACTCCAACGCACGCTCCGACACAATCAACTTTGGAATCGGAGCTGCTGACGGCGACCTTGGAACGATAGCCAGGTTCGCGTGAAATCGCATTGACCGTGATGACGCCATCGGCGATTTCCGGAATCTCACTTTCGAACAACCGTTGAACGAACAGGGGCCGAGTGCGACTGACGACGACTTTCACGCGGCTGCCTTGGGCTTTGACTTCAGTCACCAGGGCGCGAATCCGTTCCCCGGGTTGATGTGTCTCGCCGGGAATTTGTTCACTTCGGGGCAAAATAGCTTCGACCGGGCCAAGCGTGACCGTGGTGACACGACCTTCGTTGCGATGCACGGTTCCCGTAACGATGTCGTTGACGCTTTCATTGAACTCGGCAATTTGCGAATCTCGCTCGGCCTCACGGACTTTTTGGATGATCACTTGCTTGGCAGTTTGGGCTCCAATGCGTCCAATGGTCTCTTCGTAATCCAATTCTTCCTGGCCGTTGCGACCGGCGATCTCGCCCGACTGGCGGTCGATGAAGAATTCAATATCGGCGTCTTCTCCAAAGTGCTTTCGCGCAGCGGAAACCAAGCCCGACTCGATCGCAACAAAAACAACTTCTTTTTCGATGCTTTTTTCACGATGGAGCGAATCGACAATTCGCAACACTTCATTGGCGTTCATGATTTTCTTTCCGCAAATTTTGACCCGTTAGCGGATCAAACCATAAAATTTTTTTCCGGTCGATTCGAAAGCCCAACTGTTCGTTCACGACAATCTTGCAATGGGCGGCCAGTCGCACCGTCAGTTCAGTTTCTTCCACGACTAAGCCAGGCTGGATTAATCGGCTGTTGGTTATTCCGGTTGCAGTTCTGCTTGGCTTCATCGCCGTCGGTTGCAGATGCACCAACGTCGATTCGCCCAGCCGATCCACAGACGTCACGGTCGCTGTGAAGTCGGCTTGATCGGGCTCGGACAAAGCAACATCTTCAGCTCGAAAACCAAGGATGGCGGTTTGGTAAGCCGGCCAGTCGATTTCGTTTGCCGCATCGTGTTGTATCAGCGAGCCATCAACCAGTTGACAGCAACCTCCAGTAAACTCAATTTTCCCGTCTCGCCACTGCACCGTTCCTGAAATCAAATTCATGGGCACGCTGCCGATGAATCTGGCCACGAACAGGTTGGCTGGACACTGGTACACTTCCAGCGGCCGGCCAACTTGCAAAATTCTCCCTTCGTTCATCACGGCGATGCGATCACCCAGCGTCATCGCCTCGACCTGATCGTGAGTCACATAAATCCACGTTGCCTGCAACTCACCATGCAGTCGACGTAGTTCGGTTCGCAATTGCTGCCGAAGTTTCGCATCGAGGTTCGAAAGTGGTTCATCCAATAAAAATGCCGCCGGATTCCGTACAATCGCGCGCCCCAAAGCAACGCGTTGTCGTTCACCGCCGGACAGTTGGTGCGGCATTCGGTCCAGCAAATGTTCAATGCCTAACCGGGTAGCCGTTTGTCGGACTTGTCCATCAATCCCGGCGGGCAGTCGAGCGAGCTGTTGTGCAGCCAACTCTGTTGCGCGACGAGGTTGGAAAAACTTTCTTAAACCACGGGCAATTACTCCGCCACCAAAACGTAGTGTCAATCCAAACGACAAATTCCCGTACACCGATAAATGGGAATACAGGGCGTAGTTCTGGAACACCATGGCAACATCACGATCTTTCGGAGCCACATCATTGACGAGGCTGCCTCCAATTCGAATGTTTCCAGCGGTGCACGTCTCCAGTCCAGCGATCATTCGCAGCGTGGTGCTTTTGCCACAACCGCTAGGACCAACCAGGACTAAAAACTCTCGGTCAAAAATTTCCAAGCTAATATCGTCGACGACGGCGCTGTCGTGACCGAACCGTTTCGTGATTCGATCCAGTGACAACGTGGCCATTTGCCGCTTTCGCACTTCGTCTAAACAAAGCCCAAGATTGCTTTAACCGAACCCAATAACATACCGGATCAAAGAGCCAGCGTCAACCGGAAACAGGGGACTTTGGTGTCTGCAGCAGGTCCATTGGGCCCAAATAACTGGCCGAAACCGGGAGTTTCAGGCGATGTCGGGTGACGGTAGTAAACCCGATTGCCCGAGTTCGTTGCGACTCACAGTTCAATATTCGAGGCTCGCTTGGCTCGCATCTTGCCTATTGAGTTGTTATTTTGAGATCTTGCGGGATCGTGAAACGTGCTCAATGGCATTTGAGTTGAGGTATTGACGCTTGTTTTCCCACGTAGTGTAGTGTTTTGGCGGCTTATTTTACGAATCAGTATTAATGGATGGGAGCGCATCACGATGGTTTCATTTTTGACAAAATTTGTGTTCACGTTGGTATTGGCAGGATGCTGCGGTTGGCCTTTGGCGGCAGCCCAACTCCAGTCCAGCGGACCCTCTCCCGAGTATTATGAGCTGCGAATCTATAAAATTTTCGATTTCGAAAAACAACAAATTGCGGAAAAGCATCTAAACGAGGCATTTTTGCCGGCGCTCAACCGCCAAGGGATCGACCGGATTGGAGTTTTTATCAACCAATCTGACGAAAACGACCATTCCCTATTTGTCCTGATTCCTTTTTCAAACATCGAAAAGTTTACCAACTTGAACGCCAATTTAGCCGCTGATCAGGTTTTTCAAACCGCGTCGACCGAATATTTTGCCCGCGAATTGGCTGATCCGATCTTCAACCGAATAGAATCCCGGTTGATGAAAGCGTTTGCCGGCATGCCAAAAATCGAGCTGCCGGCAAGTTCTCTGGAAAACAAAAACCGGATATTTGAATTGAGATTGTACGAAAGTCACACCGAAGATCACGCGCGGCGTAAAGTCCAGATGTTTAACGAGGGCGAAATTCAGGTCATGCGCGATACAAAATTGGGGCCTGTGTTTTTTGGTGAGACCTTGATTGGGCCGGATACGCCAAATCTGATTTATATGCTTACCGCCGCCGGCGACGAGGAACACGCCCAACATTGGAAGAGTTTTTTAGCACATCCTGAATGGCTGCGAATGAAAGATCTGCCAGAATACCAGGATACTGTTTCCAAGATTCAGAAATGGATGTTGAAGCCGACTGCCTATTCTCAGCTGTAACGAACTGCGGGCCTACCGTGAACGAATCCCCCTCTAATCGCTTGATCCTTTTCGTCGATGACTACGCCGATATCCGAGCCGTCATATCGCTCAGTTTCGAACAATTCGGATATCGCGTTATCGCCGTTGGCGATGGTGCCAGCGCATTGGCGATGGTAGAAAACAACCGGTTTGATCTTGCGATTATCGATCTTGGTTTACCCGATTTCGATGGGATTGAATTGGGGGCCCGCATACGTGAGTTAGCCAATGGGAAACAGCTGCCGTTGTTTCTTTTTTCCGGGCGTCACAATAGTGAACTGGATGCGCGGGCGAAAGCCGTTGGATTCGGGGCTCTTATCTTGAAACCCGTGCGAATGGACAAATTATTGGAGACAGTACAGTCAACCTTGAATGGTTAGCGGAACAGTTCGCCTTGGCGGTCAAAAAAACAAACGGCCATGACTGCCGACATTTCATTGAGGTTTCATTCCCTTTTCCTTCCCTGTTTAACTCGCGAGCAGAAATTGAGTACCTTTACCTTGACCCGCTATGACGTCGATGGCGATCAAATCTCCAGCCAATCCGTTTCGATCGACGAACTCGAAAAAGATGCCTTGGCTTTATTTGCGAAAAAACTCTCCCGATTGTCTGGCGACCTGGAATTGCCGTTGGAAGCCAAGTTGCCGGGTAAATTCCCACAGATTGACTATCGTATTGGCTCCGATGGCTACGGCGCATACGTCCTGTATTATCTAAATGATGAAGTGGTTTTTGCGTCGTTGCTCTTGCGCGGCGAGGACGAATCGTGTGAGATTGAACTGACCCAGGTTTTCAAGTTCCTGTTGTTGGATACCAACGATCAAGAGGAACCGACCGAGGAGGAAATCGAAGAAGTACTGGCTTCGCCGGCCTTCGATTTCGAGACGATTACCGCCCGACCCGCCGCCTTTACCATTCGGTTTTCAGATTTACCAGACGAGGAAGCCGAATTGCAACATATCGAATCGATGGATCGACATTTGGCGGCAGTTTTTTTAGGCCTGGTCGCGGTGGATTGATGATTGGGCGACCGCTATTGAATGTTCGGCTTGGCGGAGAAGTCCTGCATGCCAAAAAAAACGGCTTGTCATTGCTGACAAGCCGCTTGGATTCTTCTCGAACGTCCCACCGTAGTGAATCGTCCTAGTTGCAAGTGCTGCAATTGTTGTTTCGACGTTGACCTAAAATTCGGACGCGAGCCTGCCGCTGTGGCTGGACGGTGGTTGCACAAGCCGAGCAACAACCATTATTTACTGGTGCCGAATAGGTCGAAACGGGTTGGGAGTAGTTGACTGCCGGTGTCGAACAACCGCATCCCGAGTTGTCAACGGCTGGCATCGAGGTGTAAGTTCCCTGTGCCTGTGAGCAACCGCTGCAACCGCTGCATCCCGGTTGCACCATTTGGTTGCATCCCTGGCCACAGCTGCTACAGCCCGACGAAACGGGAGCCATCGCATAAGTGGCTTGAGGCATTGCATAGCCACCTGTACCGCAACTGCTGCAACCATTGGAAACTGGCGCAGCATAGGAAACTTGTTGCGGCATGTAGTTCGTCGGCTGGGAATAAGCAGATGCGCCGTAGTAAGGAGCTGCAACGTAGTTGCTAGCGGGGGCTGCATAGCCGCTAAAAACTGGCGCAACGCCTTGTGCACACGAACTGCATTGAGCGTTTACATTGCTCAAAGCAAACATCATCGTTGCGCAGAATGCCGCTGCAAGAAATCGAACTCGGGTCATGGGTCTCTCCTAAAGGGAAATAAATGGGTTAACAGATCGAATATGTTCAATTGGTCTTGGGAGTCTGTCAACCATAGGAAGACTTTGCGGCCCCGTTTCTTCAATCTACGTAGGCTGAGTTGCAAGTTGGGCGATTAAGGTAAAATAGCGAACTGCCAGCAGTCTCAGTTTTTGACTGCAATCCGAAATATTTGGCTGTTTGGAATCGAGTTGCTATAGCGCAAGTCAGATCCGCATCGTGCGTCGTGTTAGAGAACGACTGTTTTGTGGAGCCCGTAAATCAAGTGAAAATTAACGTTTCCAACTACAATTGGCTCGGTGATTCGGCGGTGGGCTCCAAGGGCTGATTGGCTCGTCGGAAATCCAGACGTGGAGTCTTGGTCAATTGATCCAGCGATTGAGAAATTTGCGAGTCGATTTTCGGGACTAATTGCAGATTCCACGGAAGTGTCACCGTAAACGTACTTCCTTTTCCGACTTCACTTTCCAGTGTGATTTCGCCCCTTAACAAAATGCATAGTTCTTTGACAATCGACAAACCCAAGCCAGTCCCGGAGACTTCCCGAGTAAGGGCATCTTTGCCGATCGCCGAGACTCCCTGTCGAAATTTTTCGAAGACAATTTGTTGATCACTTTCGGCGATACCGACACCGGTATCGGTTACTTTGATAATCAATTCTCCTGGCTCGCCAGTACGATGATCCACGGTAACGTTGATCCGACCTCCTTCCGGTGTAAATTTGATGGCGTTGGAGAGCAGGTTGGTTAAGATCTGACGGATTTTGATTTTGTCCTGGAACATCAGGGGTAGATCGTCCGGAGCACAGGCCATCAATTGGATTTGTTTACTTTCGGCGAGATTGCGGACCATTTCGCAGAGTTCGTTGAGGAGTTGATGAATGTGAAATTCGCTGGGATTAATTTCCATTTTTCCAGCTTCCAGTTTGGCCAGATCGAGGATGTCATTGATGAGATCCAGCAACAAACGGCCCGAAGTGCGAATGTTGGATGCAAATCGAGTTTGTTTGGGCTCTAGGCCTTGAGCATGTTCCAGTATTTCCGAAAAACCGATAATGCTATTGAGCGGCGTGCGCAATTCGTGGCTCATATTGGCCAGGAATTCGCTTTTGATTTGGTTCATTTCGTACAGTTTCAGGTTTAACTGGGCTTGCTCGTCGACCTTCATATCCAGGTCTTCGTTGGCGTTTTGCAGGGCCGTTTGAGTATCCTGCAGGTGGCGCAACATGCGATTAAACGAGCGGGCCAATTCTTCAAACTCATCGCCGGTGTTGAGTTCGGCTCGCATATCGATTCGGCCATGACTAACCTCTTCGGTGACCAGGCGGAGGTGCTCCAGTGGTTTTACAATCACATAGCGCACGATTAACCAAATCGCGGCAACTGAAAAGACGGCTGTAATAATAGCTACCGAAATCAGAATCGCCCGGTTTTTGACAATAGCTCCCTGGGAAATCTGATTGTCCAGCGTGATTCGCAAGAATACCGGCGGAGCCAGCGAGAAATATTCCAATTCCAATTTCTTTTGTTCGTCGGGACTGGTCGATTCGGAACCGATCTGGGACATGAGCAAGTTCGGTTCTGGAGTCAGCTCGGCGTCTTTGGCGATTGGGTAATGGCAACGGTTGCATTCCGATTTGGACTCAAAAATCAGTGGCGTATAGTAGATGTACTGTTGGTCAGAATTAAAATCGTCTTCGACCAATTCCGATTCTTTGGCCAAGGGCTCGGAGGTGTCGGCTGGCTCACCATAGCGTTTGCGAATTTCCTGAAGGTTTTGCTCGGTTTGCTCAGCTTTTGTCTGTTCCGCTAATTTCAACAAGCGGCGAATTTCGGCCGGATCGGTAGCGACAATCACATGAGGTAATAGGTTCCGTCCAATTCGATCTTCGAGCACTATCGGTTCGGCATCATAGGGCATGTAAGCGGCTTCATGCGCCAAGCTCTGGAACAGCGCCCGGGCATTTTCATCTCCTTCACGGAAATCTTGCAGGTCCAGATGGTTGCGCAGGATATAATCTGTCTTCAGGCCATTGGCTCGATCGCGAGTGTTGCGGCGAATCAAGTCTTCGGTAATCTTGTTGACCCACAGAAACGAGCCCGCAATCAACAGCAACAGACAAACGCCGAACAGGATCCGGATTTTCCGCTCCAGACTGGATTCACCGAGAACGCGTTTGATTCCGCGGTAAGACATGACGCCAAGTTCTCGGGAGAGTTGGAAAATCAGGTTCCATTGTAAGTCGAGCGGAAAGTGCCGGCTATAGGAATGCGGGACTGGCGCGGGTGAGGCGCCGATGTCACAGCATATCTTGCGGGTCAATATCGACGATCCATTGGACCCCGTCGATCGATTTGACGTACTGTTCGGCGCGGCTGATGGTCGTTTGTAATTGCCCGGCGACGGTGGCATTGATCAGGACATGAAACCGGTACTTCCCACGCAGTTTTTCCACCGTGGCCGCAGCTGGGCCGAGCACAGTAATGGTGTGATTTAGTTCCTTCGCAGCTCGAGTCAGGCATTCCGCAATATGCATCGTCATTTGTTCGGCTTGAGATTGTGAATCACTGCGTACTACGATGCGGGCCAAAAAACCGAAGGGTGGATAGTTAAACGCTTGCCGATGCGGCAATTCAGCCGCTGCGAAACCGAGGTAGTCATGCGTTGTGGCCGCCACGATGGCTTTGTTTTCCGGATTAAATGTCTGCACCAATACGCGGCCCCCTTGGGCTCCCCGACCGGTCCGGCCGGCGACCTGAGTGATCAGACCAAACGTGCGCTCGGAGGCGCGAAAATCAGGCAAGTGCAACCCGGTATCGGCGTTGATGACGCCCACCAGCGTAACGTTGGGAAAGTCCAAGCCTTTGGCGATCATCTGCGTTCCCAGCAATATTTTGGTCTCGCCGCTGCGAAATTGAGCCAAGGCCTTTTCGTGGCTGCCCGGTTTCCGCATGGTATCGGTGTCCATCCGCGCGAACGGAATACCAGGAAACATCGCTTCAACATGGGCCTCCAATTTTTGCGTCCCGAGACCAGAAAATCGCACCGACGCATGGCCACATTTCGAGCAGCATTTTGGTTCGGGAATTTGGTGATCGCAATAATGACAGACCGCTTTGTTGCCGATTTGGTGATGGGTCAACGGAATTGAACAATCGGGACAATACTCAACTTCACCGCAGGCCGGGCATTGAATTCGAGTCGAGAATCCACGTCGATTCAACAACAGGATCACCTGTCCGCCGGCGGCAACCGCGGCCAAAATTTCCTGGCGCAGTTTTTGCGAGATCGGTCCAAATCGTTTTCGACCATCAAAATCAATGCGCAGATCAATCGTGGCGACGTCGGGCAGCGGCAAATCCAGGACCCGTTTTTTTAGCGACAACCGCTGGTATCGTCCGTCGAGCGATCGTTGCCAAGTCTCCAATGAAGGCGTGGCGGAACCCAGGATCAAAGGGATTTTTTCCTGTCGCGCGCGCCACTCGGCCACATCCCGCGCGTGGTACCGGGGAGCCTTGTCCTGTTTGAATGACCCGTCATGTTCTTCGTCCAGCACAATCAACCCGAGGTTCGGCGTCGGCGCAAAAATCGCACTGCGCGCACCGACGATCACTTGCACATTTCCGGCCGCGATCTGTTGCCAGTGCCAGGCCCGCTGCGCGGCAGTCAAGTGGGAATGCAACACGGCCACATGATCGAATCGTGCGCGGAATCGTTGACGAGTTTGCGGAGTCAAGCTGATTTCGGGGACCAATACGATGGCTTGTCGGCCAAACTCGACGACCTTTTGAATTGCGCGGATATAGACTTCGGTTTTTCCACTGCCGGTGATCCCGTGCATCAAAAACGTCTGATGTGAGTCGGATTCAATAGGTTTGACGATTCCGTCCAGCGCCGTTTGTTGCTCTGCGTTAAGCACCAAATCGGCCATCCGTTTTTCTGGCATGATCTCGTGGGTTTTTTGTTGCCGGCGTTTGGTTGTGGTGATGATCAGACCGCGCTTGCGAAGCGTGGCGATGGGCCCCATCGTACAACCCACCGTTTCGGCCAGCTCGTTGGGCGTCCAGTCTTGATTGCTTTGAGCCAGGGTCTGCAGTATTTCCAATTGTAGTTTGGAGAGTTTCCGCGTTTCGGGTTGCTCCAGGACTTGGTCGGCCAAACTCAGAAACAGCATTTCTCGCGTGCCGGCGTCTTGCCGCACTGCGGGTGGCACGACGGTCTCGATCACCGTCCCTAAGGGACAGAGATAATAGTCACTGATCCATCTCGCCAAATTCAGCAGTGCGGGCGTGAGCAGCGGTTGTTGATCGAGCACGGCCGTGATCGGTTTTAGTTTCGCCGGATTGACCGACGCAGCGAGTTCATGAAACGGCCCGATGAGGTCCACGCAATATGCCTGCATGGCCCGATTGCCGCGCCCCAGCGGCACTTCGACCCGTTTGCCGATTTGCAACTTTTTTTCCAGTTCCGCTGGCACGGAATAATCGTATGGCCCAAACGGAGCACCGGCGAAAACGACCCGCGTCGCAAACCAATCATCCTGATCATCAAGATTCCATGGTTGCGGATCGGTATTGAACAGGGATGATTGTTTGTCCATGGTTTGGGGCCAAGCAAAGGAAGGCGTAACGTTATTCGTTATGGCTGTTAACCGACAATAAATCAACCGACCGCTTGGCAAACGGTTGCTGGCCGGGCATATTCAATCGGCAACCGGAATCGGCTGGCAAATTCGGCTGGCTCGTTTTGGTTCGCCCGTCGTCCGGCCAATTCATGGATCCAACTTTTGAGATTGCAATACCAACATGCGGATAGGAATTTTTGGCGGCTCGTTCGACCCCGTTCATCTGGGTCACTTGATTTTAGCCGAGCAGTGCCGCGAACAAGCGGACCTCGATGAAGTTTGGTTTGTGCCTTGTGCCCAGCAGCCACTCAAGCAGAATGGAGCCCACAGTACCGACCGACAGCGCGTTGAAATGATCGAGCTGGCGTTGGCTGGCTATACATCGTTCGTGTTGTCCAAACTCGAGCTGGAGCGAGGTGGTATCAGCTACACCGTCGACACGCTTGAACAGATTCAGACGAGTCACCCCGACGCGGAATTGTTTCTGTTGATGGGCGATGATTCACTCGAGTCGTTGTCGCGTTGGAAGTCACCGCACCGAATTTGCGAGTTGGCGACGCCGCTGGTCGTAAATCGCCCCGGCAACGGCGACGTCGATTTGAACATGCTTAAGCCGTTCATGAGCCCAGCACGGTTGGTCGAAATCCAGCAATTAAATATTACCAGTCCGCGCATTGAAATCAGTAGTACCGACCTGCGACAGCGGATCAACGCGGGAAAATCAATTCGTTATCTGGTTCCTCGAGCAGTGGAAAAATATGTTCAAACGCAAAATCTCTATACGCCGCAGTAGGGCGACCCATGATCAAATATAAAGATTTCGTTCCGCAAGAAATTCAGGCACCCGGATTTCTAAAACCTGGTCAGCACGAAACGTTTGATCAAGCAGTCGCTGAGGTCAACCGTTGGCTCGCGGAAAGTCATGTGAAATTGATTAGCATCGAAACGGTCGCGCTACCGAATATCTGGAGTCGCTGGGAAGAAGGTTCGTCCGATGGAGAGCTGAGCACCAGCGGCGAATCGCTCAGCCGCTGGCACCAATTCGTGCGGTGCTGGTATCACGAATAGGCTACCCGCTGTCTTGTGATCGGTTGTGTTTCCGCTCCAAGGAAAAGTCAGGCCGCGCGTTGCATGTCGGCAATTATTTCCGGCGACGCCGCCGTGAATAACAGGGGTTCGTGCGAGAGCAATTTCTGCAGCATTTCCAGTTGTTCACCCGACGTTAAGGCCAAATCGATAAACAACCATTTTCCACCGGCGACTTGGCATGCGCCGCCCCCGGTCCCGCCAAAATAATCATACCGCACCCGATAGCCCAATTGCTGAGCGATTCCAACCAATTGTTCGATTCTCTCGACCGTACTCATATTTGTTCTCGGTTTCGTTGTCCACCCTGACCCGCCGGGCAATCGCATTCCTGCTCCTCTTTTGCCTGACCCGATTATAAACAGAACCGGTTTAGATTCCGAGATCGATTAGTCGATAGGTAACAGTAACGATGATTCGCAATTTATCGCCCGAAAGCCAGCGAACTTGGACTCGCTGCCGTAATCTAGGGCGACTATACCAACTTGGAAAAACGCTAGTGAACCCGTGCCAGCACACCGAACTGGATGATCTGAAACGAGAAGTCGTCGCGCTCAAAAAGCGGTTGGAGCAAGCTCAACGAATGACCGCTCTTGGTGAACTAGTAAGTACCACCACGCACGAATTCAACAACGTGCTGATGACCATTCTCAATTACGCGAAAATGGGTCTGCGGCACGAGGACAAAATCACGCGCGACAAAGCGTTCAACAAGATTTATACGGCTGGCCAGCGAGCCGCCAAAATCACCAATTCGGTGCTGGGTATGGCGCGGAATCGGAGCGACCAATTCGAACAAACGGGTTTGGCAAAGATCCTCGATGAATCGATGGTGCTGCTGGAACGTGAAATGCAAAAGTATCGCATCTCATTGGAAATGGAGATCGAAGAAGGACTGCCCGAGGTGTCGGTAATCGGTAACCAGATTCAACAGGTTTTGATGAATCTGTTGATCAACGCGCGGCAAGCCATGCCGAACGGTGGACGATTAATTATTCGATTGAAAAAGAACCTCGAGAATCGCTCAGTTGATTTGAGCGTGCGCGATTTTGGACCGGGGATTCCGGCCGAAACGATCCGTCGTATTTTCGATCCCTACTTCACCACAAAATCCGGACCGGATGAAAGTGGTAAAGGAGGAACCGGAATTGGGTTGTTTACCTGCAAAAATATTATCGAAGCCCATGGGGGTAAAATTCGTGTTGAGAGCAGCATCGGTAAAGGGACTTGTTTTACGTTGTTGATTCCAATCGAACGTCCTCAGCCAATTTCGCCACTCCCAACCAATTCGACTCTCCTAAACAATCCGACTCTCCCAGATAATCCGACGTCGACGTTGGCGCACCAATCTTCCAACTTTGGACATCAGCCTTCCAACTCCCTGCATACCCACCAGCCATCAGCGCCGTTGGCACTGAGCACAAAAGAAGCTTGAACGTTGGGCTTGCACGATTCGTTGGATCTTGGATGAACGGCAATTGGGACAGGGCTGTCCGGCGCGATCGTAAACGCGATGTTCGTTTTGATAGCCACCGGATTCATTGAGTACATTGCGATAAGTCCCATCAGATAGCGTGGATCCTTCGTAACGAATGGCCTGTTCGAGCACGTTTCGCATGGCCGCAAAAATTCCCAGCCAGTTCAATTTACTAATTCGATCGCACCGAGCTTGGGGATGGACACCGGCCAAGTGCAAAATTTCGGAAGCGTACAAGTTCCCAATCCCCGCCACAGCCGCTTGATCCAGCAGCGCGACTTTGATTTCCCGCCGGCGGCCGCGAAACCGATTGGCAAACTCGGTCGGATCAATCGCCAGCGCATCCGGTCCGAGCGAGCCATCGGTACATTTGGAATCATATTCGGCGGCGGTCATCAAGGTGATTCGCCCCAGTCCACGTCGATCCCAAAACAGGACTTGCTTGATCGGATTCCGGTTCAATTTCAAGCAAAATCGCAAATGTTCGGTCGTCGGTGGATTCGCGATCAAGACCAAACCGGTCATGCGAGGTTCGAGCACAATTCGGTCGTCCGAGTCCAGTCGCAACACAACGCGTTTTCCCAAACGATCGACACTGGTGATTTTTCGGCCGGCGACCCGCTGATTGAGGCGATCAATCCGCGGTGAGATCGAGATCAGCTTGCGGTCACACGGGGTTCGCGTGGCGGAAACGATAGTTGCGTTCACGATTCCGCGTATTCCGCGTCGCATCGTTTCCACTTCGGGTAGTTCGGGCATGTCAAGTTTCCTATCAACTATTGACGATTGGTCAGTCCGGATGAACAATCGCTGGTTCGCCCGGTGAATGGTATCATTTTTTTGCGGTATTCAATGCGGCATGAATCGAAAACTTTTAACAACACCAAGTGCAGATTCCCAACTCCCCGACGCCCACGGTCGGTTTGGAAAATTCGGCGGTCGATTTGTGCCGGAAACATTGGTCGCGGCTCTCGATCAACTTGAGTTTGAGTATCGCAAATCACAAACTGACTCGACGTTTTCAGCCGAATTGGCTGGTTTGTTGCGGGATTTTGTCGGCCGCCCTTCCCCACTGTATTTTGCGCAACGATTAACCGAGCGCTGTGGTGGCGCCCAAATCTGGTTCAAACGGGAAGACCTCAACCATACCGGTGCCCATAAGATCAACAGTACAATCGGCCAGGCTTTGCTCACGATCCGAATGGGTAAATCGCGAGTCATTGCTGAAACGGGTGCTGGCCAACATGGGGTCGCAACGGCAACCGCGTGCGCCCATTTTGGTTTGCCCTGCGTTGTCTATATGGGTGAAGAAGACGTGCGGCGGCAGCAGCCGAATGTGTTGAGCATGAAGATGCTGGGCGCGGAAATTCGCCCCGTCACGACCGGATCGCGGACCCTAAGAGACGCCGTTAACGAGGCGATGCGCGACTGGATGAGTTCGGTTGCAGATACGCATTACATTCTGGGTTCGGTAGTGGGACCGCATCCGTTTCCGATGATTGTTAGAGATTATCAATCCGTGATCGGTCGCGAGACGATTGACCAATCGTTGCGACGATTTGGCCGGTTGCCCGATGCGGTGGTCGCTTGTGTCGGTGGAGGCAGCAATGCGGCCGGAATGTTTTATCCGTTTGTGGCCAACACCGATGTCCCCTTGATCGGTGTCGAGGCGGGTGGACGTGGCGACCTGGCGGGCGAGCACGCATCGAGTTTGACTTTTGGAAAACCGGGCGTCTTACACGGCAGCTTCAGTTTTGTGCTGCAGGACGAAGATGGCCAAACCGACAATGTCCATTCCGCATCCGCTGGCTTGGACTACCCGGGTGTTGGGCCGGAACATAGCCATTGGAAAACAACCGGCCGAGTCCAGTATCGCAGCTGCCGCGACGAAGAGGCACTCGCGGCGTTTGATTTGGTGGCCCGATTGGAGGGTATTTTGCCGGCGTTGGAAACGTCGCACGCGATCGCCAAGGGAATGGAAGTAGCCAGCGCGCTAGGTCGGGATGAAATTGTCGTGATTTGTTTGTCCGGTCGCGGGGACAAAGACGCCGCCGAGATTCAACGCTTGCGTTCGTCCCACGATTGATCGTGTTTGCTCTGTTCGCGTGACGGCCCATCCCGTCGATTACAATCATTTCGCACCGTTAAGTCCGTTTTTGTCTCATTTGTTTGTTACTTGAAATCCAATCCATGTCTGCCATTGACAAACTCTTTTCTGAATTGCAACGGGATGGACGTCAAGCGTTCATGCCCTTCGTCACGGCTGGCGATCCACGATTGGAGTTTACGGAAAAACTGTTGTTGGCCCTTGATGCCGCCGGTTGCCAGTTGGTCGAGATCGGGATTCCGTACAGCGATCCGATTGCCGATGGGCCAGTCATTCAAGCCTCTTACACGCGAGCCCTCAATGGTGGCGTAAAACTGAAAGAGATCTTTGCAATGATCAAACGGGTAACGCCGTTGATCAAGATGCCGATCGTCACGATGGTCAGTTATGCCATCATTTTTCGCACCGGAATCGATGAGTATTTGCGTCAAGCGATCGACGCCGGTGTCGCCGGTGCAATCGTTCCCGACATGCCGGTGGATGAATCGGCGGAATTGGCGGCGAAGTGTCGCGAGTTGGATTTCAGTTTGATTCAATTGATCACTCCCACCACTCCGGGTACTCGCGCCCTGGAGATCGCGCGACAGACTAGCGGATTTATTTACTACGTTTCCGTAACCGGGATTACCGGCGAGCGAACGGAGTTGCCTGTGGAGTTGGTCGAGAATATCGGTTGGTTAAAACAGCAAACAACATTGCCAATCTGCGTCGGTTTCGGAATCAGCCAGCCCGAGCATATCCAGCGATTAAAGCCCGTCGCCAATGGGTTCATTGTCGGTTCCGCAATCGTCAAACGAATTGCTGCAACCGCCGATGGAGCGAGCGAAAGCGACGTCCTTGCTGAGGTGATTAAATTCGCGCAGTCCATGTTGTCGGCGATTCAGGAATGATTGGCTCGAACAAGGCACGCTTCCAAGTCGATTGGCGTTTTTGGTCCCGTGTTACGCGCTGTGCCGTGTTGACCAGTTTGAAAACAAGACTGGTCGAAGATAGCGCCAGTCCTTTCGAGTTGCCGGCAACCGACCGCAACCACGACATCGCCAATTGGTGATTGGCAACTCGGTTGCACATCAACTCCATCGAAACTGAGATGTTCTGCCCGGTCTGTATCTGGAAAACTCAATTTATGTTTGAGATAAGGCCGGTCCTTTACGGATTGTCGATGCAATCCTATCCGCCGTTAAGACGCGAAGCCACAATGCAGCGACCTGCCAAACCTGTCTGGGCACGGAAACCGCAACGGTTGCCAGCGGGTTTTTCTAGTCGACGGTGTTAACTTTTCGAGTTTTTCGCAAACAGGAATTTCTAAAAATTGCAGGGGTTTTTCAAACATTTTATCCAATTTTCGCCTAGGTTTGAGGCCAAAATAGCGATCAAACCGGTGGGAAGTCGTTGTCGCCCTGGCTGAACCAGGTTTCAAGTTAGACCGTCATTCAGTTGCCTCGTTGGGGATCGAGTTTCCAAGAGTCTTCGGCGTCGTAACCGCAATTTCCCTTGGAAAAAAACAGAGAGTTGGAATAAGGGGAGCCCCAAAATGGATTCCTCAACTGGTGGGGGTAATTTGCCAAAAAAGATCTGGGAAAATCTCTTGACCTCGATATGAAATCGGTACTACAGTTAATTAGGTAACTTCGATTTTTTGGAAACAAGACGTTTCCAAGGAGGTAGTCATGCAAGAAAGCTCTTTTCCCTCGGATCCCCGGTCGTCCGTCGAGCGATATTTCGCTGGTCTGGCCGAGAATACTTTTCAATCCCAACTCGGGGTCGTCGATCCACCACTGATCGACTATTTGACCCGGTTGCTAATCCGTTCGATTCGCAACGATATGATGCACCGGATTCGTGGCATTACCGGTCGCCCGTTACTGACGGTGCCGGAAATGGTTGCCGAGGCCGCCGCGCGACTGGGTGAGGCTCGGCGGGAACTGCACCGGCATATCGGTGACTTTACATTGTTCTGGGCCGGCGTTTATCCGGAAGCGTTGCGCAGCAGCGAGGCTCAATCGTCCGACCAATTCGAAACGTATTGTTCGTATGGAAAACGCTCCTATCGCATTGCCAGCGCGCTAACGACCATTGATCACGATCCACCCGCCGAGATACTCGAACGCTTGAGCGAACGATATGATTTGTGTTGTTACGGTTTGCGAGAAATTCGCCGCCAGTGGGAGAGCGGCAATGACGGTGCCGTCGGGCCGGGGACGATCTTGTTGAACTAAGTTGGCGAAATCAGCCGCCGGGCACTAGCCTGGGCTGTCAAAAATTTGAGGTTGCGGACAATTCAGCTTGCGCAACTTTTACTCCCCTAGTATCTGGATTATAGACATCCAGAGTTTTATTTTGGAAGCTATTAAGAGTTAATGCCAGTGGTCGAGCCTGCAGCTTGATCATTGGCACGGTGGCGTAGATCGATTACCCCTGGATGTTTTTAGATCGTGGG
>JANNWZ010000044.1:0-9734 GCA_031409295.1 Mariniblastus sp.
TGGAATTAGCAAATCACGAATCGGCCAGCGTCCGCGTGGCCCTGTCCGTCGCGATTCGAAAAATATTGGCGTCGAAGAACCGGGACGGCTATCCAATTGCCGAGTTGCAGAGTGTTTTGAAAATTTTTCTGGCGGATTCCCATCCATCGGTCATGCTGGAAACCGTTCGCACAATTCATGATGTGCCGGTCAGCGAGTTGATGCCCGTCTTGGCCGAGCAGTTTACCAATCTGTCCACTCGCGTGGAAAATACCAATGACCGAGACGCAATCCTGCGTCGGATCATCAGTGCCAATTTGCGAACGGGCGCCAAATCAAACGCGATCACGCTGGCTCGAATTGCCGCCGACGATTCCGTTTCAGCCGATCGTCGCGCCGATGCCTTGCGCGCTTTGACCATGTGGATGACCCCGCCAAAAAACGACTGGGTGCTGTACGACTGGCGTCCCATTGATGTCACGGAACGAACGATCGAGGACGCGCAAACTGTAATGATCGAGAACTTTGCCAAATTATTGCAAGGGCCGGAGTTGGTCGCAGCGGTTGCAGTCGAAGCCGTCGGAACATTGGACCTCAAACAACTGGGAACCGAAATCGAATCGATCGTGTTATCCGATCAATCCCTGGTTGCAGGCCGAGTGATGGGGTTGCGCAGCCTTAGCCGGATCGAGTATCCGAATTTACTGCCGCTGCTGGTCCAATTGCAGAGCAAGTTCAATGTATCGACCGACAACATCCCGTTGGAGTTGGCGGCGGAAGTGGCGGAACTGGTTTCAGTGCAGGATGCGAAAACGGGTCTGGAGCTGGTCCGAAAAATATTCGCTATCTATTCAGCGGAACATTCCGTCAAACAACGAGTGATCGATACCGTTAGCAGGATGTCCGATGCCGACTCCGCCGACTGGCTCGCGGCCAATGTCTTTGAATGTGAAATTGAAACGATGCCGGGTGAATTGCGATTGGATGTTATGCTGGCGGCTGAAAAGCGGGCCGAGCCGACGCTCAAATTAGCCGCCGAGAAATACCGGCAAAGATTGATTTCAGCCACCGACCCGTCGGCTATCTATGTCGATACGTTGGTGGGTGGAAATTACGCTGCCGGTGAGAAAATATTCTTGGAAAAAAACGAAGTTTCCTGCGTTCGTTGTCACCGGGTCGGAGGCAGTGGTGGCGCAGTAGGGCCCGAATTGTCCGATGTGGCGCTCAAACGCGATCGTCAAGCGTTGCTGGATTCGATCGTGCAGCCTAACAAGTTGATCGCAGAGGGATTTGGGCAAGTTAAAGTGCAGACGATTGACGGTTTGATTCAAACCGGACTGCTGGTCTCCGAGAACGATCAAGAAATTCGTCTTTTGGATGCCGATGGAAAAACAATTGTCATCCCGCAAGCCGATGTCGATGGGATGAAACCCGGTCTGTCGTCGATGCCGGATGATCTGGTGAAACAGCTGACATTGCGGGAGCTACGAGACTTGATCGAGTATTTGGCGAATCAAAAGACACCGGTCACCGCTGCCCCCTCGACCGAACATGAGTTTCCCTAACACTCGATCAAAAAAAACATCTGCGAATATCCGCTTGATCTGCGGTCATTTTCGATTTCGTCGGCGATTGCGGCAAGCCTTACGGCGTCCGGCGATGAAGTTGCCAGAGTTAGGAATCACTTGATAGTTAGACCGCAGACGACGAGGATGCACGCAGACAAGCAGTTTGCCACAGGTTTTTCACAACGAATTTTCGGTGCGGCAGCGATACAACGAAATTACCAGCATGGCTTCCCAGCGAGACGCTCAAAGAATTATGCTCGGTGCATAAATTGAAGAGGATTATCCAGAAATTGAGATGCAAAATTATCAAATGCACCAAAGGTTGTTGAGATGGAAAATTCGGAAATGAACGAAGCTCAGAAGGGTCAATTCATGACAGCCGCTTTCGATCAAGCCCGAAAAAGCTACCTCGAGGGTGGAATTCCGATCGGATCGGTGTTGGTGCACGATAACCGAATCGTAGGCGCCGGACATAACCAACGAGTGCAGCGAAACAGCGTAGTGTTGCATGGCGAAATGGATGCGCTGGAAAATGCCGGCCGGCAATCCGCCAAGTTTTATCGCGAGTGTACGTTGTACACAACGCTCTCACCCTGCCCAATGTGTGCTGGCACAGTGCGGTTGTATGGTATTCCGCGCGTCATCATTGGCGAGAACCGCACGTTTCTGGGTGATGAAGACGCGTTGCGAAACAGCGGCGTCGAGGTCGTTGTGGTCGACGATTCACGTTGTTATGAGTTGATGCAGCGTTTCATCCGCGAACAACCCGCCCTCTGGAACGAAGACATCGGCGAGTGATGTTTGTAGCATGCTTGCCGGACTTCGCCGTATGTTAACGCTATGAGAGTTGATGGGGTTGGGGACTGGTTAGACAAGGTACAGGTCGGACCCTCTTTTCAATAGCCCGCTTCGTTCGAGATCAAACTTCTCAAATATTTACTTGGAGTGCTTGGAAGTTAGGATACGCAATCGCGCAGAAATCGCTGAGTATTAGTGCTCTGAGACTGCGCGTTGGTATCAAGTTCGTTTTTCTGTCAGCAGTTTCAAGTGATTCTCGGAACTTGATTTTTGGACGGCTTTCATCTCGACGATCCAATTTCACCAGAAATCGAGCCGGCGAGTGGCTGATCCAAAACGGCGAGTCACTTTGAGTTTCGCGTTTCAACCGTTTCTTATTTTTGACAAATAAGTGGTCAGTTCCATTATTAATGGTTCTTCACGGCGAAACGCAGATATTGTCTTGGATCTCAAAGCCGAATACAGTGACGGTAATCTAGATCTGCCGGGCAATATCATGCCGCCGATTTGATTCTCGAATGGATATAAGTTGACCTGGGGATGAACGACATGAATGAACGTCAACAGAAACTCTTTGGTGAATTGAACGAGATGCAGATCGCCCCAGCGGGCGCCGAACTTTCGTTTGAAGCTCGACTGGCTCACGAAAACGGTTGGGACCTCGCGCAAGCAATTGTGGTAAACCATGAATACCGTAAATTCCTGTTTCTCATTTTGGAAGCCGGACATCCAGTCACACCATCGGACCAAGTGGACCAAGCGTGGCACTTGCATTTGATCTATACCGATTCGTATTGGAACGATTTGTGCGGCACGATCGCCGGTCGTCCGTTGCACCACGGACCAACACGCGGTGGCGAAATTGAAGGCCACAAATTCGTGGACTGGTATGCGAAAACGAAGCACTCCTATCAGACTTTTTTTGGCGACGAAATTCCCCTGGAAGTTTGGCCGGATGCAGAAACTCGTTTCGGTGATGATGTCCAGTTTCGACGAGTGAATATTGCACGCAACGTAGTGGTACCGCGCCCGAGCTATTGGCTGCGACGATTGATTACGGCAATCTTCCCAGGGTCTTCTAAAAAAAATCCCGCTAGGCCCGCGATGCAGACGTCTTCAAATTCATTCTCGATCGTGCCGTTAATGTGGGGAATGGTTCATCCGTTTGATCTGAATGGTCGCGACTTTTTGATTTTTTATTTCGTCGTGATGGTGATTGCAATCTTCGTGGCCACGATGCTGCGAAAATTTTTGCGCAACCGCGAAACTCTGGATTCGTTTTCGCTGGAAAAGTCCGCCAACAAAATGGGTGTGAGCGAGGTCGCATTCCTGAGCCAAGGACCAAAGGGCCCCGTCGACGCCGCGATTGCCGAATTGAGCCAACTGGGCTACATCGGAGCGGACGAATCAAAAAAGAAATTAGTCACTCTAACCAAACCTTCGACGCCGCTGTCGATCTTACAACAGGCGATTGTTTCCGCCGCCGGATCGGGCAGCGGAACATCGTTGCTCGCAGTCCGCCGCGCGTGTGGTTCCCAAGTCGTCAAAGTTGCTGACGCGTTGAAGGAAGGTGGCTTTGTCGAGTCGTTTGGAAGTTTTTTGCTTCCCCGGGCCAGTTCGGCGATGGTGATTTTTGCAGTCTTGGTGTTGGGTGTTGGTCGACTTTTTCTTGGACTCGAAAGAGGCAAGCCGGTTGGCTTTTTGATCTTGCTAATTTTACTGGGCGTCATCGCGTTGATCATCGTTTTGCAAAAACCTCGCTTGACCTTGAAAGGGAGACAGTTGCTGGAATTCCTGAAACGAGTTAGGAAACCGGTTGATGGCGTCGATTCCAAATCGCGCGCCGATGAGACTCGGTTGCCAAATTTCGATTTGGCAATGTCAGTCGCTTTATTCGGCATCGCGGCGGTCGGGACGAGTTCACTAGACACCGACGTCGCCAAACTGCTTAGGTTAGACCGAACACGGGCGGGAGGTGATGGCGCATCCTACTCGGGCTGTGGCGGTGGTTGCGGAGGGGCCGGAGGTTGTGGCGGAGGGTGTGGCGGTGGCTGTGGCGGCTGTGGCAGCTAACTCCGGACCGAAACGTCTCGGACCATTTTTTCCCGGACTTGTGGATTGTTCCAGTTTAAGTGATGCCGCACCACTTAGAAATCGATCGCGAGGCGGGCTCCGAAACCATTAATCCAACCGCTGCCACCCGGGAATGCTGTTGTATCCGCGACGTCGCGATAGGTGAAAATATAGTTGGATTGGAGTTTTACGTTGGGGTTTAAAAACCAATTGTATCCTAGCGAGACGTTGTGAAGTATTCCGCCATTGAGTCCTTGATCATTCAGGTCGAGACAATTGTAGCGCACACCGAGTTGCCGCGCGCCACCGGTGCATCGCCATGGACTGCCCGGAGCATAATTCTGGGCGGGTTTTACACGGCCAAAAACACCCGTCTTTTTATCATATCGATCGTAGTCGTCTGTCAAATAGCGAAACAGCTGGATGTAACCGCCCTGATAATTGACCGATCCGGTAACGGGTCCTGCCAACGAAGTCTGGGCGTCTGTGATTTGACTGAACAGGTACTCAGATTGCAGCGTCCACTGATTGCGCACGGCAACGAATTCCATGTTGGCAAACGTTACATCGTCGCCGAACAATGTAATTCCAGCGGGCACGGCCCAGTCGCTGGACACTCCCGCTCGAACTGCATCGCGAGCACGAAATGTTTGGCGAGCACCGGGTGATAGACTATTGCTAACCGCCGTCGCGGCCCGCACAGAACCGCCGACGTGGGTGAGGTAGCGACCTTCATCTTCGTAGGACAACAATTTCGTCAGCCGCGCCGTAAAAGCCAGATCATCGCTGCCGGTGTTAAAGGCAAAAACACTGTCGACAGGACGAAACACTCCCATTTGGATCAAGCCCATGTCGTCATCGCCGTAATTCTTGAATGCCTGGATACCGGGCGTAAAACCATTAAATGTACCGCCGTAGAATGCGTCTTGATTGTAAGAACGTTCCATCAGCGGTTGGAACCGACTGCTAACCAGGTGTTCAAAACCAATCGGCTCTTTTTGATTGCCGATCCGTAAATTACCTATCCGCGGCAGGTCTTTTAATTGAACAAACAGATCTGTTGGCTGAGTGACAGTCTGTTCCTGGAAGCCGAAATTTGTCGCATTGAGTGGTTGATTGCGGACCAGCGAGGAGTTTACAAAATCGTACTCGCAGGCAAAATCAATGGATTTGTACAATGTGCCGTCAATGCGAAGTCGCGCACGGCGAAAATCCGCGCCGCTCGCATAGGGGTTCCCGATGTTCGATTGAACCGCAACCGGAGCATTCAAATACGACGTATCGAATTGGTAGCGCCCGCCGACGTGAATCCTGAACTCGTCGTCTGCGGTCTTGAATTCCAGGCCATCATTCCAAACTGGCTTCATGGAAAGATCCTTGACCGGTGGGGTGGCCGCGTCCGGTTTCGCCGCAGCTTTTTCTTTTTCAGCTTTCGCCTGTTTGGCGATTGCTGCATCGACCGCCGCGTCGACGCGGTCTTGAAGTTCCTCTTTCTCCGGAGATTTAGCAGGCTGGGCAGCGGGTTTTTTTACCGTCTCGTCAGAACTAGCTGGCGATTTTGCGGGAGGAGCTTTCCATCGTGGTTCGTCGTTGAGCGAAGGAATTGAACCCGTCGATTGTGCTTCGACGCAGGACAAGTCCACGATCACCAAACAAAATGTGAACACCAGGGCGGCCAAGAATCGAGCACACATGATAAACCATCCCAATTTCTTGACTCGAAATAACGAACTCAAAATGAGCGGGAGAGACATTTGCCAACCGCACGATGCCAGGGACCAGCACCATGCGATGGCATGACGTCGCGGCCCAGCGTCAGTAACAATACAATCGGCAAACTCGTGTCGGAACAATCTTCAAAATCGTTCGCGTCGGCACAGCTTACCATTGGCGAGTGTGTTTGGGAAAAATAGGCAAAGTCTGCGGGACATTGGCTGTTGAAAGCTACCGCGAGGTTCCGGATCGGAGGGCGAATCGTAAGTGAATTTGCCAATTTTGTCTCACTTTGACCTGAACCAATGTTATTCCTTTGACCAATCGCAGTGTCGAGCATCTATATTGCAAAACCTATGGATCAATGAAACTAAGACTGACGAGCGATATCGTGCCCAGTGAGCTGGAGGAATTACTGCCGGAATTGCAGCGATTTGCTCGCAGTCTGACCGGAAATTCCGATTTGGCTGACGACATCGCTCAGGAATCAATCGTGCGCGCTTTGCAACGCGATGCGAAACTTCCGGCGATCACAAATTTTCGAGGCTGGTTGTTTCAGATCGCGGCCAATGTATTCAAAGAATGGTGGCGTCGGCATCAACGACAAACAGCTCAGGCGAGAGTGTTTGCGGAAAATCAACACCTGGTAACAGCTGAACAACCCAGTGGCGTGGTCGAGCACCGTGAGCGATTGGAACAAATTTGGAAATTCGTCGAGTCGCTTCCAGCAGTGCAACGGCAAGTATTGATGATGAAAATGGTGGAAGGTTATTCGAACCAACAAATTGCGACACGACTGGCAATGAGTCCGGGGAGTGTGAAATCAAACTTGAACATCGCACGCACGAAATTGCGGTGTCGATTCCTTTTGGAAGAGGGTGGGAGTGGATGATGACCGACGCTAGTCCGTGTAGTGATTGGGAGCTTTATCTTGATCAGGAACTTTCGCTAGGGCAACGAGCGGAATTTGAAGAGCATTTGGCGCATTGCCTGACGTGTCAACAACGTGTGAACGCTTGGCAAACACTCGAGCACGAGATTCAAGCCGCGGCGCTTCTGTTTTCGGACTTGGCATTTGTCTCGTCGACATGGGAGAATTCGGATCGCGTTGTTGCAGCTTCAGTTCAGACATTGACTCGAACATCGCGCCACGGTTCAGCTCAAAATATGAAGACTGAACTCAAACGAGACCGCCGTTGGTCCCAGCGGCGGACGATCATAATTGGCGCTATGTTGCTTTTGGCCAGCGGATGGAGTTGGTGGTCTGGATGGAAGTGGCTGAGCGAGTCAGATCCATCTGGCTTGACGGCCAGCCTTGATACCGAAACTTCCGCCGCGAATGCACCTGAAACGGCCGCAGTTGATTCCACCGAAGTCGACCTGTCCAAAATCAGTATTCAAGTTCAAACCCCATCGATCGCCACCGACCCGCGGACCACAAAAAACTACACGTTTATCCAAGTCTATCCGGCATTCAAAGTGTTGGATTTCGATTCCCTTTAGATTTCATGAAACAGGAGTTGCCCCCATGTCAATCAATTCGATACGGACAATTTGTCTCTCATTCATTCCCGCAATGCTGTTGTGGGTTAGTTGTTGGAGTTTTGTAGGAGCCCAGGATGATGTGCCTGCCCAGGAAAACAGCCTGAAAGTTTACCGATTGAGGCATGTTGACGCTGAATTTGCGCTCCAGATATTGCAAGGCGTAGTGGTTGCAGAAGACAAAGGGAAGACCATGCGTATTCAAACCGACCAGAGAACTAACTCGATGGTATGTTACTCAGATGAAAAAATGCAGGAGCGAATCCAAAACATACTCCGAACCCTCGATGAACCCGAGGACGCACCAGAAAGTGAGGCCAACCTCACTCCACCGCGCTCCATCAATCTCGTAATGACTCTGATCGTTGATGGAAAGGAAAACGACTGGGCGAAAGACGCCTTGCCGCCTGATGGTGAACTTGTGGAGTTGTTGCAGCGCTTGCCGGTCGAAAATTCGTTCTCCCCACTGATCGACCCTCGAATCGCTATTTCGTCGGTAACGAGAATCAGCCCGCAGGTAATTCATCAACCGCAGCAATCGCAGCTAATAGAACAAGGTATTCGACATGGCGTCGCGGAACTTCCATCGAATGGAGAAATTGTCGCTGAAGGGAGCTCGCTGGCAGGTGCCTTCCACTTGACGCTGAAAGGACAACTTTCGACCGTCGATTCGGAAGTTTTTAGTTTGGAGTCTTCGATCAATGTGGCAATAAATCAATCACTAAAAACGGTTAACGATTTACCGACCGATCCAACTGGACAGGCCCGCCAGGTTCTTGGTGCTCAGATAGAAACGCAAACGACCATTATCCGAAATCACCCCGTATTGTTATCGTTGACCGCCATCGAAGGCCGGAACTGCCTGATCATCATCGAACTCAACTAACGGAACCAGTTGAACTGGTGGAATTGTGGAGTAGGATTCGTATTGTCGAAAGCGTTCCGAGCTATTTGGTTGCTCGCGAACGTTTTTCAGATGATTTGATTTCTTTCTACGAACATCGCCACTCATGCACATTTCATCGATCTGCCGTCGGTCAATGTTGATCGTCATCGCCACGCTGTTTTGCGCGTTTCTGCTGAAGAAATCTGTATCTTCTTTGACGGAAAATATTCGCCAGACGAACTCAACCGCAGACAATTCCTTTTCGACATCGAATAGCCAAGACCTCGCACAATCCGATGCCCAACAGGTGACGTCTGGAGAGCCAAGTATTCTGTTCATCGGCAATAGCCACACTTCGTTTCATAATTTGCCGCAACTGGTTGCCCAGTTGATAAAGCGGGCCAAACCCGAACAGACACCCTACGTCCATACGCACAGTGTCGCGACGCTCAAGGCAGCGGCGGCCGATGCCAGTTGCCTGAGCGAAATCGACACACGGGCGTGGGACTGCGTTGTGCTGCAGGCTCAAGAGATCAGCATGAGCGGAAAGTTCATTTATTCCAACTCCGAAGGGATCGAAATTGCCAAACGGGCCAAATCGCGGGGCGCCAAGGTCTTCTTTTTTGCTGAATGGGGACGCCAGGGAGTTGCCGGGGAGACCGAGCGAACGGAACAAATTTATCAAGAGATGGCGGACGCTTCCGGAGCATCGTTGATTCCGGTTGGCCAAACGTGGGATCGCGTGCTGACAGCGCAACCAGAGATGAGTTTGCATGCTGCCGATGGCAATCATCAATCGCGTTTGGGCGCCTCCCTCACGGCATTGGTGCTGGCCGCTTTTATTTTGGATCAGGACCCGAACAGTTTTGCCGGCTCTGCCGATCCGTCCACGACGGATGCGCAATGGAGACTTTTCTGCGAACAGAGTAGTTCTGTGTGGCAGGCCAAGCAGAATTCAAAAACAGGGACCGACAAAAAGTAAATGGATTGAGCTTGGGCTGCTAAAACTCTGGGGTTGACCCGACTTTTTTGGTACGCCAAATCAATTGGTTTTTTATTCCGCATTTTTTACTCATCATCCCGTTAGGGATAGCAGCGATTAGCCGGTGGTTGAGCGCAGCGACACCATCGGATACAGTTCCGTCCGGAACGCAACGACCCTGAAAGGGTCGAAG
>JANNWZ010000045.1:0-9826 GCA_031409295.1 Mariniblastus sp.
CGCGATGCCACGACCATAAGTTTGATCCCGTCACTCAATTAGAATACTATCGTCTGGTCGCGGCGCTGGCGGATGTCAATCACGGTGTGCGAACGGTCCGCAGTAGATCGGACGCCGCTTCGATCGAAGAATTGACCAAGAAGATTGTTTGCCTTGAAAGAGAAATCGCCGGTTTGGAAGAATCTGCGAGACAACAAATACTTAATCGTCGACGCGCTGGAGCTGTGCCGCTTTCGGCTGGGCCACAGGCCATTGCCTCATGGTCATTTGACCGTGCGTTGGAAAACACCGGAGGAATGTTGGGGGTCAAAATCGTCGGCAACGCGCAACTGACAAGCGCTGGGCTTCAACTGGATGGCGATGGAGATTTCGCGATCACCGAACCGCTGGCCTTTGAATTGAAAGAGAAAACGCTGGAGGCCTGGGTGCAGTTGGGCGACTTGGATCAACGTGGTGGAGCGGTCATCAGCGTGGAAACGAATGATGGAGCGGCTTTCGACGCGATTGTTTTTGGGGAACAGGAACCGCAACGTTGGATGGCTGGGAGCGATGGTTTTTCGCGGACGGCATCGTTTGGTGGTTCGCTGGAGACAGCTGGTGACGAATTAGTTCATGTGGCAATCACGTACGCAAGCGATGGCCGAATTACGGCTTTTCGCAACGGTGAGCCTTATGGAACATCGTACGTAAGCTCGAAACTCCAAACTTTTCCGACGAGTTCCGCACGGATCTTGTTCGGGTTGAGGCATTCACCAGGCGGAGGCAATCGATATTTCAAAGGGGCAATTCGGCGAGCAAAATTGCATGATCGAGCCCTGTCGCCCGATGAAGTCGCGGCGTCGGCGGGCGTGGAAAATAACTTTGTGAGTCCAGTAGAATTAACTGCCGAACTTTCCTCCGAATCCGCTGCCCAACGATCGAAGTGGGTCGCCGAAAAAGAACAATTGGTTGCGGAGCGAAGCAAATTTGAAACGGACAGTTTGATCGCGAGCTACACGGCGGTCTCCAATGCGCCAGGCGATACATTTTTCCTGCCACGCGGCGACGTCTTGAGTCCGGGTGCTGTCGTACAGCCTGGAACGACGGCGGCGATTTCTTCCTTATCGGCTTCATTCGAATTGGACACAACGGCGAACGCTGCACAGCGCCGAGTACATTTGGCGAAATGGTTGACCGATGATCAAAATCCGCTTTTTCGGCGCGTGTTGGTGAATCGTCTATGGCATTATCATTTCGGTCAGGGGTTGATCGCGACTCCCAGTGATTTCGGCTTCAACGGCGGATTGCCATCGCATCCAGCATTGTTGGATTGGTTGGCGACCGAATTAAAACACGACGGATACCGCATCAAACCCTTGCACCGACTGATAGTGAATTCCACTGCCTATCGACAATCTTCGTTGGTTGACGATCGCGCCCGGAGCCAAGACGCTGAATCTCGATGGTTGTGGCGAAAAAACCCGAAGCGACTGGATGCCGAAGTGGTTCGCGATTCAATATTGATGATCAGTGGGAAATTGAACTTGGCGCGTGGCGGGCCGGGATATGAGGATGTTACGATTATCGACCAGAATAATGGGACGACTTACTATCAGAGTTTTGACCGAGATGATGTCTTATTGGATCGACGGACCTTGTATCGTTTTACGCCGCGAGGCGGCCGTTCGGCTTTACTCGACGGCCTCGATTGCCCGGACCCTTCCACTGCGACGCCGCGTCGTTCGGTGACGACGACACCCCTACAGGCACTCAGTTTGTTAAACAACGATTTTATGATTCGGATGAGTGAGAGTTTTGCTAGCCGGGCGGAGTCGAAGTTTGCCCAGGAACTGGACGCTCAGATTGACTGGATGTTTCAAATGGGGTTTGGTCGCCGGCCAAAGGAAGAAGAACTCATTGCGGCACGCGCGCTGGCGCTCGCGCATGGCCCGCCCGCTGTCGCGCGAGCTTTGTTCAACAGCAATGAATTCATGATCGTGCAATAGGGACAGAGCCATGTTGAATAATTTGGATCGGCGGCAATGGCTCCAATGGGGCGTTCAGGGACTCGGCGCTACGGCGTTTTTGCAATTGTTGTTGGACGACCCGAGTTTGCGTGGACAGGATACTCACGAATCCACTCACGGACCGTTTCCCAATTTTGCGCCGAAAGCGAAACGAGCAATTCAGATTTGCCTGGTCGGCGGAATGAGTCATCTCGATTCTTTTGACTACAAACCAGCATTGGAAACGTTTCATGGCAAATCGCTGGATTCATCGGAGCAGCCCGATATTTTTTTTGGACAGGTCGGATTGATTCGCAAACACGACTGGGAGTTTCGACAACGGGGCCAAAGTGGACTGTGGATTTCAAATCTATTTCCACAAATTGCCGAATTGGCTGACGAGTTGACGATCATCAAGTCATTAGTTTCCGATTCCGCGAACCACACGCCAGCATTGTTTTTTGCCAACAGCGGTTTCCAATTTAATGGCTTCCCCTCGGTTGGCAGTTGGTTGTCCTATGGCTTGGGTAGCATCAATGAGTCGTTACCCGATTATGTCGTGTTGCCGGATTTACGGGGTGGACCCAATGGAGGTTCGTCGAATTGGACGAATGGATTTTTGCCAGCGAGACATCAAGGGGTAGTGTTCGACAGCGGGCCGCAACCGGTGCGCGATTTGTTTCCAAGTCAGTTGATTGATGCGAAAAAGGAAGCCGATACACGTGAGTTTTTGAGATTGCTTAATGAACAACATCTGGAAGATTCGCGGCGGGAGGAGTTGTTTGCATCGCGGATTCGCAGCTATGAATTGGCGGCAAGAATGCAACTTTCTGTACCCGACGTGGTCGATATTTCCGACGAATCAGCCGCGACACGCACGCTCTATGGCCTGGATCAAGAACCAACGCATGATGGCGCGATGCGGTGCTTACTGGGTCGGCGGTTGTTAGAACGGGGAGTACGGTTTGTGCAGATTTTTTCTGGTGGCCCGATTGCTGGTTCGCCGCGTTGCAGTTGGGACGCGCACGAAAATGTGTTGGAAAACCATACGGCGGAGGCAGAGAAGATAGATCAACCGGTCGCGGCCTTGTTGCGGGACCTTAAACAGCGGGGTTTGCTCGCCGATACCTTGGTCCTGTTTACAACTGAGTTCGGCCGTACGCCGTTTACACAATCCTCAGCGGATTCTGTGGGAACCGGCCGGGATCATAATCGATATGGTTTCTCTTCCTGGATGGCCGGTGCCGGATTGAAACCTGGAATCTCATTTGGAAACACGGATGAAATCGGTTGGAAAGCAGTCGAAAATCCAGTATCGTGGAACGATTTCCACGCGACTCTACTCCATCTTTTCGGCATTGATCATAAACAGCTAACCTATTACCACAACGGCACACAACGCCGTTTGACGAACGTCCACGGCGATGTCATTCGACAAATACTCAGTTGACGGCGTGCGGAAAACTTTCGTTTAACAAATTTTAGAGGACGAAACATGAGATCAACTATTAACCGAAGAACGTTTGTAAAGTCGGCGATAGCGACCGCCGCCACGGTGGCCATTGTCCCGCGTACATCTTTGGGCAAATCACGTGGTCGGCAGGCTCCCAACGATCGCTTAAACGTGGCGTTGATTGGTTGTGGCAAAATGGCCAAAGACTACCATCTTCCGGAACTGCTCAAGCAACCCGATGTTCAATTGGTCGCCGTGTGCGAGGTTGATCGAACGCGTCGTACAACGTTTCAGGAACGCGTCAATAAATATTACTCCGACGCCAAAACAGAATTTCGGGGATGTGATGTCTATCATGATTTTCGTGAGGTGTTGGCGCGCGACGACGTAGACGCGGTCTGTATTGCCACGCCGGATCACTGGCATGCGATTCCGATTATCCTGGCGTGCCAGGCGGGCAAGGATGTCTATTGCGAGAAACCTTTAACTTTGACGATTCGCGAGGCCCAGCAATGCGTGGCAGCCGCGCGCAAGTACAAACGGGTTGTACAGACGGGCAGTCAACAGCGCTCAAATGTGTTTGGACCTTTCCGGGAAGCGGTCGAGTTGATCCGCAGCGGTCGCTTGGGAAAAATCCAACAGGTAACCATCGGTGTCGGTGGGCCCAGTAAGATCTGTGATTTGCCGGAAGAACCACTCGAACCGGGGCTGGAATGGGACCTGTGGTTGGGACAAGCCGCGATGCGACCTTATCATTCGGAACTCAGTCCGCGCGGAATGCACAATCATTTTCCAAAGTGGCGCAGCTACCAGGAATTCTCGGGAGGAGGCCATACCGATATGGGTGCCCACTTCTATGATATCGCTCAGTGGGCACTGAATCGCGACCAATCCGGCCCGGTGGAAATTATTCCGCCGACTGATCCCAAGGCTGAAACCGGTGTGCGTTATCTGTACGACGACGGTGTCGAACTAGTTCATGGCGGCCCGAGCGGTTGTGTGTTCTTTGGCGAAAATGGAACACTGCATATTGACCGTGGCGAACTTACCAGTGACCCCGTGGAAATCGTCAAGACTCCACTGTCAGAAAAAGAAGTGCATTTGTTCCAGTCGCCGGGTCATCATCGAAATTGGCTAGATTGCATTGCCAGTCGAGAGTTGCCTGTTGCCGATGTTGAATTCGGGGCCCGTACCGTGACCATTGCCCACTTGGGGAATCTGGCCTACTGGAATCAACGGTCGTTTAAGTGGGATCCTAAAAATTGGTCGTTCGTAGATCCAGCGGACAATCACTTCCTCGATCGTGCGCGCCGTGATCCTTGGCAATTGCCAGAGGTGTAGTGGGGACAATTCGACTGATTCTGGTTGAATCATTCGTAACCGTTCACGGGTCGAGTGTAGGGTGTGTGCAGCAAGTCTTTATTGGCTGGTGCGTTGCGTCGGCAATCGTTTGGCTAAGCGAGTGACATTGGCGTGAGGCTTTCCTGACTTGCGTAACACACCACTAGCACAAATGCCGACTTCACGCACCCTACACCACTAGCACTACCAAGCCGTGAACGGTTTCAATTATCCTTCGTCGGCGACAAAATCGGCATGTCGTTTTTCCAAGTCGGCTGCCGTCGGGTTGCCTTTTAGAAACAGGATGCGGTACCGCAGGGTCAACGCATCTCCGTTCTTAACCAACCATGCCCCCGAACCAATCGGTTTGTTTTGCATGTCATGTAGTCCAAAGGGATTGGCGGCGATTAATCCGTAGTCACGAGCGTGCCAAGTCGTGGGATGACGTAGGTTTTTGGGGTGATCCAAAATGGCAATCGCCATGGGAATCCCATCGATCGGACCGCTATACAAAACCCAGCTGGCCTGTTTCCCCCAAATCGCTGGGCCGGTCTCAGCGTTACTATTGATTGCCGTGCCAAATACCTCCGTCACCCCCTCCTGGACTGCGGCGGTCAATTGTAAATCCGGGTGCGTGCGGACTGCAAAGGAACCTTCTTTGGTATCGTCGAAGGTGATATCGCCATGCGTGGCTGAAACCGTAATCGTGGCATCAATCCAGCGCGCACTATCATCAAAACCAAACCGATAGACCGTAATGTCAGAACATACTGTCGCGCCGGTATCGCGGCGAATCCAAATCGAACTGGTTTGAAAACTATTCTGCTCCGGTTGAAGTTGAGACTTTTTGACTTGGATCGATCCTCCGGCTTCGCTCCAGAAATCGATACCGTTGATGGGATGGGAAAACCACATTGATTTGTGATGCGGATGATCATGGGCTTCGCCGGGTACGTCGGGCTTCATCGGCCAATTGCGGGTCATGCCGATTTGGCCAGGTCCGTAAATGGGATAGAAAATCGGCTTGTCGTAGCCTTCGTAGATGAAGTCCGTAAACAAGTCGTCGCCGATCAGGACGGCGAGATGGGATTCGTGTTCCTCAAAACGAATTTGTGCGCTCGCTTGGCGCACGGAAGTTTGCCCGGCGGCTATCGGAGACGTGGCCATTGCGGCCATGGCCAACAACACACCGATCGTTTGAACGAGAGTGGATACATTCTTCATAAAACGAGATTCCTGTCTTGAAACGCCTCTATTCTGACAGAAATTACTGGTTTTGCGACCGCTATTGTCGGACCAACCCAGATCGCGACAAGAAAAAAACCTGTCTCAAGGCCTTTTCAGGCGTCGAGACAGGTTGGAAAACTCGTTTAAGTTGTTGCGCGACAATGTATCGGGATTTTGGTTAGACTATCGTCCAAACTCAACTCGACGCCGACCCAACTGTTGCTGCAACCGTTGGACGATGCTGCTGTGCATTTGACTGACTCGGCTTTCGCTCAAATCAAGCGTCGTGCCGATCTCTTTCATCGTGAGTTCTTCATAATAGTACAAGATGATGATCAAGCGTTCGTTTCGATTGAGTCCTTTGGTCACCAACCGCATCAAGTCGTTTTTTTGAATTCGACGAGTTGGATCCTCACCTTTTTTGTCTTCCAGGATATCGATTTCACGAACGTCTTTGTAACTGTCGGTCTCGTACCACTTTTTGGTCAGGCTGATCAGTCCAACGGCGTTGGCATCACTGATCATTTTCTCCGTTTCTTTTACGGAAAGTTCCAACTCAGTTGCCAATTCGATTACCGTCGGCGCGCGTCCGAGTTTGGTTTCGAGTCGTTTATTCGCCCCATTAATCTTGCTGGCTTTTGAACGCACGAGACGAGGAACCCAATCCATCGTTCGCAGTTCATCCAGCATGGCTCCGCGAATTCGCGGAACACAGTACGTTTCAAACTTGACTCCGCGATCCATATCAAACGCGTCGATCGCATCCATCAAGCCGAATACACCCGCCGAAACCAGATCGTCCAACTCGACACCATCCGGCAAACGTTGCCAGATGCGTTCACCATTGTACTTCACCAACGGGAAGTACCGCTCCATCAATTGGTTGCGAAGATCTTTGTCAGTACAATCCGGTTTGTACTTTCTCCAGACTTCGAGAATCTCATCTTCTTGAGCAACAGTTGTCGCCATGCAATCCTCCGTGATTGTAACGCGAAACCGCCGGTGGGCAGTTATAGGGGGCTCGGACCAACAACATGATCCGTTTAATCAAATTCAATTTCTATACACAAGTTTGCAACAATCCGGTTGTTGCCGGAGTCGGTATTGAATCCGGTTTCGGGTTCGCCACTTTCCCTGAGGGGAATCTAAATATCAGAAACCGGTTCGACGCGTCAATGAACAAATTACAGGGTTCTGTAAATTTTTTTGTTTTGGAATGTTGACGATGAATGAGTTTTTGTTATGAGCGCAACGCAAGCGAGAGCCCGATAGATTTCCGTAATTGAGTTATCGACGATCGCAGCATGAAACTTTTGTGAAAACTTCTGGATAAATAGGCTCGGTAGTTTTTAGGATGTCGATTCGTGCCGCTCAAGGTCGCTCTGGCCGAGCCCCAAACGTGTCAATCGGCCATTTTTCTCGGGCAGCGATTATGGTCCCAGTTAGTTGGTAACTCATGATTAATGCCGAACGAAAGCGGCTGGACAAACCGCTGAACCCGGCGTCTGATAATTGCATGCAGTTTCCTAAATTACATGCCAGCACATCGGCAGCTATCTCGCCGGCAGATGAGTCGCCCGTTGAGTGACAACCCCTACCAAACTCCTCAGACAGAGGGCCGAGCGCCGCATCGAATCGAACGTACGCGCTCCGCGGAAATTCTCATTGCCTACTTCCGGTGGTTGGTAATTTGCGGCATTTCAGCGGCACCCAGTTTCGTCATTGCGTTCGACGGACTTCGCGTGGTATCGATTACTGCCATGCTCAGTGGCATTATGACGTTTGTAATTGGTTATACGTTGGTTGAATGTCATCCAGCCATTCAACGCAAATTGGCCTCAGATTCAGCACTTCGCCGCGCTGTTTTGATTGGCTATGGGACGCGCATTGGAATTTCAATCATTTTTCCGGTGGGTATAGTGCTGGATTTTTTTGTGGGAATTTTGGCTACGGGAATTACCGGTTGGCAGCCCGATCGGACGATCGCCCTCGGGGAAATGGAATCCGCGTCATTCGATTTTTTTATCTTTTACGTGACAACGATTGTGCAAGGCCTGTTGCTGAATGTTGTGTTGTTTGGATATCTGTTAATCGTTTACGCGATCATCGGTGCGATCAGAACAGTGCGAAAATCTCATCGCACCGAGAATTAGTGTCCCAGTGCGAATGGAATCGGGCGATTATTGTTCGGTAGGCGAACATCGAAGGAAGCGGACGCAGCGAGCCGAAAATGGTCAGCCTACTTCAGGCGGCCGCATTGTTCATCGAGTTGACTTGATCGACGGAAATTTCACCAAGCACTTGAATCTCTGCGCCCTGGATCTCGCGATTGCCGATCACCAAAATTCTCGGTCTCGATTCGAACGCCAACTCGGCGATCACGGGGCGAATCGATTGGCTCACCATGACGATAGGGCGAAAGCCAGCGGCGGCCATTTTCACGGCTGCCATTTCCATCGCCAACGCAATTTTCTGCACGGTTTCGCGAGGCATACCGATCCTGATTTCGTTTTGTTTGCGCTCCCAAGCGCAAGCAATCCGATCCTGCAAGTCCTCGGCAATCGTGTAAACAATGACGTTTCCGCTGCCAGCATCCTGCAGTTTCGAGGTGATATGTCGTGCCAATCGCAAGCGAACTTTTTCCAGTAGGTCCCATCGGTTTTCGATTAGTTTTGCGTTGTCACCCAGTGTCTCCAGGATCATCCCCAATGGTCGAATGGAGACTCCTTCGTCGAGCAGCGACTTTAACACCTGTTGTACCTGTCCCAATGACATCAAATGCGGAATGAGTTCATCAACGACGGCTGGCGAATGTTTATGCACTTCTTCGATCAACTGCCGAGTCGCGTCCCGGGACAGCAATTGCGACGAATTTTGTTCTGCGGTGAGTTTCAGTTGGGCAGCCAACACTTCTTCTGCAGTTACGATTTCGTAGCCGGCTGCGAGCGTTTTTTCATAGGCATCGGGGTGGATCCAGAACGCCGGCGAATCCAGAAAACCTTCCGCTGGAATTCCGGTAACAGCGCCGTTATTAAGCGGACCGGTGGCTTGCCCACGATCGATCGCCAGAAAGGAACCTGGGTCAATATCACCGCGTCGCATAACATTGCCGTGTACCAGAATCTGAAAGCCATTGGGGGGCAGACTCAAGTTGTCGCGAATTCGCAATTTGGGCAAAATCAAGCCTAACTCATTCGCGATATCTTTCCGAATTTGGGTCACCAAACTCAACAGCCCTCCTCCTTGTCGCGAATCCGCCAGTCGAATTAGGCCCACGCCTAGCTCCATTTCCATAATCTCGCTGTTTAGCAATTTTTCGATTGTCGTCTCCGCTGAGATTGGCTTTTTGGGAAGTTCTGGATCGGCTTGAGCAGTCAGCGATTTTTGTTTGGCATCCGCAGACAGAGTATAGGCAACTGCCAAACAGCCGGCTGCGATCATCAATAGGGGCAGCTTCGGAAGTTCCGTTAACACTAGCAACGACAGGAAAATCGCCGTCAACACGAGGACAATCGGCTGGGAGAAAACTTGATACAGAGATTCACGAGGCAGATCTGACTTTCGTGTGCTGCGAGTTACCAACAAGGCGGCTGCCAGTGAAATCAGCAACGCGGGCAATTGACTGACCAATCCATCGCCAATCGTCAGTTTGGTAAAGGTTTCAGCGGCTTTGCCAAATGACATGTTCTGTGACATGCCGATGGCCAAACCGCCGATGATGTTGATGAAAGTGATCACGACCCCAGCGATTGCATCACCTCTCACATATTTGCTGGCTCCGTCCATCGCTCCGTAAAAGTCAGCGTGGTCGATTGTTTCG
>JANNWZ010000046.1:0-6102 GCA_031409295.1 Mariniblastus sp.
TTGCAAACACGAGTCATGTTCGTCGTCGAACTTGGGTCGAATCACGAAATCATTTCTTTCGACGCACTTCGAGAGAAAGATCTGTTGCCCATTCCGCCTCTCGGGGAAGCCCATTCAGAAAGGCTACGAGCTGTTGATGAATTTCCGAAAGACCGTTGGAATACCGACGATTTTGCGGTAGGGACATTCCAGTCAGCAATCCCCAAGTTGTTATTGATCGAACACCATCGGCTTCCCTGCACCACCCGAGCCAAATTGGCAAACGAGCCGCAGGGAAAACTGCCGAAATTATTCTTCATGCGATCATTGGTAGGTAGTCGAGTCAGATTGAATGTCGGCGATTGAAGATATCATTGCCACGCAAATCAAATGCCACAAATGAGGAAGTCAGATCTCGAAAAAGGAAACCTCGTTGCCGAACGCAATTGGCGGGCGATTGCAATATGCCGAATTTCAGCCACCGGGGTTTTGGTACGTGCAATTTCGCTCGCATTGCAATGATGAGCTGGCCCACAATTACGTTCAAAAAAATAATTTCTCGAAAAAATGACGTCTTCACTCGAGATTAAATTTTGAATTTAGCACCTGCCGGAAAAAGCGGCTTTGGCATTGGTTTTGCTGCCATCACTTACCTATTGGCAGTTATATGATCCCTAAAAAAAGGAGCTGAAATGAAAGCGACAGAAACAAGGCTTGGCCCGAAGGGCCTGGTGGCAGTTTTTGAAGACCTTGAGGCTGCCAAGATAGTCGTCGAGAAAATGTGTGACTCGGGCGTCGCACGCGACAAGATTGAACTGGTGACCCACGATGTAGAGATGGAAGCTCCGCAAGTGACAACTCCCAAAGTCCATGAGACCACCGGAACAGTGTTAGTTGATACTGCGGGAAAGTGGGGTGGAGTCGGAGCTGGAACCGGATTGCTTGTTGGCTTGCTGACTGGCAATCCCGGCTGGGTATTGGGAATGGCAGCGATCGGCGGCATGACTGGTGCTCTCGTCGGAGCGATGGCAGGCATCGATCAGGCTGTGGAAAACGACTCGGTTAACTTACCCACGCTTGACCAATACCAACAAATGGTTCGCAATGGTCATTGCCTGGTTGTCGTGCTCGGTGAACACGATGACGTGATGCTGGCGGAGGCAATTATGAAAGAATTTCCGGACATCCATCGCCACCTGCATGTTTACCAAGGTCATGAGTTTCATGAACATCCGGCAAAAAAGATTTGAAGCGCCGGGAAAAAAATCCTGAATCGCAAGTTATCGAACGATGATTCGCCCGTCGAGGGCGATTGAAAAGTGGGCAGTTATCGGTAGGTGGGGCGTTTCCAAACGCCAACGTCACCTGATCGCGATCATTCGAACTCTCGCAATCAATGATTCGGAGTTTGTGTCCCAAGTCTGCTGACCATTTGCATGACCTCAATCGGGATGGCGAGCACCACGGTGTTGGATGCCGTCGGGCCGAGGCCATCAATCGTTTGCAGAGTACGGAGTTGCATGGCGCCTGGACTGGCGGCCATCTTTCTCGCTGCTTCGGCAAGATTGTCAGCTGCGAGCTTGTCCCCTTCGGCTTTCGTAATCGTCGCCCGTTTCACTCGCTCGGCCGACGCTTACCGCGACATGATCTTTTTTAGGTCTTCGGGCATATCAATGCCCTGCAATCGGATACCACTGACATCCAAACCCCACTCGTTCGCCTCCTGATCGACAATTTCGCTCAATTCCGCCAAACGTTCATACGAGCATCAAACGTGCCAGAACGTGGAGCCGGAAAATCACGTCGAATTCACGCCAGTCTGGCCACTTGTCCTCCTTTGAGTTGCCCGAGGTGCGCGAAGACGCGCAGTGGTTGTGTCAGAAGCAAGCGTATTGGAGGGGCTTTCAAGGAAGTCGCACGGTCGCGGGCGTTGGCATGGCGATTGCACGTCCATGATTCCCTTACAAGGCCTGTCGGCGAGTCTTCTTTTGAGCAAATTTTTGCAAGGAGATTTGGTAGGGCTTTTGCAGCCAGTTTTTCTAGCCGGGACGCAAACCATGAATCCGTCTTCAGTCATTGTTGCGACAGATGATGTGGTTGATTTGGTGCATTTGTGTGTCGACGACGTTCCGCGACTCCGTGGAAAAAACTCTTCACCAGGTGAGATGATTTGCGAGTTGGGAAGTCATCGCGTGCGGGTTCCGCGCGGATTTGCAGCGACCGCCTCAACGTACTGGCACTTTCTAAAGTCGACAGGACTGGACAGGCTGATTCGAAATTTGCTGAAGAACCTGAATACGGAGAATGTCGCCAGTCTTCAGCAATTCGATCTGGAAATTCGCCCTGCGATTTTAAAATCGCCACTCCCGCGTGATTGGGCAAACGCGATTCGGGATGCTTACCTCCAACTGGGCCCGGGCGGCGGTCGGCTGGCTGCCGTCGCAGCAAGTAGTAGTGCGACTGCCGAGGATTTGCCAGAGGCCAGCTTTGCCGGCCAGCAGGAATCAGAAATCAACAAACCAACCAAAACATAGGATTCGATCGCAAATGAGAAAAGTGCCCTTTAACAGTCTGATGGTTCCGACGGATTTTTCTGAAAACGCCTGGAGCGCTTTTCAGCACGCGTTGCTACTTGTCGATGGCGAGGAGTCTGAAATCATCGTGGTTCATGCCATTGATCCGGCGCTCATCAACGGAATCGTGGAACTTGGCTTCGGCGACCACGACACAATTCTTAAATCGATGCAAAAAAACGCTCTTGAGCGCATGAAGATCTACGCGTCGGCGTCCGACAGTTCAACGAATGTGGACACATTGGTTTGCGAAGGCGAACCGTTTTTCCAGATCATAGTCAAAGCCAAGGATTTCGCGGTCGATGCAATTGTGATGAGCAAGCTTGGGCAGCGCAATCAACCAAAGTCGCTGTTGTTCGGATCGACCGCCGAAAAAGTGATTCGTGGAAGTGACAAACCGGTTATTGTCTTGCCTTGCGAATAGCGTCTTGAATTCCGTTCTAGTCCAAGTTTCGTTCGGCGACAGTGTTGAGTTCAGAATCGTTTCCATTCGTTCCAACAGGAAAAATCACTCATGGCAATCAACACAACTTTATTCGAAGAGGTGCCTCATATTGAGTACGATGGGGAGGCGATTGAAACCAGTTCGGTGGAATTCGAAAAAGTCGTCAGGAGCCGCCGTAGCACGCGAGCGTACACAGAAGAACAGATCCCGGAAACCGTGGTGAGACAGTGCCTGGAATTGGCAACCTTGGCACCCAATTCATCGAATCTGCAACCCTGGGAATTTTACTGGATCCGCGACCCCCTGAAAAAGAAGGAACTCGCCCGGTTGTGTCTCAGTCAGCCAGCCGCGACGACAGCCCAGGAATTGATCGTTTGTGTGGCCCGCCTGGATACATGGAAACGCAATGCCAAAATGATGCTTGAAAAATTCGACAGTGCCGCGACGCCACCGCCTGCTGCCGTGTTGGAGTATTACCACAAAGTGGTACCTCTGGCGTACGGCCAGGGTCCGTTCTATTTGTTTGGACCATTCAAAAAACTGTTGTTGCAACTGCTCGCGCTACGAAGACCCTTGCCGCGCGGACCGGCCGGAAAAGCAGACATGCGGGTTTGGGCGCACAAATCAACAGCCTTGGCTTGTGAGAATCTGATGTTGTCCCTGCGAGCCTTTGGTTACGACAGTTGCCCGATCGAAGGCATGGATGAACGAAGAATTCAAAAATTATTGAAGCTTCCCCAGGCCGCCGAAGTCTGTATGGTCATCTCGGCAGGCAAACGGGCTGAGAACGGAATTTATGGGCCGCAGCTCCGTCTTGACAAAGCGCGATTTATTTTTGAGGTTTAGGGTAATCCAAAGCCCTTGACCAAGGAAGCGGCGCGCTCCGCAAAATGTTCTTTTCTTGGAGGCCAACCACTTCGAAGAACAGGGTGCTTGCCTGTGAATTTGATACTGTCCAGCGAATCCGCACTGGAAATCCTGCTTGCCAAAATTGGAAAGATTGGCCGCAAACAAACGCCAGAGCGAATCAACGTGGCGGATCGAAATAATCCCTGACTAAGGTTGCCGTGGCTCTGACCAAACTAGAAGCAGCAACGAATACTTGTGCCCCGAAAAAAGGGCAAAACGTTGGTTTGAAGTTGCTGTAAGTTAGACCAAAGCCTGGGATCATCAAGTGGGATGCGACTGGCGAAACAAGCAAGTACGCATGAAAAATAATCGGCCCGTATTCGGCCAACTGCCGAATCATTGACCGGAGACAATAACCTTTTTGTTTATCATCTCCGGAACGATTCGGTTCACCGTGTCGACGGGAATTGCAAAACCGATACCGGCGTAGGAACCAGAGGGACTGACGATCGCTGTATTGACACCAATCAATCGTCCGCTGCTATCCAGCAGGGGGCCACCGGAGTTGCCCGGGTTGATCGCCGCGTCGATTTGGATGACATCCTTAATCAATCGATCAGTCCGGGAATTGATTTCTCGACCCGTGGCGCTAATCAGGCCGCTTGTCAAAGATTGATCTAGCCCAAATGGATTGCCGATTGCGAATACCTTCTGGCCGACCTGCAGGTCGTGCGAGGTACCGACTGGCAGGGGTTGCAATTTTGTCACGCGCGAATCCACTTTCAGGACTGCCAAGTCCATATCGGGAGCCACACCAACCAGCCTTGCTTTCCAACTCGATTGGTCCGACATGGTGACATACAAAGTATCGGCGGACTCGACTACATGAAAGTTGGTGACAATATGTCCATTTGCATCCCAAACCAAACCGGTACCGTCTCCACGGGGAATTTCAAAAATATCTCATTCGGGCGATCCTGGCCGTTTCGGGATCGATGTCGCTCAGATATTCCAGCACCCGATGGATGGATCGGTGCATGCTGTAGAGATCCAAGCCATAGAAGGCGACCCGATTTTGTTCCGACAACATTGCGTTATGATGCCGCAACCAGTCGACGAATTCCTTGACTTCGCGGTTACGCCACATCCAGGTTGGAAAACGGGCGAACGCAGACCATTCGGAGCTAGGGTACTCTCGATCCCGCACGTAATGGTCGATTCTGGCAGCGTCTGGCCAATTGGCTTCGATTCCGACAAACGAAAAACCCTTTCGCTCAATCAGTTCGCGGGTGATCCGCTCACGCATCCGGTAAAACTCGGATGTACCATGAGTCGATTCTCCGATCAGAACCAGTCGCGAGTCTTCAATGCGGTCCAGCAGAGGTAGCAGGTCCGCAGTCTCGATGTATTCAAACGGCTCGCAATTTTCGCCGACAAGTTTCGTAACATCCGTAGCGGTTTTCTCAATTCTGGCAGGCAATTTCTTGGCGGCACTGATCGGCGCCGTTTCTCGCTTGTCTTTCCACCCTTCCTCGCCAATCAAGGGAACAAACCGCACGTCCGCAATGTCTTCGGTTTTGTACTTTGTTCCGGATTGCCGAGTGATACGAATCAACTCCTGACTGTTCGACGTCTTGCCCACCGGAATTACCATTCGCCCGCCAACTTTTAACTGCGCCTTCAGCGATTCGGGAATTTGCGGACCGCCAGCTGCGACGATGATCGCGTCAAAGGGTGCGTGCTCCGGCCAACCTTTGGTTCCATCGCCACGCCGCGCGCCGCAATCTGATGATCAACCATTTCGTTTCTTTGGCTCGTGAAATCCAAGATTTGCATGTTTCACCCGATATTCGATAGAAATAAACGATTTTTTGAAATATCATTTGGCCCTCTGCGGCGGGCCACTTTCAGTGAGGCCAAACTGTGAGCACTGCTAGGACGGCCGCCAAGACGATGGTCAACAAGACGGTTGCCGCCCATTGTGCGGTCAAAACCTTGTGGAACCATTGGTGGGCGGCACATAGAATGCCGCCCAGGACGACGAGGCTCATCAGATCCCAAGAGCTCTCGTTGTTCACGAAGCTGCGGTAGGCGACCAATGACAAGAGTCCGAACGAGAGGAACAGATAGGCCCAGCGGTAACTGAAGTTCTCGATGGCAGTCGCGCGCTCGTCACGACTGACTGGGGAAGAACTCACGGCATTTCTCCTTTAAAGAAACAACTCACTGCGCTTTAATCACAAGAACTTGGGGAGG
>JANNWZ010000047.1:0-5957 GCA_031409295.1 Mariniblastus sp.
AAATACAACCCGTGCGAATGGGATGCGGGATCATGACTTTCGATACGGTGCCAGGATGGGGACTGCGCCCCGATGGGACCTCGGCCCTGGGATCGACTCATGGAGCCGTGGTCATCGACAAGGCGGGAAACATTTATACCAGTGCGCAGCAAGGCGTGATTATTTTTTCGCCAGCCGGAAGTGTGGTTCAGTCGTATTTGGGAAAAGATTTCTCGGATATTCATGACATGGAAATTCGCGAAGAACCCGAGGGTGAGTTCATTTATGCGGCGCGCAACAACAACGCCGAAGGGATCAAATTCAATGTCCGCACCGGGAAGATTGTGCTCAAGCTGTTGTTGCCTCCCGAGTCCGGACTGGGGGATATCAAATTCAACCCAACGGCCATCACGGTCTCGGCCAATGGCGATATTTTTCTGTCCAATGGATACGCCAGTAATCATATCTTCAAGTACGACAAATCAGGGAAGTATTTGAAACACTTTGGATCGAAGGGCAACGGCCTGAAGGAATTCAATACGGCGCATGGCATGACCCTTGACACCCGCTATGAGCCGAATCGTTTGCTGATTTGCGATCGCAACCACGAGCCCAAGGGGCGCTTGCTGCACTACTCGCTGGACGGAGAATTCATCGAAGAAGTCATTACCGGGTTGGGTATGCCGACCTCTGCGGCGATCCAGGGAGATTATGTTTCCGTGCCGGACTTAAATGGTCGATTGGTCATCCTCGACAAAACAAACACAATTATGGCCGTGCTCGGACATAATCCTGATCCCGCGAAAGGGGGAAATTTCAATATCCCCCAATCGGAATGGGTCGAAGGAATCTTCAGCGGTACGCATGGTTCGTATTGGGATGCCGAAGGCAACTTGTATGTACAAGACTGGAACGTCGCCGGTCGAATTATGAAGCTGGTGCGAGTCAAGTGAATTGCCGTTAGGCTGGCTATCCAAGCTTGGGTCTGCGACTTAGATTAGCGAGCTAACCAAGAACTGGGCTGAGCAACAGACAATATGTATTCCCGAGCGTTAACCTGGTGGACTTTTTTCCAAATCTCGATCAACGAGCGGCTGGTCTACCGTGGCGATTTCATGTTGGGGACTTTGATGCGGTTCCTTCCCACGTTGACGCAGATTTTTCTGTGGTGGGCGATCTATGATGTGATTTCAACGCCTGGCTCAGCGACATCCGAGACCGGACCCGATCGCTTGATTGCCAACTATCGGTATGGCGATATGGTGGCTTATTTTCTATTGGTGATCGTCAGCCGCGCTTTTTCCAGCATGCCAGGTTTGACCAGTCGCATCGCTGGTGAGATTCGCAGTGGTGAGATCAAAAAATTCCTGATCCAGCCCGTTGATATGCAAGGCTGTTTACTGATCCAGCGAATTGCTCATAAATTGGTCTATTACTGGATCGCGACGATACCATTTGCGCTGGTTTTTTTTCTGTGCCGCGGGTTTTTCATCGATGGCTGGCCCTCGATCGAAGTGCTGTCGGTGTTTATGTTGTCGTTAGTACTTTCCTTTCTGTTGGGTTTTTTCCTGGAATACTGTATCGGGTTGATTGGGTTCTGGTTTCTGGAAGTAAGTTCGTTGATGTTCATTTACATGTTGATGAACTTTCTTTTGTCCGGACACATGTTTCCGCTAGATTTGTTGCCCACCGGTCCGGTGAACATTCGGGCTTGGGTTGAATTTATGCCGTTTAAATATCTGGCCTATTTCCCGGCGGCGGTGTTTTTGAAAAAGGTCGATGGAGCGGAAATGTATCTGGGGCTGTGGATCGAACTGGGTTGGGTGCTATTTTTCCTGTTGTTGTCCCGGTTTTTGTGGTGGCGCGGGGTGAAACGATACAGCGGGTTTGGCGGTTGAAATTCGTTTTCAGTGGTACTGTGGTTCCGTTTTACGGTCTGAGATTTTAAAGGTGATGATTCGAGGTTGCGGATTGAAGGTCGATGGTGGTTTGGTTTTCGTTGTTTGTCGTTTCTTGATTTGTTGTTTTGCGCCATGCATCCTTCCTATTTCAAAGTCTATCTGACGTTTGCTCGCAATTCTTTGGTGCGCGACATGTCGTTTCGGATCAACTTTATTCTTCAGTGTTTGTCATCGCTTTCCTGGGCGGTAATGAACTGGGGTTTGTTCAAAATCATTTATCAACAAACCGGTGAAATTGGTCGCGGTTCGGGCTGGCATGAAAACGAGTTTTTCATCTTTCTCGGCTCGGTGTGGATTGTAAACAGTCTGTTGCAGACCTTTTTTATGTCCAATGCGGAAGAATTTAGCGAGTTGATTCGTACAGGTAATTTGGATTTCGCGTTATTGAAACCGATCGACACGCAATTCCTGATTTCGTTTCCGCGAATCAATTGGGCTCAAATTCCCAACGGATTGTTGGGCTTGGGATTGGTGATCTATTCTTTGATCGAATTGGCGGCGGAACCCGGCAAAAATCTGGAACTTTCCGTTTGGCAAGTAATCTTGTTTTTGTTTTTCATCGCGTGCGGCTCGGTGATAATGTACAGCGTCATGATCACCTTGGCCTCCACCAGCATTTGGTTGGGACGAAACCAGAATTTGTATGACTTCTGGTTTTACATCACGAACTTTTATCGCTATCCGATGGAAATCTATCAACGTTCGGGAATTGGCATGGCATTGTGGGGCACGTTTACGTTTGTGGTGCCGATCCTGGTGGTTTCCAACGTTCCCGCGCGAATCTTGGCACAACCATTGGGGATGCCTTGGAAAGCATGGGAATGGGGCCTGGCTGGCTACACCGTGTTGGCGGCAATTGGAAGTTTGTTGTTCAGTCGATGGGTGTTTCGCCGCGCGTTGCTTAGTTACCGAAGTGCGAGCAGTTAACGGGCAACTCGAACGGAAACTGCACCTCGCTATTTCAGGTTGGGACGATTCCGTCCGCGCGCAACGGGACTAGCCGATTCTGGGGCGGCTGCCTGTCGAACTCCCGCATTTTTCCGATAATGTCAATTATCCGGCAAATTGACGGAAAATCGGGTCTTCGCCGGGATGGGCTGGCGCGACTAGTCACGAATTCTCAATTTAGACCCAACAACTTGCCGAATTTTTCATAGTATTCGCACCTTTGACTTGAAACCGAAATTGCGGCTTTTAGAATTGAGTAGTGGCGATACACTGATTGCCACGCCGGACCCGCAAATCAATCGTTGGCAGAGGCCAACCTATGGAGCTGAAACACGATGTCTAAATTGATTCCAATGGAAGAAGCCGCTCGACTGCTCGGTATCTCCGTCGATCGCCTGACCGAGATGCGTTCGAACAACGAAGTCTTTGGATACCGCGATGGTTCCAATTGGAAGTTCAAATTAACCGAGCTCACGCGCGTGGCCGATGAATTAGGTTTGAAATTGAAATCTGAGAATGCTCTCGAAGAAGAGTTGGACGAATCTAGCGGCAGCGGATTCCAAATGACTCAGTCTTCCAAGGAGATGCTGGCCGATAACGATGCTTCTTCCAGCGAAATCGGTGGTGGACTAAGTGGCGAGATGGATTCAGTCGAGTATTTGGAAGATTCCTCGGTCGAGCTGTTCCAAAGCCCTCAGGCTAAAGACACTGGCGGCGGATTTTCGGATATCGACCTGGACGCTGACGACGATGGGATTGACTTAGTAGATAGCGGTCGGTTGGCTCACGGCAGTTCGAAAAAATTTCGCGACGACGGTGACATCGTTCCGTCGGACGACAATGTGATTGACGATGACGAAGAAGAACTTTCTTTCGGAGCCAGCAGCATCCGCTTGGCATCTGGCAGCAGTCGCAAACTGCACGAATCCTTCGAGGATTCAGGCGACGTTTTGGATGACGTTCCCGATAAACAGAAGAGTCCATCCGATACGGGCAAGATGCTCGGCGATGATGAATTTCTGATGTCCGAAGATGATTTGTTCAGCGACGATTTGGCGGTTTCGGATAGTAGCTCTTTTGAAGAGAGTGCCGAACTCAGTAGCGATTTTACCGACAGCGGTGATTTGGTGCTGGACGATAGTGACTCCAGTACCGAGATTCGGCTAGAAGCCAATCAAAGCGGCATCGATCTCAGCCCCAACGAAAGCGGAATTCTGCATCAAGACGAACCGCTGGAACTTGGCGGTTCGGACATCGACGCTCTGGAATTGCCGGAAGACGACGACATGATCATGTTGGAGGATGCGGTCGGTCCCGATCAAGCGACTTTAATGCAAGAAGATGAGTTTAACCTCACTCCCTTGGCAGATTCATTTGATGACGATGAATCCACCGGTTCACAAGTAATCGCGCTGGAGGATTCAGAAATTTATGCCGACGATGCATCTGGTTCAATCATCGGCGCTGAAGAATTCGAAGCCCAGCCAGCGATGCTGGATGACTCATTCGGAGGCTATGGCGCCCCTGGAATGATGCCTGGACAAATGTTGGTTCCCGCCGGACCGGCAGGTTTGCCCGAAGCACCGTACTCGATCTATCAGGTCCTATCCTTGACGTTTGTGGCCGCCCTGTTGGCGGCGGGCGGAATGGTGGCATACGGATTGGCTCAAAACATGTGGATGCCGGAAGACCAAATCATCGGCAGTAGCGTGCTGAATTTCTTTCTGAAGTTATCCCGAATGAATTAACAAACGATTCGACCAGCAGCGGGGCATTCCCGTCAGTGGTAAATCCGGTGTTTTCCAGTTTTTTGAACCTTGGTCGATGGGCCAAGGTTTTTTTGTCGAATCTTTTGTAGAATGACGCTCATGTTGTCACTACAAAATCTGGTTGCCCATTCAGTCGACTACGCTGGCCTGTTTCCGCCCGCCGGTTTGTCGATGACTCAAACGGTAACAAACTACGCCGCCTACATAGATTCTCCCTCAAAGGACATGTTGGGGAGAATCGTTGTGCCAGCCAGTCGACTCGATGAATTTTCACAAGCGGTTGCCGAACTTCAACAACCCGCGACGTCGAGCAATGATTCAGCCTGGAAAGTTTCGGCCTTGGTGCCAACCGTGGATCGATCGAATCAATCGGCCGAGTTGAAGCAGACGATTTCGCAGATTTCGGCATTTAACCAGCGGCACCAAAATCCCTCTAGTTCGACTCGCGCATTGCAGATCGATTCGATTGAGATCAAAACGAACTCGATCGATCAAATTGAATTGACGCTCGATGTCGTGCCACGACACATGTCTTCGTATTTGGAAATTGATTGTCAATCCGATCCAGTTCCGGCGATCGAGTATTTGGCTCAGGCTGGACAAACTAACACGTTTGCCAAGATTCGAACCGGCGGAATTGTTGCCGACCAAATCCCGTCACCCTACCAAGTCGCCCGATTTATCCGGGCCTGTGCGAGTAAGGGAGTGCCTTTTAAAGCGACGGCGGGGCTGCATCATCCGCTACGCAACGAGTATCGGTTAACCTACGACGAGAATCCTCCCTGTGGATTCATGCACGGGTTTATTAATGTTTTCGTGGCCACGGTCATGGCGTTTGAACATGGAATTGAAATTCAGACGATTGAAGAGATTTTGGCAAACCAAGACATGAGAAATTTCCAGTTTAAACCAGAGCAACTGGTTTGGCGCGACTTCATTATCACTGCGGAACAAATTCGGGCGATTCGAAAGAAGAGCATTCAATCATTTGGCTCTTGTTCCTTTGAGGAACCGACCCGTGAATTGTCCGGGTTGGGATTTCCACGTTTGTTTCGCGGATAACGTTCAACCTCGCCCTTTCAAGAAAGCCCGCATCGATGTATCCGATCGACCACACTCACGACCCACGATCAAATTCCTGGATCGAAAATGCCAACCAACCGGGCAGTGATTTTCCACTCCAGAATTTGCCTTTTTGCGTTTTTAAGAGAGCCGCGGAACGCCCGGCCATTGGCGTGGGCATCGGCGATGAAATTCTCGATCTACGCAATTGTGCCAAACAGGGCTTGTTGGATGAACG
>JANNWZ010000048.1:0-6481 GCA_031409295.1 Mariniblastus sp.
TTCGAATTGAGAATTCTGGCAACGCTGTTGGCTCAGTCGGATGAATTGGAAAAACAATTGGCGTGCGATCACGAGCCAGCGACGGGCAGATTGTACATCTCCACATCAAAGCAGATCCACAATTTATCAGCATCGTTCGGACTAAATCCAAGCGATCGAGCGAAACTCGGATTGACCGTGATTCAAGAAACTGAACCCGATCCGTTTTTGGAGTATCTCGAGCAGGCGAAACAGTCGCGAAACAATTGATTGCGGAAATGGTTTCCAGATGACACGGATACCCTCGCATCAACGGCATTGGGGGGGGCCCATTTTGATACCCCCCCTAACTGGTATATCGGAGACTGGCTTGGCGCGTGCAAGGGTGAGGCGTGGGGCTATGGTGATCTGGAAGAAACTTGCCAGCGGTTCGATCTGAATTATCAGACGGCAGCCAATGCCAAAAGCGTTTGCGATAACTTTCTATTTTCCCGCCGGCGGGAAAATCTAACCTTCTCCCACCATCAGGAAGTTCAGGGTCGGGCCAGCGTCATCAAGATCAAAGCCAAGATCGGGGAGTTGTTGCCAGCTAAGTCTCCGAAACAAACTGGAGCGATGAAAGGGAAAAAAGGTACAACCGCAGACGTTGTACCTTTCCCGCAGACCACAATAGCCGCCTATCGCAAGATGGCAAAACACGTTGACAAGATCGACGACTACTACTTCCAAGTCGCCTAAAGAAACTGGACGTGGGAAAAAAACTGGTAAGGCAGGTTTACTAGATTTTACAAAACCAACAATTTCCGCCTATCGCAAGATGGCAAAACACGTTGACAAGATCACTGACTACTACGCGCCCGTCCACTAGTTCAGCGGTGGTTACTACAGACTTACTACAGACTTACTTTTCAAAAGTACAGAAATCATCGGTAATTCGTGCTTTTGTTTGCGCTTGTTTGCAACGTCATTGTGAGCTAAAATCTCGTGTATTCTTCGAGAAAACAATGATTTTTCGCTGATTCTTGAGTTGACTTCGGAACCGAGGGTTATAGGTTCGAATCCTATCGGGTGTACTTTTTTATCCCACAAAAACCGAGGTCAAATCTGATCTCGGTTTTTTCGTGCGATGACGGCTCTTTCAAGTCCCCCCAATAATCCCCCCACTAATGAAGTCTTTTTGCATCTGCCCAAATTGTTACCGCGAAAACTCGCCGCGAGGACGTTGATTTACGGGTCGGATTTCGTCGGCAACGCGTCGATTTCAAACGCGAAAGAGAAACGTCTCCGGGCGATGTGACCGGTGTAGAATTGATATGCAATCAATCCGAGTCGCGGTCGATCGCCCGTAAGGCAGGGGCGCTGACCTTTGTCCAAAGTCGATTGGCAAAAGTTTATCGCTCGCTGCGGCAGTTCGTACCCGGAAGGTGCCAATAATTGATCAAAGTGATCGCAGTATCATGCTACGGGCTTTCTACCATTCAGCGTTTTCCAAAGCCCTACGCGCTGCCGGACTCAGTATGGAACATTTTTTTTCCGTTGTTTCGCGTCCAACTGCGCAATGGCCGTCGGTGTCTTCGCGATTCCGGATAACCATCTGCACGTCCTGTTGCGGCTGGATCCGGACGACGCCGAGCAGTGGAATGCCGACCAGGTCGTACGACGGTAGATGATGATCTACCCACTCGAGTCGTTGAATTTGGCCAACGATGAAGCGGTCGCGGCTTGGGTTGAAAATGAAATCCAGGACACGACGCGAGTCCAAACGCTGCGAGAGCGTTTGCAGAACTTGAGCTGGTTCATGAAGTCGCTGAAAGAACCGTTGTCGCGACTGGCCAACCAGCAAGACAGTTGTCGCGGCACGTTTTGGGAAAAACGCTTCAAATCCATTGCGATCCTTAATACTGAAGCCTTGCTGACGACCCGTATCTATATTGACTTGAACGTGTTCCCAGCGGACTTGGCGGAGACCCCTGAGACCAGCCCGCAAACTTTGGTGCAGCGACGTGTTATTCACATTCAACAACAGGACCAACTGTAGTCGCTCAAAGCGGCTCGTCAAGGAAGCATCGCCGGAAGCAAAGCCGCTGGCAACATCGAGCAAGGCCACTGGCTAGTTCCGATTGAAGACCGTCGAAGCCATACCAATGCGGTTCCGACATCGACGCGCGCAGGGATGCTCGAATCGTTGTCGCTGGGAAGTTATCTATTGCTGGTCGATTACACTAGTCGGCTGTTCCGCACGGGCAATGCGAACTTGAACGCCGGCGTGACAGAAATTTTCGAGCGACTGGAGTCGAACGTCGAAATCTGGAACGATCGCATCGGCAAGATGTTAGATTGCCGCGCGTTGCGTGGTACGTTCTTTGCAGCGAATCAACAGAAGCTCCGCGAGCATTCCAGCCATGGCGGTAAACGACGCGCGAACTTGCATCCGCAACTCTCCTCCCAGCAAATCCGATTATGAAGAAAAGTTTGCGAATTAATCACTTATTCTTCATGGATTATTCGCGAATTCCTAACGCTTGTTGGATAACATCCGCGAGTGCTGCTTCACGAAATGTTAAACTAGTTTTTCGTTCGACCCCAGCTAGTCTTCGTTTAGTGCAATCCTATGGTAATTTTCTTACTAAAAAAAAGGAGCTGTTTTATGAACAAAAAAACGAATATTCGTTTGCAAGGATTTACCCTTGTCGAACTGCTGGTTGTGATCGCAATTATAGGAATTCTAATTGGAATGTTGCTGCCTGCGGTCCAGCAAGTTCGGGAAGCCGCTCGCCGATCAACGTGTTCTAACAATCTAAGGCAAATCGGTATTGCATTCATGAATTTCGAGAGTGCTTTCAAAAAGTTTCCTCGTTCAGGCGAACACATCGCCTATGACCCCGCTGACCCAAATCGAGCACTCAAGACGCAGTGTTACCATTGTCCGCTAACCATGATTTTGCCCTTCGTTGAGCAAAATAGCGTTTACAACGGATTCGATCTTAAACTCCGTTACAACGAAGGGACAAACGCAGCACTTGCACTCCAAGGTCGGGGCCCAGGAGCTGTAATTCCAGTTTATTTGTGCCCTACCAATCCGCTTCGACCAAACCCGACTGATAGCGCCGGATATGCCAGTTCCGACTACGCGATACTCCCCTATGTCCAGATTAGTAATGCCGCCTCGATTGCTACTGGCCTACCAGCTGGAATCTTCAATGCCGCCGTGTCGTCAGATGCTTACCCATCCAATTATTACAAGAGATATTCTGCTGGTTCCCCCGATATTAGCCCGGACAAGACTTGGCAATTGAAAACATCTTCCGAACTGGCTGCGTTAGGCGGAATTGATATTGTTCAAGGTGGAGCCAATATTTCGGGTTGTTACGATGGAACAAGTAATTCCATTTTATCATACGAGGATGTTGGGCGCAACGAAGCAATGCATACTCCGCCACCGGGAACACCACCTAACTCCTATCTTGATCCCATTGATAATCTCGGGCGTCGCCACTGGCGTTGGGCAGAACCAGACAACACGTCCGGATGCTCCAAAGTCATCAACAATAACAAGAACCCTCTTGACCCCAGTGAATGGAACGCACACGACAACGGACCAAACAACGAATGGTTCAGCTTCCATGCAGGAGGAGGAGCCCAAGCGGTATTCGCTGATGGTCATGTCTCGTTCGTTTCGGAAACTATCAGCCTTAGGGTCGTGTACTCAATGGGAACTCGCGACGGTGGTGACGATTATTCGCTAAATTAGTCGGGTCGTCGGCGTTTGCTCGTGAACTTACCAACGACTAAATTCAAAGTTCGGGGGCTTCCCTAATCGCTGTGAGGGATTTTGTCGCGGAACGGCGCGAACCGTCCGGTGCTTTCTGCTGGAAAGGAACCGGAGGGCTGGCGGCCTACCGCTACATAGCTCGATTTCGCGAGCATAAATGCTTCACCGCGTTGGAGTTTCCCCCCTTTTATTTATTTTATTTTTTTGACTGGTGCGGTTTTGACATAGTGAGGTCACTCGATGAAGTTGATTTTTTGTAACGCCGGATCCATATCCTTGACTCTGCTTATCGCCCTTATGGTATCCGGTTGTGGAGTTGATCCCAGATTTCCCGTCGTCTCTGCCCAAGGCAAGCTTACGTTCGAAGATGGAAGCCCGCTACCCAATGGAACTCGGATTGTCCTTAACCCAACGGAAGGAAGGGTCGGTTTATCATCTGCGACAGCAGATCCGGAAGGATCGTTTACACTTAAGCATGTTTCAGGCGTTCCCGGTGCAGAAATCGGCATCTACACGATTGTGTTGCAACCCCCCTTGCAGGGTGATGGAACATTCGAAAAACTGGTTTCCCGCGAATACTACAGCGAAGGAGCTTTTTCGGTCGAGGTAAAAGAAGGAATGCCCTTGATCGAACTGAAGGTGAAAAAATCTCCGCCGGGGCGCAGATAAGCAAACTGTTCTGATATTTTGAGCCCGGTGGACCAACTGAAAAACCATTAACTGTCAGAACAGGCCGGTCGAAGTAAACACATCTTGAACAATTGCCTTCGGCCAACGAAGAGTCCGAAGAAGAGTCCGCGAGGCGAAGAAGAGTCCGCGAGGGGTTGTCGGATTGTGATAGCGGAGGTGTGCTAGCTGTATCCGGCAACCCTTCGCGGATTTCTTCTTTTCGCGGATTTCTTCTTTCGCGGATTTCTTCTCGCGGATTTCTTCTTTTAGGCATTTCTGCAACTTGAAGTGATGACTTTGTGTGCGATGGCCAATCGGGCCATAAACTTTGGGTGAGAAATGACAATGTCAAAAGTATTTCCAATGGCCCGTTTTGTAGTGATTTTTTTGGTCACCGTCGGAGCGGCGATATGGATTTTCCTTGCCATGACTCCCCGAATTGGTCAGCCTCGTCCTTATTTTGAAAAAATTCTGGTGAAAAACACGGGAACTGATTCGCCCTGTTTGCCTTATTCCCCTGATCTCGCACAAAAAACTCTTAAAAATGGAAAACTGGCAATTGTCTATTTAGGGTTTCCTTTTTCCGTGCTCCCTGTGAAATTTTATCAAAATTCGCTCAGTCAATTTTCCAAAAAATTTGACATGTTTGAAATAAAAGTTGATTGGAATAATCAAAGACTCGGGAATCCGTTTTATGACGATTTCGGGATGCACAAAGATGGTTTTGTTGTCGTAATGTTTCCCAATGGTGAGATTGCATCTTTTACGCATTTGCAAATGGCTGAATTGAAATCGAAGGTATCACTTCTCAAAATCGGAAAGGCAAAAGGGGACGCAACTCATTGATTAAAGGTAATACGAATGTCGGCACGGAGACTTATACCTACGACGCCAACCGCAATATGCTGAGCGAGTCGTGGAGCGGTGCAATGGCGGCTTGTCGATTTTCGTCTCGCGTTTGAAATCCAGTCCGAAAGTATTGGCAATTAAAGTCCCTTTGCAAGAAGCCACGCGTTGATCGAACTTGAAACGCTTACTCACCATCGGTGTGGTAGGGTTTGATGTTTCGCGGTTTGTATTCGTTGCTCCAACGCGACTGGAACTCTTGCTGCAGTTTGTCGATCCGTTCTCTGGTTACATGGGGTAGCGAGGAAACGTGCCGCGACAGCCAACTTGCTGATTCGCCAGTCGCGACAACGGTTCTTTCAGCGATTTCATGAACCAGCTCAAGTTCTGCAAACGCTCGCGCAGCGTTTGGACTCGCGCCGCGTCTTGGATTTCATTGTCAACGCAAGCCGCGACCGCCTGCTCGTTGTCCAGATCCAACGACTCGGGCGGGTAGATCATCATCCACTGTCGCAGAACCTGGTCGGCATTCCAGTTCTCGGCGTCGACAGGATCAAGCCGCACCAGGACGTGCAGATGATTGTCCCGGTCGCAAAGGTACCGGCGGATGCAAATGCTGCCTGAACAGGACGAGCGGACATCGTTTCCGAGATTCGCAGTTCATCGCGTGCCTGTGCGGCCGGGGCGTCAGGTTCTGTCAATTGTTCTCCACTTCCCGCGCAAGCGATTCGTTCAATCCGCGTGACACGTAAATCTCCGCGAGTTCCGTCAGTTCCTTTGCGCCTTTGATAGGGAGACCAGCCTGCTCATATTCGTGCGAATTCGCCCTTGGCAGTTTCAATTCGGACAACGAAATATCTGTTGAATCGCCGGAGTCGTTTTTGGCGCGTAAATTGCTGTTGTAATTTTGCGTCGTGGAGGGATTCGCTAAACAAGTTTATTCGTTGGCCAATTCAAGCGATCCTCCCCAAGTTCTTGTGATTAAAGCGCAGTGAGTTGTTTCTTCAAAGGAGAAATTCCGTGAGTTCTTCCCCAGTCAGTCGTGACGAGCGAGCGACTGCCATCGAGAACGTCAGTTACCGCTGGGCCTATTTGTTCCTCTCGTTCGGCCTCTTGTCATTGGTCGCCTACCGCAGCTTCGTGAACAACGAGAGCCCTTGGGATCTGATGAGCCTCGTCGTCCTGGGCGGCATTCTATGTGCCGCCCACCAATGG
>JANNWZ010000049.1:0-40942 GCA_031409295.1 Mariniblastus sp.
ATTGTGTACCGTAATTTAACCCGCAAATATGAACATGGGTTGGGTGGTTTCAAAAATATTAAATCGCTGGCAATCTGTTTTTCGTTTAACGATCTTCGCGCGAGACGATCCAGGTCAAAATCGGTGATTGAAGGAAGAAATCGTTTACGACGCCAGTTTTCCGTGTGGCCCCAGTTTTCCATGTTTCTTTTTGATCAGGCCATAGTGTCTTGTTTGACCAGATCACTCAATCTGAAAAAATGAAGTTGGGTGATCTGGCGACGACGCGCTACGGTGGGTTCACGGTCAGTGCCTCGATGTTGCGAGGTCAGCATTCGGTTTCTTGGAAAAGCTCGATAATATTGTTGGATGACCAACCGGTTCCTTTTCCACGATGTTGTTTCGGACCGTACGTTGATGACTAGTGATTTCCTGGTGGCTGCCGTCCAAGCAATTCCCCTGGGCTTGCCCCGGTCCAACCGATCCCAGGTCGCAGCCTGGAAATTGGAAATTCTAATTTGTAACCTTTGCGTTGAAGACGTTCGAAAAAGCTTCTCGCAAATCATCTCTGGTTACTCATTGCGCGCATCGGACGTCCGATTGGACCTGTTGGCGATCTCGATTTGATCTCATTTTGCCGTATTGTGCGGAATAGCTCGCAGACGACAGCAAAAATGCGAGAACCGACTGCTGATAGAACCGTCAGACGTTAGTCAAACTCTTGGTAAAATTGCTGATGTCCCGATGGCCAACGGAAATCGAATAACTAAGAGTCTTTTGGCGCGAAACTTGCAAAAGTCGGATGGTTGTTCGTTGGTCTATGTGAGAAATCCTGAATGACCGACCTGGGTTTGTGTGAGGTAGCTTCAAAACGGGAGCAGAACCTTCCATCGGAAATTCTTTGAATTACGGAAAGTACGCAATCAAATTTGATCACGTCTGGGCCGCTGGTAAGTCACGACGACATTGCCAATTTGGGGTCTACTAACTCATGTAAAAAGGTTCAAGGACTATGTCCAATATTGTATTGATACAAGGCCATCCGGATCGATCGAAGCAACACTTTGGCCATGCATTGATGAACGCTTACGCGCAAGGCGCCGGTCACACTGTACGCATCATTACTGTTGCCGAGCTGGAATTCCCTTTTCTGCGATCCAAAGATGAATTCGAACATGGTGCAGTCCCCGCAGCGCTGCAATCGGCCCAGGACGATTTGAGTTGGTGCAATCATCTGGTTCTCTTTTTCCCGTTGTGGCTCGGCGAGGCCCCGGCCATGTTGAAGGCTTTTTTGGAACAACTTCTTCGACCGGGATTCGCGTTCAAATCTGTCGGGAAAAATGCCATGGGAGCCAAAGGTCTCGGCGGTCGTACGGCTCGCATTGTGTGCACGATGGGAATGCCGGCTGCCATCTACCGATGGTATTTCTGGAATCATGGAATTCGTTCACTGAATCGGAATGTCTTGAAGTTCGTCGGTTTCAGTCCCGTGCGGGAGTTGCTGATCGGACAGGTGGAAAAACTGAACGAGTCCCAGGCCCAAGCGAGATTCGAAGAGATGCTGCGTTTGGGCAAAAACGCATCGTAGATACTAACAACTCGATTTTTTCAACGGCTCGAAAACGATGGAATCTTCCCAGAAGAAGTTTTGGCTAAACCGCCGTTTATTCCTGAAGGGGACAGTCGCTACGGCAGGTGTCGTAGCAGCAACTTCTGTGGGATTTTCTGTTTGGCAATCGCGGGGCAATTCGACCTATGAGGAGTACCTGCGGGAATCACGACGAGTTCTTAGAAGTGCCAACGAGCAGTCGCTGTTGCTATCAGAAATTGTACGTTACGCGACACTAGCCCCGAACAGTCATAATACACAGCCCTGGAAATTTGAAGGTTCAGATGAATTGTTTGCGATCTTCCCTGATTTTGCTCGACGTTGTCCCGTTGTTGATCCCGACGACCATCATCTTTGGGTGAGTCTCGGTTGCGCTTGTGAAAATGCAGTCTTAACTGCCAGTGCACTCGGGCGTCATACCACGGTCACAATCGATCGCGGCGATCCATCCATCCGCTTTGAATTGGAAAAACAGACTCCGAATCAATCCGACTTGTTTCAGGCTATTCCGGTTCGTCAGACTTCACGCTGTCCATTCGATGGCAGCAGTCTTTCGAATGCCGAATTGCAACAGCTCAAAGCCGCTTGCCGGCAGGAAGACGTGGAGGTGCTGTTTTTCAATCAGCCCAATGAACTCCAACGAATCAAAGAGTTTGTGATCGAGGGAAATCGCCGTCAATTGGAAGACGAAGCGTTTGTACGAGAACTAAGGCACTGGATGCGATTCAGCTATGCGGATGCTGTTCGGACCGGTGATGGGCTGTTTGGAAAATGTTCCAATCAACCGGTTCTGCCTGCATGGCTGGCTTCCAATTTGATCGATTTCGTATTCACGGTATCCGCAGAGACGGCCAAATACGAATCGCAACTTCAGAGCTCAGCGGGAGTAGCTGTTTTTATTGCCCGTGACGAAAGTCCCGCCAATTGGATCAACCTCGGTCGTTGTTTTCAACGTTTTGCGCTTCAGGCCACCGCCTTAAACATACTACATTCGCATATCAATCAACCAGTTGAAGTCGCTTCCCTTCGCGGTGAATTTTCGCAGTGGCTTGGAATCGGAGAACGCCGTCCGGATCTGGTAATTCGATTCGGCAGAGGACAGGCATTACCGTTTTCACTACGGCGGCCGGTCGTTGATGTCTTGGAAATCCATCCTGGCGTTAAAACGTAATGACTGGGCGGCGTCCGAGTATTTAAGACTGACCGAATCAGTTGGCGTTGCGCGAGTTCTTGAGTCCAGTCGAATTTTGGCTGGATTAGAAGTCGATTGGTGTTGCAAAAAGGAGTAGGAATTTGCTGATTGCCCTCGTTTGCCTGGCCGGAATACTGATCTTGACGTTGGGAGTCGGTGGTGCGGCGTATCGGCGGGATTTGCACTGCGCTTACTGTCGGATAGGCGAAAGAGGAAAGATCATAGCGTCGCCCTTCGGTGCCATTCAGTTTCTCGATGGCGGAACCGGACCGGCGGTTCTGGTCATCCATGGCAGCGGAGGTGGATACGATCAGGGTGAACTGATCGCACAGTCCATTCTTGGAATGGGGGACGCGTTTCATTGGATTGCACCTTCGCGGTTTGGCTATTTGAAATCAGCACTACCGGAGAAAGCTCGTTGGGACGATCAAGCAGGGGCCTATATTTCTCTGCTTGATCATTTGAAAATCACGCGCGTCGCCGTGGTGGCCATGTCACATGGCGGCCCATCGGCCTTGCTGTTCGGCGTATTACATCCGGATCGAGTCTCTTCGCTGACGCTGTTGTCCTGCGGAGTGGTGGCCTCATCCAACGCCGCTCAGTGGCACGCAAATCGAAAGGGTGACCTGTTAAGACTGATCTACCAATATGATTTGTTTTATTGGTTGATCTCCAAGTTGTTGCGGCGACAGTTCCTGGCCATGATCGGGGCGCCTGAGTCCGTTGCTGCCAAACTCACACCCAGGCAACGGCAAGACATTAGCCGACTAATTGATTACATGAATCCGGTAGCGCCGCGAGCTGCGGGTGTCGCTTTTGACAACGCCGCAGCGCTCCCTGGTGATCGAATTGCTGCAATCAAGACTCCCACGCTAATCATTCATGCGCGAGATGACTCTTTGCAGCTCTATCACAACGCCGAGTTTGCCGCTGCCACGATTCCTGGAGCGAAGCTAATTAGTTACGAACGGGGTGGACATGTTGTCACGCTAGTCGAGCAAGCCCAAATTCAGTCGATTGTTCAGCGCCATATTCTCGACCATGAAGCCACCAGCAGTCTGTCGCTGGCGTTGTCGGAAAAAGTCCGGTTCGAGTGAGTTAGGCCGTCTGATACAACTGGATCCCCAATCGTGCTTTTGATATGTTCGCGTTTCGTGCGTCAATCTTTTCTTGCCGTTTTCTACTTTGCCGTCGGTGGTGAAACACGCGGGTCCGGTTGAAGCGTTAATGGTTGCACTAACGAATTGCCGTCGACAATCAGTTTCACGGTGTAAGTTCCCGGTTCCGCGCGGGCGCTCGTTGGATTGGGTGGCGTGTTGCGGTACACGGCCGCGATGGGAAATTCGGGTCGGTCGGTGGGAACAGGTGTGTGATAAAAATCCCAGATGAAACGATTTGATCCCGGCACCTGGGAGAGTACTACGGAGGGGCGAACCCAGTAGCCGGGAAAAGGTAGAAGGTTCTCGTCAATAATCACTGGTCGATCATCGCTGGCATACCGGCGAACCAATTTGCCCGCGTCGTCGATAATCTCCAGAGCGATCGGGCCAGCGGGTGCTCGTCCCAAATAGTAATTGATGATCGCTCCGTCGGGAGGATTCTGGCCCGCCGGTTCTTCCTGGGGCAGGGGTGTATCGGTGTTGGCGTTGGCCGGATAGAGAAAAGCCGTTTGGGGCCTAAAAAGAACTGCGTTCGCCGTCACCATCTTCGCCGTCAATTGTCGCAGTGGAGTAATGTCGTCCAAAATCCAAAATGAGCGACCATGTGTACCGACCACCAGATCGTCGCGCTGCACAACCAGATCGCGAATCGATGTTGCCGGCATGTTCAACCGCAACGGCATCCAATGCTCGCCATCGTCCAATGAAAAATAGACCGCTCGTTCACTGCCAGCGAACAATAGTCCCTTTCGCACCGAGTCTTCGCGAACCGAATTGATCGGTTCGTTATTGGGTAAGCCGTTTACGATCTTCTGCCACGTTTTACCACCGTCATGCGTGCGAAAGATCCAGGGACGTTGATCCGATAGACGAATCCGGTTGATCGCCGCGTACGCTGTGTTTTTGTCAAACCGCCCCGAGTCAATCAAGGAGACCTTGCTCCACGATGTCAGTTCTGGAGGAGTCACGTCATTCCAGGAATTCCCGCCATTGGTTGTCACATGAATCAATCCGTCATCCGTGCCCGCCCAAATCGTATCGGCTTCGACGTATGACGGTGCCACGGTGTAGATGACACCGCGCCGCGCCTGGGTGGCCATTTCATCCGTTCGATAGATGCCGATGTTCTCCGGAACTGCGGGTTGTTCGCGCGATAAATCCGGACTGATCTCAGCCCACTTCAGGCCACCATCGACTGTCTTGAACAACGTGTTGGTACCGTAATACAACGCCCGTGGATCGACGTGAGAAAAAATCAGCGGAGCCGTTCGCACCACCCGGTGTTGGCCTGGTGGACCCACTTGCTCAACGATCCCGGTTCGTCGATCGAAACGCGTGACTTTGCCGCCATAAATAATGTTCGGATCCAGCGGATCGGGTGCAACGTAGGCGTACTCTTCGGCACCGACCGGATGCCATTCGCGAAAAGTGATTTGTCCAGCGCTTCCCCGGCTGGCAATTCCCACGGAGCCGCTTTCCTGCTGCCCGCCATACACCCAATAGGGATATTGGTTGTCCGTAATCACGTGGTAGAACTGCGCCGTGGGCTGATTGTACCACGAACTAAACGACTCGCCGCCGTTAACAGTAACAATTGCGCCTTGATCAGACGCGAATAACATGATGGCGGGATTTTCTGGATTGATCCAGATCGTGTGGTAATCGTCGCCGCCGGGCGCTCCCCGCACGCACGCGAATGTTTTTCCGCCGTCGGTCGAGCGGTAAGTTGCAACGTTCCCCGAATAAACGATGTTTGGATTCTGCGGGTGAATTTTTATTTCATCAAAATCACCCGGACGGCTCGCGACACGACTATCCGAGTTAGTCAGCGTCCAATTTTCTCCCGCATCATCCGAGCGAAAAACACTTTGCGAACAGATCGCGAACATCCGCTCCGGATTGCTCAATGAAATGTCAAAACCGATTCGGCCGGGCGATTCCGGTAGACCATTGGCAAGTTGCCGCCAAGTGTTGCCGCCATCTTCGGATTTGAACAAGCCACTGGTATTCCCTTGCCATTGCCCGTTTTCCCACGGCCCCTGGCGAGCGGCCCACAAACTCGCGAACACAACTTGAGAATTTCGCGGATCGAATTCCAACGCGATCGCGCCCGTATTTTCATCTTTGTACAGCACGCTTTGAAAAGTTACGCCACCATCCAACGAACGGTAAACGCCTCGTTCTTCGTTCGCACCATAGGGATGTCCCAGTACCGCGACGAACAAGCGATTGGGGTCCTGGGGATCAATAATGATGTCACCGATCTGCTGCCCATCGCGTAGTCCCAAATGAGTCCAGGACTTGCCTGCGTCGGATGATTTGTAGATCCCGTCTCCGGTTGACAAATCCGGCCGTTGCAAACCTTCACCGCTACCGACGTAAATGATATCGGGATTCGAAGGAGCCACCGCCAACGTTCCGATCGAACCGGTCGGCTGATCATCGAAAATCGGCAGCCACGTGCGCCCGTAGTCGGTGGTCTTCCAAACGCCGCCGTTGTTGACACCAATGTAAAATTCGCTGGGTCGGCCGGGAACACCCGTCGCTCCCACGGTCCGTCCACCCCGATGCGGCCCGATCATCCGCCATTGCAGGGCGTCATAAGTCTCTCGAGGCAACGATTGAGCCGACGCTATGGCTGATATCGCGAACGTACAGAGACACAATACTACGGGTCCGATTTGTTTCATCATGGCGGTCCAATCACGAGCCTGGTTTCAATTGACGGCGAAGTCATTTTGGCAGAAATCCGGGCCACTAAATAGCTCCGGGCAAACAACGCTACGCAGTTGACGAATCCGTTTCACTCCACGCCCGATCGATTCTTCATGGCGACCTCTCTTTCAAGGATTGCAACGGTAGTTCGGCGGCAGAATACGTTGCATTGAGACCATAAATAGTCGACAACTCATCACCTCTGCCTCCTCCAAAGTCTATTACCAATCGCCTAAGACTACCGCCATTTTTTTTAAGCATGAACTCTCGGAAGAAACGAGCCGGGGAAACGAGCCGGGGAATGGCAAAACAGAACCAACAAAAAATTTCACGCTAGTAGTCTAGTGGATTCACTTGTTTTGATTGCAAACAGCAAATTAGAAAATGTCTTGTTGTGGGCCTCTTGCCCTTTCTCTTGCCCCCTTTTGTTGCCCCATCTCCAAATGTTGGCCACCGGCAACAGTCGAGGGACACTGCTAACAGTCAGGCTGCAAAAAGCTGAACTCGCGACGACCGAATGGGATCTTTTTCTAATTCTCCGAACCTGACTTGTTCGGTTTTGTCCTTACAACCAATCCTGTCATGATCGTTGATGAGGAAATTCATTACTGTTGAGAGTTTAGGTTTTTTGAAAATGGATGTTGCCTGGATGTTAGCTGGGGGCGCTGCGGTCGCCGGATTGATGGCGACGTGCTGGAGCCATGTGCATGGCTTGTACGCTTATGCCAGCAGTTGGATGGTGATTTCGATTACGGTGCAGGGTTATCAATCCGATGCTTTGCAATTGATGTTGCGCGAAAAATTTACCGCTTCAAAATTTGGCCCACGGTTGTATACGGCGTGGTTGCTGCACGTGCGCCCAACTCGCCGGACTCAATTGGTGACGATGGAAGTCATCGGTTCTGGCGGACGATTATTCTGGCTTGGGCGACGTCCGTTGTGGGTCGCGAAATCCAACGATTCGGATAATTCGATGACTGAAAGTGGCGTGACGGCGCGAGACTACGAATCCAACACGTTGTCCCTGACTTTTTTGCGTGGCATGTTTCAAGTCGACGAGTTGGTCCGTTCGGCGACGGAACACTACAACCGAAGAATGGTGGCATTTGATGAATATGGGATGCCACAAATTACTGTCAACCGACGTCACTATGTACGCCATGTGTTTGGCTCAGCCGGAAAAGCGATGGCTCCGCTCAGTGGTGGTCGATCCAGTAATCAAGGACCCACGACTGCTGGCGATACACGCTCGTGCATGCATCATCGACCGATTGGATATACGTTCGAGCAATTGGGAAGCGAGCCTGTTGGTCTCGCGTCACCGATCGAACAGTTGGCGCTTGATCACGAATCAAGGCAGATGGTCAAAGAAATCAAGTTTTGGAAATCCAGCGAACCGTGGTATCGAAAGCGGGAAATTCCATGGCGACGTGGCGTGTTGCTGCACGGTCCCCCGGGTTCCGGCAAGACGGCGCTGATTCGGGCGATCGCGGAAGAGCTTGATTTGCCGGTGTTCATTTTTGATTTAGCCAGTCTGCATAACAAGGAGTTGCAGGAAGCTTGGTCGAAAATGCTGTCGGAGACCCCGTGTATGGCAGTCATCGAGGATATTGATTCGGTCTTTCATGGTCGCAAGAACATCGTCAACCAGGAAAACCAAACGCTGACGTTTGATTGTTTGTTGAATTGCCTGGATGGTGTTCAACGATCCAATGGCTTGTTCGTTGCGATCACGACAAATCATGTCGATCGAATTGATCCGGCGCTGGGCGTTCCACAAGACGGTATTTCCACGCGGCCGGGGCGAATTGATCGCACGCTGTACTTGGGTTCCCTCAGTGAATCCTCGCGGTTGAAAATGGCTCGGCGGATTATTCCCGAACGAGTGGATTTGCAAGAACGATTGGTCGTCGCTGGCGATGGCGATATGGCGGCCCAATTCCAGGAACGATGTTCGCGAGTCGCGCTCGAGTTGTTCTGGGGAGTGGAGCAAACCGACTGGGATTCGACCGAGACAGTTCCCAATCGTGTTCAGCACGAATGCTGCTCGCTTGATTCTGTTGCGAGCGAGGTAGTCGTCACTGCGTGGAGGCAGTAAAGACTAAATGGCTGACGGTAGCGGCTGCGATCGCCAACCCAGCGCCGCAACGGAGATATTCCAGGTCAAACGAGCCGGGGCCAGACAAGAGGAAAACAGTAAATACTAAATGCTAACAGTTTGGTGGTTGCACTCACTTTGATAGCAATAAACGGCCGAAAAATATCTTCGGAAAAATATCTTGGTGTGGCTCCAATCTAGTTACCTACCAAAATCACTACAGACCGCTGAAGTGTTACGAATTTTTGTTTTCTTTTTCTTTCCATCTTTTCCAATCTTGTCGCGCTTTAAAATCTAACCACCATTGACCCTTGTGATTAACGAAGGCAAAATTAAACCATTCCAATGTGCTCCTTAACGCTGGTCCGCCGCCAATTCGAAAAAAATACAGATTTCTCGGGTGGATATCTTGTCGGATTATCACTCCAGAAAAAAGTCCTTCAAACAGCTCAATCTCGCAGATGTTTTTACTTTCAATTCGGAATCTCCCTGTTAATGGCACTGTCAACTCGATTTCATTCATACTAAACCTAATTGTCGAAATTGGCAAAAAACAGACGGCTCGAATATTTTCCTGAAATGACACAACTGCGGAACCTCCGCGAAAACTAGAGAATTTTAATGCAGCCATCTTTTTGCCAAATGGTTCTGTTAAATGAGAATAAGAAAAAAGTCTTAGTGTGGCCCCAGTTTTTCCACCTAAGGCGATTCTGGTTCAAAATTCTCCGTCCACTTCATGGCCAAGTCGTCAAAAATTACGATTGTTCGACCTCGTAGTTTCTGTTTTCGAAAAGCGATCACCAATCGGCCATCCAAATCAACCTCAGTGGATTCCCATTTAATCATGAACGCCGCACCGATCGGCGGAGGATCCGCCTTGATGGCGAGTAATGCCGACTCAAAATTTTTTTGGTTAGATCCTAGATATCTCGCCAACCATCGAGCTTCATCTTCGATTTTGACACGTTGGATGTCGCGGCGGACAAAATCCACGCCGTACCCTATTAGACAGGCAACCACACACAGTGGAATACAAATCAGTAAGATCGATTTTAGTGTTATTTGAAAATTTAATTGCTTTGATTTCACCTAATTCCAATTCTGCCAAAATCGTCCTGAATCGCGACTCGTCCGCAACTTGGGCAAAAATCCGGGTCCAGACCACGGCCTTTTGAAAAAAGTCTTAGTGTGGCCCCAGTTTTTGCCAGCTTGCTATCGCAGCAGTGCTTAACCCTTATCAGAAAACAACTTACAACTTTTTAATGCCATTCTAGTGTGGCCCCAGTTTTTCACTTTCCAGTTGTTCACTTTTACGGGTTCGGACGCGCCAATTCAATTGCCTTGAATCGGTCAGTCTTCCCGCGGACTCTCGGTCAATTCGACCAGACCTTTGGGAAGCGTGAGGAGGGGGAATCCCATTTCTTGCTCGACCTTGCAAGCAATGTATGTCAGGCGCCACGCGAGGCGTTGCATTGTCCCCTGAATTCCATTTAACATACCGGATGCAGCTTGCAGAACTTGAAATGGATCGCTTCCATCGGGGATTTCGGGCAATACATAAAAGCCGAGTGAAACACTTCCATTGCCATGCTCGAACGGATAGGGAATCGACTCGAATTCTCGCCGAATTTGGCCAATAAAATATCCGATTTGTTGGGCTTGTTTCTTTATCCCCTTGAGCGACTCCTCGCTCTCGTTTGTTGAAAAGTGTTCCAATACTTTAAACGCGACGGAGCATTCAATGGCAAATCGTTCCATCAGCAGTTGGTGTCGGGTAATCGTACACCAACACAAAAGAAGTTTCCGTATTTCCTCAGTCAATTCGTCAGACTCGCCGATTTTCTGTCGGACCGATGCCGACCGGATCCATTCGAGGTTGTCTATTAATCGCTTACCGAGCAGCCGGCGAAAAGGTACCTGTTGTTTGGCAAATTTTGCCTCACGTTGAGAGTGTTCGACGAGTTTTGTACGAACCTCGTCGACGCTATGAGCAGCAAATTCTCCCTTGAGACTTTCGAGTTTGCAACCGACGTCCAACAACACGCGCGCAGCGACCAAGTTCACCATCGAGTCGACGAGTTCCCCCGCTTGTTTACGGCATAAGGCAAAATCCATGGCGGTCTCGAGCAAGCGTTTTCGGCAATTTGCCGTGTCTTGTTTCCAAACTGCCTGTTCGATTTTCAAGCCTAAGCTTTCCCTCGGGAGAATGAAACTGCGATGCATTTGGAATTGGTACAGTAGGAAATTTTCGCTGGTCTTCCGTTCTTGGTTTTCGGCCAAAAGTACTTGAACAAGTCCGCTAGTGGCCCGAACCTTTTTCGGGTCAAACTCTTTGCCAAAGATGCGCAGGTAGATCTTGAAAGTCAGATGCCGACCGAGGGTCGGTGCATCGCGAAATAGAATTTCCGCTGGGCAATTGAGTCGTAATGTCCCGGGGGCGTTTTCGCGTTCGGCATTGGCGATTCGTTCCCTGTCCGCAGGGTGTGAATCAAATCGTCCGGTTTCGCCGGTTCGTATTTGTTCGTCCATTTGGCGAATTACATCGGGCGGAAGTAGTTCCACGTTGGCAACTACCAACTGGCACAGGTTGTCTGGCAAGCGACCTTCGGCGTGAAAGCGGCCGAGGTCTTCAATTGATCCAGCGCTGCCATAAACAAGCTTGTGAAGCCGGCGAACGGTTTCAGCAAATTTGTGACTCCCGCACACTCGTGCTTCATACCGGTCGGCGTCGAATTCCATTTCTTGCATTAATCGTGCGCAGAACAACATGCACAGCATCATCAAAACAAAGGGAACAAACCGGACCAGCCAAACCAATCCACGGGCCGCCAATATGATAATTGACAACCCGGAACCGAAGCTCTGCGATGATTCGGCTAGCCATTCGTCCCAGCGGTCCCGCTCATACGCCGCTCGATGAAACCAGCCGATGATATTGCGCGTCATGGCGATCATGAACATGCCGCCGCGCTGGGAAAAGTGTCCGAACTCGTGAGCAATGATTCCGCCAACCTGCTGGACGTCCATTCCCAATACCAAAGGCACTCCCAGAGTTAACTTCAGCCGTCCGTCGAGCGGGCCACGAATGAAACTGGCCGAAGCATTGACATCCGAATTGACCGCGATGATCGCTGGAATAGGGGCCTTGAGCGCCTTACACAATCGCGCGACGAACTCGAAAAGAAACGGTTCGTTTTTCTGGCTGAGTTCCAATTCCCCTTCCACCTCGTCCTCTGCGGCAGGAACAACCAACGGTTTGACCAAAGCCACGACAACGCAAAACCCGGCAAACAACGGACCCAATACAAACAACAAATATCCAAACCCCCGAGCACGGCCCGAATGTATGGAACCAGATGTCATCCCGACTGCGCCAAGCCAAGCTGCCATGCACGCAAGGCAAACTGTTGCCAAAATCACGGCAGCGTACAGCAGAACTGCAAGTAATGTGACGATTGCCGCCAAGATCAGTTTCAAACGATAACCAGCCGCTAGTTCGATTGTTCCAACCGGATTACTGATCTGATTCAGGATCTGGTTGCGAGTGGATTGCAGGTCAGCTGAGTTCATAAAGTGATCACTGCTGGGTTATCGGTTTCGGGTCGCGAAAAAGGCCGATTCCCTTGAGGCCTGCGATTGAGTCATTCAGCCAGAAACCGACAACCGGCCGGTCGCCACCAATGGATTGGGGCGCTCCGTACTGTTCGCCAAACCAATCGCTGGTAACCAAATCTTGCGAGTCGATTCCAGTTTTCGTTTGGCGATGACAGACAAACTGAATGGCAGTGACGAATTCACCCGCCGTAACATTTAGACCTGTGACTACGAATCCCTCCGGAGCTCGAAACGTCGCTTCGACATTTTCCGAATCGGAATAATGCGGCGAAACAACCGAGATTTTTCCATCTGACGGGTCAACGAGAATCGATGCGCCCACCACGGGACTCATTGGAGTGCGGACAGCATACACTGGCAACTTACCAAGATCTCCAACACCTTTTCCCATCCATCGCAGGGATCTCTTTTGGGCGGCAGGTGTACGGTTCGCTGTTTTGAATTCGAAATCCATACGACGGTTGGCCATACTCAAAGTATTGGCCGCCAAACTGTGCTGTGCAGTTTCTTGAATCTTGTTACGAATACTATTGGCATCCTCCGCTCGACCCACTGGAAAGCCCGGAACGGATGCACGATTTTCGGGCGATCGAATTGTATTTTCCACAGTTTGTTCAAACGGGTTGACTTCATCATCGCTTTCTTGCTTTGGGGGTAGCAGTTGAGCGTCGGCGCGTGGCATTGTCTGATTCCGTCTGCTCTCGCTATTCCGTCGCATCTCCAGCACGTTCCGTTTTGCTTCATCCAGCAATTTCCTGTTCGCTTCATCAAAGGCACGGGTGAAATCGTCTGGTGGCGAACTGGGTAGATTCGAAGGATCTGGTTGGGAATTACCAATTCCGAAATCAACGTCATCTAAGTTCCCCGTTAGAGGTGAGTTGCCGTCCGCTGGTGCTGTTGGCTGACGGAAGGCTTCGTCGCGCTGTCCCGGAAATGCGTTTCCGGTTGGGTCGGAAAAGCGGGAATTGCTTGGCAAGCCGGAGTTCCGATCAAACAAAGAATTTGAATTCGACGAGGACCCTGGAACGCCGGAACGGATCTTGTGAGGTGAAAAATACGCTGATCTGCCCGGCGAACTAGCGCTCGTGAAAGTCATTACAAATCCGCCCAGCGCCAATAGTCCTGGAATGAAAGTGATTAAGAGACTCTTTCGAAACTGCCCGTTCAGACCGAGGAAAACCAAGCACATGCCTATCAGAACGACTACTGAGAAAATCGGAAACTGCAAAACTCCCAACAATCTCAGCGGCGGTATCAAAAACGAAACGAGCAGTCCGACGACGCCGATGCAGATCGACATATACCCCATGGCCGCCACGGGTGAATCACTCGATTTCTGCGGGACCTTTTTGGTCGCGTACTGTCTGGAATAGGCCGAATCAGCATTTGCATACGGAGCACTCGAGCGGTCCTCCAATTGGTCTTTGGCTGTCATTGACCAGACATCGACCTGTTTGGGAAACATGGCTTGGATATGTTTTAGTTTTATGCCGCCATGGAGGGAAAAACCAGTTGGATCTTCCAGTAAACTATTCGACAAAAGTTGGAAACAGAGTTCGCCTCCCGGATGGCACCTTGAATAATTGGCTTCGTCAAACGTGGACTCGATTTGGGGTCGACTGGAGGAGGTCCAGGGGGAATGATCGCCGCCAGCTGATAAGATTTCGCTTCATCGGCCTCCATGTTTCCAACCAAGAATGAAGCCTCACAAACCTTGCATTTTACTTTCTTGCCACGAATATCTGGATCGACGGAATAGCTTTTAAGGCATTCCGGACATTGAATTTTGATTTTCATAGGCATGCTTCGCTGGGATAGAATATTAGAAACTCTAATCTTCCCATTTCGACAACGCAACTAAACGACTGCCGGTTTCGCGCATATTGTCTAAATTTGATTCGCTCCGAAAAACTAAAAGTGAAATAGGAATCAGGTAGGTACTTGTCACCGACCAATCGCCCGGTCATTCCTGTTAATGTCAGAGCGTGAGAATAGGCGAGAAAAACTGGGGCCCCGGTATTTTGCCCCTTGGAGTGGCCCCGGTATTTTCCCCGTCGCTCCCACGGTCCGTCCACCTCGATGCGGCCCGATCATCCGCCATTGCAGGGCGTCATAAGTCTCCCGAGGCAACGATTGAGCCGACGCTATGGCTGATATTGCGAACGCACAGAGACACAATACTACGGGTCCGATTTGTTTCATCATGGCAGTCCAATCACGAGCCTGGTTTCAATCGACGGCGAAGTCATTTTGGCAGAAATCCGGGCTACTAAATAGCTCAGGGCAAACAACGCTACGCAGTTGATGAATCCGTTTCACTCCACGCCCGATCGATTCTTCATGGCGACCTCTCTTTCAAGGATTGCAACGGTAGTCTTGAGTATTGTATCGGGGTTCAAGGAAATGCTGTCGATGCCTTGGTCGACAAGAAACTCGGCAAACTCAGGGTAGTCGCTCGGCGCTTGACCGCAGATACCAATTTTGCGTCCCTTCGCGCGGCACGTGGCAATCACTTGGGCGATCATTTTTTTCACGGCAGCGTTTCGTTCGTCGAAAATCGGTGCGACGATTTCGCTATCGCGATCCACACCCAGGATCAGCTGCGTCAGGTCGTTTGAACCGATGCTAAACCCATCGAAGATGTCAGCGAACTCCTCGGCGAGAATCACGTTACTGGGGATTTCGCACATGACGTAAATCTCCAAGCCATTGTCGCCGCGTCGCAGGCCATGCTTTTCCATTTCAGCCTGCACCCGTTGGCCTTCCTCAACCGTTCGGCAAAAAGGAATCATCAGCTTGAGGTTGGTGAGGCCCATCTCGTCGCGCACTTTTTTGACAGCACGACATTCCAGTGCAAACCCCGCTTGGTAACGTGAATGATAGTACCGACTGGCTCCCCGAAAACCTAGCATCGGGTTTTCTTCAATTGGCTCAAACGCCTTGCCGCCAATCAGGTTGGCATATTCGTTGGTCTTGAAGTCACTCAAACGTAAGATGACTTCCTTGGGATAGAATGCTGCGGCAAGCATTCCGACGCCCTGCGCTAACTTGTCGACGAAAAATTGCGGCTTGTCGGTATAGCCCTTGGTTAGGCGTTCGATCTCAGTTTTTGCTTGCACATCTTGGAGCTGATCGAAATTGACAAGAGCGAGCGGATGAATCTGGATATAGGTGGTGATAATAAACTCCATCCGGGCAAGGCCGACGCCATCGTTCGGAATAAACGACCGCGAAAAAGCTTCTTCCGGATTCGCCAGATTCATCATCACCTTGGTTCGCGAATGACCGAGCGACGTGAGGCTCGTGCGTTTGACCTCAAACGGCAGGGCGCCTTCATACAAGAAGCCCGTGTCGCCCTCGGCGCAGCTAACCGTCACCAATTGGCCATCGGCGAGCAAGTCGGTACCGTGCTCAGTTCCGACAATCGCCGGCACGCCCAGTTCGCGGCTGACAATCGCGGCATGGCAAGTGCGACCACCCCGGTTAGTGATAATTGCGGCGGCTTTTTTCATGATTGGCTGCCAGTCAGGATCCGTCTTATCCGTGACGAGCACTTCGCCTGTTTGAAATTGGCTAATGAACTGGGCGCTCTTAATGACCCGCACCCGACCGGTAGCGATCTTCTCGCCAACGCTGCGCCCGGTTGCCAAAATGGTGCTGCGCCGACCCAATTTCCAGGACTCGATCTCATCCAACGTTTTCCGAGACTGCACGGTCTCAGGTCTCGCTTGGACAATGAAGAGTTCGCCGGTGCGACCGTCCTTGGCCCATTCCAAATCCATCGGAGTGGGCTGACCGCGTTTGGCGGAATAGTGGCGTTCGACAATGCAGCCCCAGCGCGCTAGTTCCAGCACCTCGTCGTCAGTCAGCGCCAGTCGCGCGCGATCGGCCGGCGACACCGGAACATTCTTGACCATTTTCCCGCCTCCTAAATCGTAGACGAGTGAGAATTCCTTGGTGCCCACAACCTTCTGCAAAATGGGCCGATAACCGGTCGCCAACGTTGGTTTGAAAACGACATATTCATCTGGCGTAACCGAGCCTTGGACCACGTTTTCCCCCAGTCCATAGGCCGCGCTAATGAGCACCGCGTCGCGGAAACCGGTCTCGGTATCAATCGTGAACATCACACCGGCACAGGCCAAGTCGGACCGAACCATGCGTTGAACGCCAATGCTGAGCGCCACTTTGAAGTGATCGAATCCTTTGTCCACGCGATAGCTAATTGCCCGGTCGGTAAAGAGCGAAGCAAAGCAGCGTTTACATGTCTCCAACAGCGCCGTGATCCCTTGCACGTTGAGATACGTTTCCTGCTGCCCCGCAAAGCTCGCATCGGGCAAGTCTTCGGCCGTGGCCGAAGAACGTACGGCGACATCGAGTGGCACGGTATTGTCACCCTGCAATTGGCGATACGAATCGGTAATTCGTTCCTGCAAATCCTGCGGCAGGGTGGCACTGAGAATGGACTGCCTCACTGCGTGGCCGCGTTGGGCCAAGTTGGCCATATTGCTGGTGTCCAAGTCGGCCAGCGTCAAGCGAATAAGTTCATCGAGCTGAGCTTCCCGAATGAAATAGCGGTAGGCTTCGGCCGTGATGGCAAATCCATCGGGTACTTTCACTCCTTGGCCGGTGAGTTCTCGCACCATTTCCCCGAGCGAGGCGTTTTTGCCGCCGACTAAGGGGATATCGTTGATCGTAATATCAGCGAACCATTTGATGAACGGGTGCGAAGTAGCTGAGTTCACGTTTGAGCCTGTTTCACGTGTAGTTTTTTTAGGCTGATTCACAGTTCAGTGCTCCAAAATTGGTTTACAGTTTTGAAATTGATTTTGTATTCGGTCCCCAAGCAGGCAGTTTCGCGCGTCGCTGCAAACAGTCGTTGTTTCGCGAGCAATGCCGGATTCGAACGCAATTCAAAATCCGTTTTTGTCGCTAACTTCAGGATGCATCATCCTCGGTGGCCAACCAAATTACGATTGCGCGACCGAGGTTTGGACTAAACGACCCAATCTGCAAAGCATTGGTCGAGCAGTTGCAGCACCCGAGCCATGCCCGGCAGAACCGTCGGCGACGCTGATTCTCTCTCGCATTGGTCATCCTCACCGTGTGCCGATTCTCGGCTTTTGGATACGACCCGCCATCGCGTCCGCAATGAATCGTCCGACATCCAGTGTTCATGCGACGCAGATTGTCGATTCGATCCAATTAACGATCCCAAGTTTCGGGACTCTTGATCCGCTGTGTCAACTCGGAAGCCCCGTCCCAATTCCAATGTACTGCGAACGGATCGCTCTCCAATGGTGCGGGCATGATTTCCGCTGATGAATAGCGGCGGAGCTTGTAGCCAAGCCATTCGCCACTCGCTTTCTGCACCGGACTTCAGCAGCCATTCATGTTTGTCGTCACCCACCAAAGGGCTTGGGGCCGGTCGTAGTGCAGCCGGGAGTGGATTGGATAAGACCCACAATTCGCGACCTGTGATCCCGTTGTTAGCCGAGAAGAAAAGATAGGTCCCCGCACTGGTGATCTCGGCCGGTTTGGAGCCGCCGATACCTGGGGCGATGTCATTCAGCAGCTGCGTCGTCGCCGCAAATATTCCAGAACGGTAGAGTTCTCGCCCGCTTGTCGGACTGGCCGCAGTGAAGAACAGCGTGCTGTTATGATTGACCATACCCTGGGGGAAAGATCCGGACATGCCGGGCCAAATGTCCTTGACCAGGACCGTGCCTGCCAGTGAGCTGTTGCTACGGTGTAGTTCCACTCCCGTCGTTGGCTCGAAGGCTGAGAACAGCAGCGTGCCATTCAAATTCGTCAGGTTGGCCGGTGTCGAACCTCCCGAACCGGGATTGATGTCCTTCACCAGTGTCGTCCCCGCAGCAGCACCATTGCTCGTCCAAAGCTCCACTCCCTTAACCCCATTGGTGGCCGCAAACAGCATCGACCCCTTGAGGTTGGTCAAGAAACTGGGGTTGGAGGAACTCGCGCCGGGATTGATATCCTTGACCAACAACGTATTGCTCAGCACGCCGGTGCTCTTCCAAAGCTCCCGGCCGCTGATCCCATCGTCGGCCGAGAAGAAGAGTACGCTATTTCGATTAGCAAAGTTGGTCGGATACGAACCACCTGTACCCGGATTGATGTCCTTGACCAGCACCGTATTGGCGGACGTGCCGTCGCTCTTCCACAGTTCTCGTCCATGCGTGCTATCGATTGCGGAAAAATAGAGCGTGCCGCGAATGTTATTTAGGCTTTGAGGTGTGGAACTGAAAAGCCCCGGCCGGATATCACGCAGCATTCTCGTGCCGCCAAAAGTACCGTCGCTGATCGCTAATTCCCGGCCAATCACGGGAGCGAATATGGCCGAAAACATCAGCCGGCCATTGACGTTGGTCAGCTCTGCCGGCGACGAGGAGGAGCCAACCGGGAAAAGATCCTTGACCATCACCGTTCCGAAGTATGTTCCATCACTCTTCCACAATTCCGTCCCATGGACACCGTCGTTGGCGGAGAAGTACAACGTCCCGTTGACATTCGTCAAATTGGCGAGCTCCGACGAACTAGCACCGGGCCGGATGTTTTTGACAAAACTGGTCCCGGCAGTCGTACCATTGCTCTTCCACAACTCGCGACCAAAGAGAGCATCGTTGGCTGTGAAGAAGACGGTACCATTGACGTTGGTGAAGCTTTGTGGATCTCCAGCCCCCGCGCCCGCGACAATATCGATCATGCCGATTTCGCTTGGGGCAGTTGGTGATTTGACGCCCACACCTGCGACCCCCGCGTCCGCCACACCTGCACCGGTAACAAAGCCACTATTGACACCTGGTCCTGGAATGCTTGGCAACTTCACACCCGGTCCTTTGACCGGCGATTCCCCGCCACCGTCCACGACCCACAGTTCCTGGCCTGTACTGCCGTCGTTGGCACTGAAGAAGAGAGTCCCATTGACGTTGGTCAATCCGCTGATATTCGAATGGGCCGTTCCCGGATTAATATCTTTGACCTGCAAGGTACCCTCGGTGGTTCCATCACTCTTCCAAAGCTCATCTCCCGCCCCGGATGAACGAGCCAAGAAAAACAAGGTCCCGTTGACGTTTGTCAAATAGCGAGGCCGTGAAATACCACTCGGAAAAATGTCCTTGACCAGCGCGGTCCCCGATGCCGTTCCATCGCTTTTCCAAAGTTCAGAGCCGTTGATGCCGTCGTCAGCAGTAAAAAAGAGGGTCCCGTTAACATTGGTAAAAAATGGAGTTGCAATCGACCCGGCCGGTCCTGGCGAAGGCTCGCTGACCATTACAGTGCCAACGTCCGTTCCATCACTTTTCCAGAGTTCAAAACCGCTCGAGCCATCGTTGGCCATGAAAAACACGGTGCCGTTCACGTTGGCAAACTTGGTAGCATTCGAACTGCCGGGTATCGTTACATTCTTGACCAACGACACGGCCGTTCCATCGCTTTTCCAGAGACTGTCTACAGGATTCCGCCCCCTAAAAAACAATGTGCCATTGACGTTGGCCATTTGATCCACAGAAAAGTGAGACGTAAGTAGAACCGTGCCATTTCCCGTTCCATTACTTTTATAAAGTGAAACCCCCAACCCGTTGTAGTAACTGAAGAACAGGGTTCCATTGACATTGGTTGCATCCCTCGGTTCGAAAGATCCTATCGCCGCCAAATCTTTAACAAGTTCAGTGCCGACACCGGTCCCGACGCTTTTCCAAAGGTTGGTTCCCGTGGTCGCATCAGTCGCCAAAAAAAACAATGTTCCGTTGACGTTGGTCAAGTTTTTCGCATTTGATCCATTGGTTCCCGCCCAAATATCACTGACCAGTGCTGTTCCAACTGCAGTGCCGTCGCTTTTCCAAAGCTCTTGGCCAACAAGGCCATTATTGGCAGTGAAAAACAAAGTGCCATTGACGTTTGTCAATTGAACTGGACTCGAATCGTTGGAGCCGGTACGAATATCCTTGACAAGCGATGTTCCGGCCGACGTTCCGTCGGTCTTCCAGAGCTCTTTGCCATGGGCTGAATCCGAAGCGACGAAAAATACCGTGTTGTTGACATTGGTCAAATTTGTCGGATTGCTCGAACCTGCCCCCGCAAAAATGTCAATCAATACCGGCAGGCCCGACAACATCGACCGCGGCTCCAAGCGTTCAAAATCATTTTTGCCATTAGCTCTCTTAGCGACATTAGCACGCCGCTGGGTCGCAGAGGGTCGGAACAAGCGTGCCGCGTTGTCAGCGGTAGTAGCCGGAGAACTGGAAGAGTTTTTTTTTCGAGCCATGTCAGTATTTTCCAAACAAGTATTGGTAACTGCGCGGGATTCAGTCCACGGCGACAATGAGTAAACGACTCGTCGCTGGAAATCAAACGATAAATAAGAACTTCTTGCGACGGTGCTGAGACCCGATTGCAGAGAAAATCAAAGGAGTATCAACAAACCGGCATTTTAAAAAACCAATAAGACAATTCAACAAAGTCTACCTCTTACGTCGGACCTTTGATCTCGCTGATCCGATTGACTGACCAGGTATGAGAACGTTTCTGATGAACAAATTAATGTGAATATCCGTGGGCGAATTTAATCCGTCTGCAACAACGACGAAATGACTCCAGTTCAAATCAAATGCGTCCCGAGCACGGCCACCGAAATCCTGCGCTTCCAAAGCCGACCGCTCACTCCGCCGCAAGCCAGCGGAAAAAGCCGGATCCAACACCAAGCCTGCCAACAAAACCGGTTTTGTCACCCAACTTTGCGCAGGTTCTTACGACGTGATGCAAAGCGCGTGCCCGTGTGAGTTTGACAACCTCGACGCCATGATTGCTGACAAAATCAACCGCTGAAACGAGCACCACGGCGCGCAACTGAGCGATCGTGGGCAATTCAATGATGAATTGGTTTCATGGTTTACACAGGCCTGCCCTAGAATTTGAGGGCGACCTACTCTCTGGAACTGAAGATTGTTCCCCAAACTTGAAATAAACCAACTTGCAAACGGCCGGATCAACCCGTCGAATAGAGAAAGGAACATTCGCGCAACAAACGGTTTCCGGTAATCTTCATCGGAAGAATATTATGTTTTTGATGTCATTCGCTTTCCTGCCAGACAATGGCCGGAAATAAATGTCTTTGATTCGGCTCCGTATTATTCTCGCCCAGACGACGAAACATGCAGGCAGATCCCATCAAATTGAATGCGCATGATTCTGTCGCCACTGCCACGAAAAAATTACTTTCGTCAATGCTGGAGCAGACAATCGAATGTCTTCGTTCGACTTCGAAGCCTGAATCAGATGCGGTTAAGAAAATTCATCAACTGAGAATTTCTGTTCGCCGTTCGTTGGCCGGATTAAAACTTTTTCGCCAGTCTTTACCCCGCAAGTTGGCGAAAAGACTTGCCAATCGACTGCGGCAAATACTTCGCGTTTCTGGGGCAGTTAGAGAACTTGATGTTTTAATCAGTCAATTAGCGGCGGAGCCACCGGATGGCTTGCTCCTCAAAAAACTTCGAAGGAAACGCGAACGCGCGCGCAAAACAATTTTTACTTTACAAAAACGACTAGGCCGCAAGCACCGGTTTCAAAAGCACTGCCGCAAATTACTCAGTGCAATCGAGCGAAACACGAACCCGAATGAGGATTATTTTTCTTCCTGGGTTAAACCGATCCTGTGGAATCAAGCGGTCGAGTTTTTTGATCGACAACCCACCAAGGGTTGTTGCCTGCGGGAGCTGCATCGATTTCGAATCGCCGGAAAGAAACTGCGTTATTCGATCGAGTTGTTGACACCGGCCTTTCCGGTGGGAACTTTGGAAGCCGTTTCCATGGAACTTACTGAACTTCAAAAACTGCTGGGAGAGATCAACGATCGAGTCGATTCAATTTCGCGTCTGCGACGGATGACAGCGAAAGGGCTCGCTGTGACTGCCCAGTTACTTTCTGATGAAATTGAATCGCTGGAGTTGTTGGAGCAACGATTCAGTGACTGGTGGACTCCGGCAACTGCCGATAATCTGCGACAACGGATTGAAGCATGCCTGAAAGCGTGAATTGGCAAACCGCACGCATCGACAAACGCGGCCGTCGCCTCAAGGGATGATCTTCAAGCAACATTCAGCGAGGCCAAAATACAATCGTTCCTACGTTTCCGTGTTGCGAAAACCGGAACCCGTTCAAGCGGGACCAAGTCCGAAACCGCCAGGCAAACGGGCGAATGAAACAACCTACGTGCGAACGAGCACAATCTACAGAAATCATCGGCGAGACGAGTCTCGCAGTCCGGAAGTCAAAAAAGACGTTATTTGACGAATGCGGTATCGGTGGGGATAGCGCTGACGAATTGAATCCCGACGACGTCTCGATGGCACAAGGTTTGCGTAGAGCGCAATAATCAACCGGTACTTCCACATATTCGATGTAGGAGCGCTACGGGGGCCAGTCTGTTCCAGAGTCGCGATTGGATGGAAGCTGTTCGCCCGCAGTCAAGTGCGCAATGACCACCACGACCATTTACAAGTCGCCAATACCATTGTCGCCCACACCCAATCTGGTGGACTACGACCGCACCTACCGGGATTTTTCCTGGGTGTCGGTGCGGAATGAGATGACGGGTTTGCCAAATAACGCCGGGCTTAATCTGGCCTACGAAGCCGTAGACCGGCACTGTGAGGGTGAGGGCGCGCGAGCCGAACGGACCGCAATCCGTTGGCTGGATATGGAAGGTCAGGTGCATGACATCAGCTTTCGGGAACTTGCCAGAAAGACGTCCCGATTCGCCAACGTGCTGCGTGAGCTGGAAGTCGGTCGGGGCGAGCGTGTATTCTCCTTGCTGGGGCGAGTGCCGTCGCTGTATTACGCAGCGATTGGCACACTCAAGAATGGGTCGGTTTTCTGTCCGTTGTTTTCCCAATTCGGTACCGAGCCGATCTTGCAGCGAATGAAACGAGGGGAAGCAAAAGTACTGCTCACGACTGAGCCGTTCTTTCGAAAGAAAATTGTGCCCATTTGGGACCAGTTACCTGACCTGCGGTTTGTCTTGCTGGTCGATTCGGTAGACGACGAAGATGCTCGGGTGTTATCTCTATCCCGGCGGATGGATAGAGTCAGCGATAGTTTTATTATTCCACACACTTCACCTGAAGCTCCAGCGCTGCTGCACTTCACCAGCGGCACGACGGGAATGCCTAAAGGGGCAGTTCATGCCCACCAAGCGGCAATGATTCACTATGTAACGGGCAAGTATGTGCTTGACCTGCATGATGACGATATCTTCTGGTGCACGGCCGACCCGGGCTGGGTAACAGGCACTTCGTATGGCATCTTCGCACCATTGTTACACGGAGTTACCAATGTCGTGGACGAAGGAGAGTTCGACGCCGCACGTTGGTATCGGACGTTGCAGGACCAGCGAGTGACGGTCTGGTATACCGCGCCAACCGCAATTCGCCGCCTGATGCGAGTTCCCGGCAAGCCCCGCCATGAGTACGATCTGAGTGCCCTGCGATTAGTTCTCAGTGTGGGTGAGCCGCTGAACCCCGAGGCTGTCGTCTGGGGGCAAGAAGCCTTGGGTCTGCCAATCCATGACAATTGGTGGCAGACCGAAACCGGCGGCATTATGATCGCGAACTTCCTGGCGATGGATATTCGGCCGGGATCGATGGGCAAGCCGCTGCCCGGCATCGAGGCCGCGATTGTCCGGCGTGGATCGACCGGAACAAATCCAGCCGACACTGAGACCGAGCTCCAGATACTGAACGAGCCCAACGTCGTCGGCGAACTGGCGATTCGTACCGGTTGGCCCTCCATGTTCCGGGCCTATTTGCATGAAGAGGAGCGCTATCGCAAGTGTTTTGTCGGCAACTGGTATCTCAGTGGCGACCTTGCGCGACGGGATGCGGATGGCTATTTCTGGTTCGTCGGCCGTGGCGACGACATCATTAAGACCTCGGGACATATGGTGGGACCATTCGAAGTCGAAAGTGCCTTGATGGAACATCCGGCAATTGCCGAAGCCGGCGTCATTGGTAAACCCGATCCGTTGATTGGCCAGTTAGTTAAAGCGTTTGTCGTGCTCAAGCCGGCCTACATTTCCAACGATAAATTGCGATTGGAGATTCTCGGTTTTGCTCGCCAACGTCTCGGTGCGGCCGTCGCGCCTAAGGAAATCGAGTTCGTTGCGGATTTACCCAAGACACGGAGCGGCAAGGTCATGCGACGTCTGCTCAAGGCCCGTGAGTTGGGGCAACCCGAAGGTGATCTCTCGACGTTGGAGAACAATCTATGACCAACCAGACATTTCCCGATCGCGGAACTGCGCGTCAATTGCTGTTCGAAATGGTGCGAATGCGCCGGTTCGAGGAGAAGTGTATTGAGCTGTATTTGGCAAGCAAAATTCGCGGGTTTCTGCACGTGTACATCGGCGAGGAAGCAGTCGCCACAGGCATCATCTCTCAACTGCAACCACATGATGCGGTCGTGGCAACCTATCGAGAACACGGACATGCATTGGCGCGCGGGGTTTCGCCGCGATCCATTATGGCCGAAATGTTTGGCAAGCAAGAAGGTTGTGCCCGCGGACGCGGCGGTTCAATGCACTTGTTCGATGTGGCCACGCGGTTCTATGGCGGCAACGCGATTGTCGGCGGCGGAATGCCGCTGGCGGTTGGGCTGGCACTGGCCGACAAAATGCAAAACCGGCCCGGCGTGACTGCCTGTTTCTTCGGCGAAGGGGCGACAGCCGAGGGTGCCTTTCACGAATCCATGAATCTCGCGGCGCTTTGGCAGGTCCCGGTATTGTTTATCTGTGAAAACAATTTGTACGCTATTGGGACGCCAATCGGGGTTGAACTGGCCCAAACAAACACCTTCCGCATGGCCGAGCCCTATGGAATTTCGGCCGCTACCGTCGATGGAATGGATGTCCTCGCCGTTCGCGACGCGGCCCGCGTGGCTGTTGAATACGTTCGCGGCGGTCGCCCCTATCTGTTGGAATGCCGCACTTATCGTTTCCGTCCACACTCGATGTTCGACGCCGAACTTTATCGCAGCAAGCAGGAAGTCGAGCACTGGAAGGAACGCGACCCGATTCACTTGTTTCTGGAACAAGCAGAGAACGCGGGAATTCTTGGCGAGACCGATCGGGCCGCCGTGGAAGCTGATGTCGCCGTGGAGATCGACGAAGCAGTCGCGTTCGCCGAAGCCGGTACTTGGGAACCGGTTGCCGACCTACTGCGATTCGTCCATTCGGAGGTAGCGCAAAAATGAGTACTGGCACCTCCACATCTACCCCGTCGATCACCTACCGCGAAGCAGTCGCCGCCGCCATTCGCGAAGCGCTGGATAGTGATCCTCGAGTGTTTCTCATCGGTGAAGACATCGGACATTATGGCGGGTGTTTTGGTGTCACGCGTGGAATGCTGGAACAATATGGCCCAGCCCGGATCCGCGACGCTCCGTTATCGGAAACAGGATTTGTGGGCGCCGGCATCGGCGCGGCCCTCGGCGGCCTCCGCCCGATCGTGGAAATCATGACAGTCAATTTCAGTTTGTTGGCGTTGGACCAAATCGTCAACACGGCTGCCTCGCTACTACATATGTCGGGCGGGCAGTTCAATGTTCCGGTAGTCATTCGGATGGCAACTGGCGGTGGAAAACAGATTGCGGCTCAACATTCGCATAGTTGGGAAGGCTGGTTGGCCCATATTCCCGGACTTAAAATTTTGGCTCCCGCCACAATCGAGGATGCGCGGTACATGCTCGCACCTGCCTTGGCGGATCCCGATCCGGTGCTGATCTTCGAAAACCAAACGCTCTACAACCTGCGAGGCGAAATGAAAGACAGCAAAAATACCGATATCGCCAGCGCGAAAATTCGTCGAGCCGGCTCGGACATTACTGTGCTAACCTATGGAGCCAGCCTGCACAAATCACTCGCGGCCGCAGAGGCACTGGACAAGGAAAATATCCAGGTCGAAGTCATCGATCTCCGCGTCCTGCGACCGCTCGACGACGCTACGATCATGGAATCCGTGGCTCGTACTCACCGGGCATTGATTGTCGATGAAGGCTGGCGAAGCGGTGGGCTTTCGGCCGAGATCTCGGCACGAATTATGGAGCAAGCGTTTTACGACTTGGATTGCCCAGTCGGACGAATCTGTACTGCGGAAGTTCCTTTGCCTTATTCTAAGCATCTCGAAGAAGCAGCTATGCCCCAAGTCGATGCCATCATCGTGGGCTTAAGAAACATGGTGCAAAAACATGGCTGAATTTTTAATGCCCAGTCTCGGCGCTGATATGGAGGAAGCAACCTTGCTGAAATGGCGGATTCGACCGGGCGAGTCGGTTAAGCGAGGCCAGGTGGTTAGCGAAGTCGATACAGCTAAAGGAGTGATTGACCTTGAGTGCTTCTTGGATGGGGTCGTGGAAAATCTGGTCGCAAGCGAAGGTCAAACACTTCCTGTCGGGGCGGTCATGGCTGTGATTGTTGACCCGCACCAGAGCGGTGCAGCAAACACGCAGTCGGTAGCATCGTCGCCGATGATTGCCGCCCGTACGCCGGCATCCGAATCCCAGACAACTCCACCGAACGCCAGTTCGAAACCCGTGATTGCGACGACGGATCGGGTATCCTCCGGTTCTCGAGTGCGGATTTCACCGCTGGCCCGACGGCGGGCCGAAGCGCTGGGTATCGATGTGAACAGTTTAAGTAACAATTCTAAGGATGTTGCCATCACAACGGCCGATATCGAACAGGCCGCGAAATCCAGAAATCCGACGGCGGCGATCGACCAGCCACCAACCGCGGAGGACGCACTTGTTCAGGAAGCCACGTCCGTTGCCCAGACGGCTAAGGAAAAAGAACCTGCAGCTTCTCGCCGGCTGCTGCGGAACGCCATCGCCGCCGCGATGTCTAAATCAAAACGGGAAATTCCTCACTACTATCTGCAAACTTCGATTGACCTGAGCCCAGCCCTCCAATGGCTTGAAAAGGAGAATAGCCGTCGTCCGATCGCGCAGCGGCTGCTGCCCGTTGTGCTGCTGCTTAAAGCGACGGCTCGAGCGATCGGCGAAGTTCCCGAACTGAACGGACACTGGATCGATGGCGAGTTGCGTACAAGCGACAGTGTTCATATCGGTTTTGCGATCGCAATGTCCGGCGGCGGACTGGTCGCTCCGGCCATCCATGATGTGGCCCAAAAAACTCTGGACCAACTGATGGCGGAATTACACGAATTGATTCCGCGCGCCCGCGTTGGTCGACTCCGCAGTTCTGAGATGACCGACCCGACGATCACGATCACAAGTTTGGGCGATCTTGGTGTCGAGTCAGTGACGGGCATCATTTACCCTCCACAAGTCGCACTCGTTGGCTTAGGTCAAATTATGTCGCGACCGTGGGTCGACGCTGGCCAATTGTGCGTTCGCCCCGTTATGGTCGCTTCGCTGTCTGCCGATCACCGCGCGACCGACGGCCTGACTGGCGCACGGTTTCTCAATGCGATTGGCCGATGGCTGCAGGAGCCACAATTGTTATGAACTGGGCACCCGCCGAAATTCGCGCGACAATTTTGGAAGGATTGCATCAGATTGCCCCCGAAGCAGATCTCGAGATATTGTCCGACGAAACCAAACTCCGTCGCGAATTAGAGATCGACTCGTTCGACTTCCTGCGGCTGTTGGTTTTTTTGAACGAGCGGCTGGGTGTCGAATTTCCGGAAGCCGATTACGGTCAATTGACGAGCGTTCGGAAACTTGTCGAATTCATTGCCGGCAAACTGCCATCGGCCGATTGAATGGGCATGGACGGGCCGGGCGGGAGCCAAGTCGCTCTGCCAGGCGAGCAACCCAGAAATTGGGGAGCGCCGAGCGTCGCAATCTGAGCTAGAATGTGCCGTTTGTACTTAAAGTCAACCGGGAATAGAGCTCATGAAACGAATACTGAATTCCGTCGGAAAAATTGTCGTGTTATTGCTGGCCGTCGGTCCGTCATTGGCCGCGGGAGCGTTGCAGGTCTCGGCTGAGAAACCCGATGAGGATTTTGGGTTCCAGGGTGAATACGTCGGCGATGTCGGTGGTGGAGATGAATCCCATAAGTTTGCGTTGCAAGTCATCGCGCTGGGCCACGGAAAATTCCAAGCTGTCAGTTACCACGGTGGACTTCCTGGCGATGGCTGGGACGGTGAAGGTCCCAAACGTGTGGAAAAAATTGGTGAGCGACAGGGAGAAACACTCGCGTTTACCGACCCGGTCGGCACGGCCACAATTCGTGGTAACGAAGCAGTCATCAAAGATCCCGATGGCAATCCATTGGGTACCTTGAAAAAAGTCATGCGCGAGAGTCGCACAATGAACCAACCAGCTCCCGACGGCGCGATCATTTTGTTTGACGGTAAGAATGTGGATCAATGGGAAAACGGCAAGCTCACGGACGACGGGTTGTTGCAACAAGGTACGACCAGTAAACAGAAGTTTGGCAGTTGCACGATCCACATCGAGTTCCGATTGCCCTATGAACCAGAGGCCAGCGGCCAGGGTCGAGGCAACAGTGGCATTTATTTGCAAGGTCGCTACGAAGTGCAAATGCTGGATTCGTTTGGCTTGGAAGGAAAAGACAATGAGTGCGGTGGTCTTTATTCCATTAAAGGTTGCGACTTGAACATGTGTTTTCCGCCCCTGTCTTGGCAGACCTACGACCTCGAATATACCGCCGCAAAATACGAGAACGATAAACTCATCGCTAATCCTCGGCTTACGGCCTATCACAACGGAGTAAAAATCCATGACAACGTCGAATTGCCGGGCGATCGCAACTCCACCGCGGCACCAATCAACGCCGGACAAGAACCGGGACCGCTTTATTTACAGGATCACGGCAACCCAGTCCGTTATCGCAACATTTGGGTTTTGAAAACTGAGAAATAATCTGAGTCATGGGTCGACGGGATAGTCCGAGACGATGAAACCGGAAGCACATGATTGACCAAATTGCGATCTCGGGCTATCGGTCGATCCGTTCGTTGGTCCTGCGATTGGATCAATTGAACGTGGTCACCGGACCGAACGGAAGCGGCAAGTCAAGTTTGTACCGCGCGATTCGGTTATTGGCCGACGCTGCGGAAGGGCGTCTGCTTCATTCGTTGGCGCGCGAGGGAGGATTGGAGTCGACGCTGTGGGCCGGTCCAGAAAAATTTTCGCGGGAGATGGTCACCGGACAACTACCGGTGCAAGGAACGTTGCGCCGAAAACCAATCAGTCTGCAGCTCGGCTTTACCTCGAACGAATTTAGTTATTGTCTCGACCTTGGATTACCCCAACGGTCCGAATCCGCGTTCAGTCAAGATCCGGAAATGAAGCGTGAATGTTTGTGGCGCGGATCGAGTATGCTTTCACGATCTCTCTGTGCGGATCGGCGCAAATGTGCGTTGAAATGTCGTGCTGAAAATCAACCTTGGCGAGATATTGAACTCTCGATTGCCCCGCAATCCAGCATGCTTACCGAATACGTTGATCCCTTCGGCTGTCCCGAGTTGATCTTGATGCGGGACAGCATTCGGTCTTGGCGGTTTTATGATACATTCCGCGCCGATGCGATGGCACCGGCTCGGCGGGTCGCTGTCGGAACATTTACTCCCGTGATGTCCAACGACGGTGGCGATCTGGCAGCCGCCTTGCAAACGATTTTGGAAGTGGGTGATAGCGAAGGACTCAGAACAGCCGTCGACTCTGCCTTCCCTGGTTCCGAAATTCGAATTTCCAACGAGCGGTTGGGGATGCAATTGAGTCTGAAACAACCGGGAATGCTTCGCGATTTGTCGGCCGCCGAATTATCGGATGGAACGTTGCGATTCCTGTTGTGGGTAGCGGCGTTACTGACACCGCGGCCGCCCACATTGATGGTCATCAATGAGCCGGAAACCAGTTTACATCCTGACTTGATCCCGGCCCTTGCCCGATTGATTGTGGCCGCGTCCAACGACAGCCAGTTGATCGTAGTTACTCATAGCGAGGCGTTGATCGACCAGGTTTGTTCGCAGACGGTTTGTGAATCGATTCGGTTGCAGAAACGGTTGGGGGAAACCATCAACGAAAACAACAGTTCATTGAATCAATACGGTTGGAAATGGCCTTCACGATAGGGGGCGCGGGCGACTGAACATTTTGAATTACAAGTATTCGCGAATTCTGTTTGATCTGCGGTCGCTTTTGTGAGGCGTGCTGACCGCAGATGGTCGCCGGAAGTCGCGGATTTGTGCCGCGATAGTGTCGGGAATGAAAAACATGGAGCGTTGACCACGTCCGACAACTCATTTCACTTTTTCTGGCTGGCGGTCGGAAGCATCTTCTTGAATGGCGTGGGTTGTGGCGCGAACAAAGACAAATAATTCGAGTTGCGACTCGGCTCGATCGGTCGTACCCGTCATCCCACCCGCCAAGACAATCTGACTGGTCGGACAGCGGAGGGTCGTGCTCATTCGATAACAAGACACATCGCAATCATCCAGCGCGACGGTTAGTGTCTGTCCATCCAACGTACGGACTGACGATTCCAATGGCTTGGCGTCAGCCGTTGGCGGCAGTAATTCGGTGACTGCGGTTTTCAAGTCGATGATGGCAAAATTTCCACCTCGAGTCGCCAGAGGGGTGAGTTCGGCGATCGCACCGGTGAACAGAAAGCGTCTTTCGGGGATTAGCCCCGCGACGGTCGCTGTGATTGCCTGTCCCGTCGCTTCATTTGAATCTTCCTCGGCCAACATTTGTGATGTTGTTGTCTCGTGATACAACGCTGCACTGTCGACAGTCATGGAAAGGTGCTTTCCCGAAATGGCGTGCAACGTCTGTCCATTGTGACCAGCGATCGAACTGGTATAGGCGAGGCGTTTCTCGGCCAAAGCCTTGGCAAAAAACGGATCCCAGCGATCGGCAGCAATTACACCCGCACCGTTGGTGGTTTGAAACTCTTCATCCAACAGTTTGGTGACACTGCCGACATCAGCGCGAATCCAATACACATGCATCGCGATTGTGCGCCGGGCGCCCCATTTTTCGCGAAATAGATCCAGCAACGCGGCAATCTGTGAATGCGTCGAATTAGTTGCTGAGACCAGCAACATATTGCCCAATTGTGAAATTGTAGAGTCACCAGATTTGCCTTGCCATTGATTAGGTTCGACGTTGGTTTTGATCGCCTCAATTACAGTCTTGATACTGACTTGAATATCGCTGCGATCCAGAGTATCTGCATCTTGGAGTGAAGGGGAAACATTGAACATTCCACCACCACCCATTCCACCACCACCCATTCCACCGCCACCCATTCCACCTCCGCCCATTCCACCACCAAAGCTACCTGCACTCATGCCACTGCGGTTACCGGTCGATGACCAATCGGCGCTGCCTATGAATGGTTGCGAATCTGCGTAGGCAAAGGGTTCAACCAATTGTGCAGGATATTGCGTCGAAAACGAAAAGATATCGCTCAAGTCGTACAATTTCAAATATCGAGTTTCGTCCGGAAGGACGGGCTTGGTCGACCGCTGACTGCCGAGCGAACGTACGCGATCGACGTGGATTTGTGGTGAGTCGGTTTCGGGATTTGGCTGTTCCAACCGTTGCATTTGAGCAGTAATTTGTTCCATTTGAGCGCGAAGTTCTTCGATGGTTTGACTGCCCGGTTGGGCTTGAGTCGGCGACGGTGACCACAGCAGAAATAATCCAATTGCCGCCAGTACTGAGCGCGTTGCAAGACTCCGATAAATGTCCATGGTGGGGAAGCTCCGGTAAGGAAAGGAAACATTGACGGGCGCGCCAAACAATTCCAGCGCCGCATGTCAACTAGTTTCAACCAGCCATTCGCATTTCGCATGCCAAAGGTCCAACGGACATCGTTAAGGCATTTCGATACTTCTAAGGTCCGATGGAGATCTTCCGGCGAAGGAGAGTTTTTCGGTGCAGAGTGAGTCAATTGCTGACGATGGGTCGTGCCTGTTCCGGTCAATTGAATTGATCCGCTGGGTTGCGAAATGCAACAACCAACATTGCTGTCTACCCGTGCGACGTGGCAAGATCGAACACCTGATGTTCTAGATATCGTCGATCGCTGTTTGGTATGAAAGGGTAGAATAACCCGACCGACGGAGTGCTGCGGCCCGCATTGCTTCTCTACTGACGTGACCTCGTCGACGGGCTTGGTGCATTTTCCGAGAGGCATATAATCAAGTTGCGAGTCGCGAACCTTCTTGGTGGGGCTGACCGGTTGGTAGCCGAACCGACGCGATGTGGGAATCAACGTGTTGCACAACTTGCCAACCGACGACGCCGTCGGTTTTCAAGTCTTCCAGACAAGATCGAATGGACGAATACAAACAGCGGATTTGCCGGGCGGTTGATTTTGTTGAACGAAATCTGGCGCGAGATTTTTCCATTCACGAACTGGCGAAAGCGGCCGGATTTTCCAGCTTCCATTTTCAGCGACTGTTTCGCGCGGCGATCGGCGAGTCGGTGGGGCAATTCGTGCGACGAATTCGGCTGGAGTCGGCGGCGCGGCGGTTGGTGGCGACACATTTTTGGATGTTAATTTCAGGATATTTTCAGGAGCAACATAGAATGCAACGCCGAGATTTTATCAAGCACTCAGGTTTGTCGCTGGCAGCTATCGGCCTGATGGGACTTACCGGATGCAATGACGCCATTGCGCAGGATGACGATGACTCGTTGGAAGAAGACAACTTGCACAAAGTAAAAAAATCCAGTGCTGACAAAAATGAACAAGAGGGAGCGGACGTGAACAATCGGCCTGACTACAAAAGCACTGGAGCGCCACTGATCAATGATTCAACGCCGGCCAAAGATGGATTTTGGTTTCCCGCTGAATGGAAACCGCACGAATGTACGATCATGGTAATGCCCTCACCGCAAAACTGGGCGGGACATGGAATCTCGTTCGACGACGTCATCGAGCAATGGGCCGAGGTCGCCAATGCGGTCGCGGATTTTGAAACGGTGTTGATGGTGGTTCGGCCAGAAGACCGAAAACGGGCCAAGACCGCTCTCAACGGTGAAATTGAGTTGTTGGAGTTTGCCGTCAACGATGGTTGGGCGCGTGACATTGGGCCGATGTTTGTGGTCAACGGCAAAGGGGAACAGCGTGTGGCGGGTTGTACGTTCAATGGTTGGGGAGACAAATTCGAAGGGCAACACCAGCATGACGCGTTGATCAAGGCGCATCTTTGCCAAGCACTCAAGGCACCCATGTATCCGATTGATCTGGTCTCTGAAGGAGGTGCGCTGGCGTTCGATGGAGCCGGCACGATCATCACGACCGCTCAATGTTTGCTGAATCCAAATCGCAATCCCGGGTTGCGCCGCGAGACGATTGACCAAATGTTGAATGATGCTTTTGGTACGAAAAAAGTAATCTGGCTGGACAAAGGGATCGAACCCGACCCAATTACCGACGGACACATCGACGGACTGGCTGCGTTTGTTGATGAGGGTGTCGTCTTGCTACATTCGTGCAATGACAAAAATGATCCGAATTACAAAATCTGTCGCGACGCTAAATCGATCCTGTCCAAGGCGACCGATGCGAAAGGACGCAAGTTCGAGATCATCGATCTACCGTTGCATGAAGGAGGTCACATGAATTTTTACATCGGTAACGGCTGCGTAATCGTCCCGATCGCTGATGATCCCCGGGAAGACGAGATCCCGCTGGGTATCCTCCGAGAACTATTTGATGATCGCGAAGTCGTCGGTATCGGCGGTCATGTTCTCGCCGAAGGTGGCGGCGGAATTCACTGCATCACTCAACAAGTTCCAAAGCGATAGTCCTTCGGCACACAGAGAATTCGTTTCCCGGGAATCACGCAAAGACCCATCCGAATCGCGGACGACAGTTTAGATCGTATCGACCGCAGATCAAGCAAATATTCGCAGATTACATCGAGAACAAGATTTCTTGAAACGGAAATGACTGCGTCAATTTCCAAAACTCTGATTTCGATTATTTTCATTTATCGGCGCTCATCCGCCTGATCTGCGGTCAGTTGTTCAATTCGTACTGACCGCAGATCAGGCAGACGAACGCTGATTACATGGAGAACAAAATTTCTTGAAACGGAAATGACTTCGCCAATTTTCAAAACTCTGATTTCGATTATTTTCATTTATCGGCATTCATTCGCCTGATCTGCGGTCAGTTGTTCAATTCGTACTGACCGCAGATCTCCGCAAATTGACGCAGATTTTGATTGTTTTCGTCTTGTTCAAAAGAAAACAATCGTATCAATTTTATGAAATTTTATTTTAATGGTCCGAACGCATCTGTGCGTATTTGCGGTAAGTCACTTTTCCCCAAAAGCCACGAACATGACAAATGAGGTCATTTACCTGAAAGACGAAAGTTACCAATTGGTCGGCGCCTGTTTCGAAGTTTACAACGAATGTGGGTTTGGGCTGGCCGAGGAGATCTACCAGGAATGCCTTGACATTGAATTAGAAATGCGTGGGATTTCGTTTACTTCCAAACAACAAATTGAATGCTTTTACAAAAAGCAATTACTCCAGAAGAAATATGTACCGGACTTGACTGTATTCGGCTCGATTATTGTCGAGCTCAAGGCAATTAGCCAATTGTCTGCCGAGCATGAAGGGCAGATCCTGAATTACATGCGTATTTCTAAATCACCTTTGGGTTATCTAATGAATTTTGGAAAACGTGGCGGCCTCGAACTCAGACGTTTCGTGCTATCGGAATTCCTGCCGCGTTGAAGTTTGTATTTGACCGCAGATGCACGCAAATGGACGAGATTTTTCATTTCAAACATTTCATGCGATGGAAATTGTTTCTTTGACAAACAGAGACCTGTTAGATTTCAGTGATCTGCGCTCATTCGCCTGATCTGCGGTCCGTTTTCCAAAAAATACCGACCGCAGGACTCGCTGAAACCGCATTCGTTTTCAATGCCAATGTTAGAACTTGCTTGCAAGCGTTGTACCGATCGTCTACGCTTGCGTAATCACATTTCACGGTTGTTAATCGATTGAGAGTTTCCACGAAAATCCTTGACTGCTCGGAGTTGGCATGAAAATGCGGAAGATTTGGCAATGATTGATTGGATTCAATCACTCCTGACTCTGGATGACTCAACTGCCGCTGACCGCTTCGACCCCAAACTCAAGCGAATTCTGGCTGATACAGTCCTCCAATTTGAGTCTTTGTACCGCGAGGCCGCCGAGCGTTGTGTGTCCGAGTTTCCGGACCGACTCACCATTTCGCCGCAACAGTTCCTGGAACAGATGCAGGACCTGCATCATGGAGTTCTGTTAAAGACATTGATCACGATCGCTTATTGCGACCGACATTGGGGGACAGGCGAAAAAGAGGCCGCCAGGCAAATTCTCCAGCATGTCTGGAAGGTCAAAATCTGTTCCGAATCGCTTCGACCGTCACTCGAAAAGGTTGTTGCCCATGCCACGATGTTGAAATGGCCGGATTTGTTTCGGCCTTTTTTGGATATTCCGGAACTGCACGATGACCTACCTCCATTGTTGGCGCTTGTTATTCGCTTGGCCAACCTCATGGCCAAGGCGGACGGCGAGGTCTTGGCGGATGAACTAATTCAACTGGAACAAATTCGTCGGGAATTGTCTCAGTTGAGAATTCCCCAGCGGACCAAACAAGCGGCCACACAAACCCAGACGTTACAACTCAATAGCCAGCTGATTGAAGTCGTGCACTCCGCGACCACCTTGCCCGTTGGACATGCTGTTCGTGGAACGGAGTCAGAACCGAAAAAATTCCGGACTGGACAAGCGAGTTTGACAATTCCGCGATCAACCGAAGCCGTGCTTTCCCTCACATCAGCGCAGAAACAAGCGGTGTTCGAGGACGGCCTAAAAAAACTGGAATCTCTGACAGGTCTCGATTCGATAAAAAAAGACATACGGCAACTCGTCGATTTTCTGAAAATGCAAGCGGCTCGAGATGCCATGAAATTACCTACGACTCAGATTAGTCTGCATGCCTTGTTTACCGGAAACCCGGGAACCGGCAAGACTACCGTCGCGCGAATTGTCGGCAAACTTCTTCAGGGGTTGGGAATCCTAAATCAAGGACAGACAATTGAAGCGGACCGTTCCACTTTGGTGGCCCAGTATGCTGGCCAAACAGCACCCAAGGTTCACGAGTGTATCGATCGCGCGCTCGATGGTGTGTTGTTTGTCGATGAAGCGTACTCGTTAGTTGCGGAAAGCGGCGAAGATGCGTTCGGCAACGAAGCGATTCAGGTATTACTAAAACGGATGGAGGATGATCGGGACCGGATTGTTGTCGTGCTCGCCGGTTACCCCGCGCCGATGCAACGAATGTTGAGATCCAATCCAGGGTTGACGTCCAGGTTTCAACGGATCTTGAATTTTCCGGACTACACCCCGCCCGAGCTGTTAAAGATTTTTCAGAGCTTGTGTCGCGAACACAAATATAAATATTCAAAGTCTACCCAAGCGAAATTACTCGCAGGTTTTGAGCAGTTGGTCGCCAACAAAGACGAGCATTTCGGAAATGGACGCACGGTCCGGAATTTGTTCGAGCAGGCACTTCAGCGAATGTCCAGCCGAATTTCCACCGTGACTCCACTGACCGTCGATTTGCTCACCACGCTGCAGCCCGCTGACATCGAGTTTGGTTGATCATTTGGTTTTATCTAAACTCTGTGTTTTTGCCGTTGCAGCGTGCTCGCCCAGTTGATGAATCGTGTTGTGAATTTTGTTTTCTATACGCCGACCTTGTGCGTCTTTGAGAACATAGACGATTTCCATGCACCACGTTGGAACCAGACTCGGAACCTCCAAGATCACGGTCTTGCGGTCATCCAGCAAGGTAGCCGTTTCGATTTCTAATTCACGCTCATCATAGTGCTCCGAGCCGTAATTCGCGGTCCGCTTTAAGCCCCAAATACGAATCGCATAATTCGTTGATGTCGCCGCGGAATCTGCATCGAGGGGATCGCTGAATGTCAATTTTATTTGGCCTTGGGAGGCCTGCAATCCAATTGGCAAATTCGCCGGCTCGCCAACATACCGGACGCGATACAAACCCCCAGGTTGTTCTTGAGTTGAGCTCCAGGCAAACATGCCACAGCAATAGAGTTGACCGTCTTGGGGATTAAATCGCCCTCGCATGATACCAGTCGGAAACGCCGGCAGGTCCAATGCGCACATGCCACCCTGCATCTTTCCGCCAACTTCTTCATGGGGCACGACGAACACTTTGCCATTGCCATACGAAAAATTCAACAAAGCTCCGCCAAGCGGGCCCCAGCGATTGCTGTCCACCCACAGCAATTCCGCCGGAGATCGATCGAAGGCATTCGTAATCCAACACAAGGGAGGCACCATCGCGTCGTCCGAGTCATCGGTAACATCGTGGTAGCCAAACATATTCCCATAAAAACCACCGGGTCGCACCCAGTTGATACGATTCTTGGGATTCCAATGTCCTTCTTGATCGGTCACCACAAACGAACCATCGGGATTGATGCAAACACCATTGGCCGCGCGAAAACCGTTGGCAATAATTTCAGTTCGTTGGCCATCCGCCGATACCTGGAGTAAAGTCCCATGATGCGGTACGACCGCCGTCAACGCATGGCGTGCGGATTTTGCGTAGTAAAAATTTCCCGCTGCATCGGTTTGCAATCCCATCGCAAATTCATGAAAGTGTTCCGTGACTTGATGATCATTGTTAAAACACTCATACCAATCCATCTCGCCATCCTCATTCAAATCATGGAGTGAGACGAGTTGATCGCGGCACGTCACAAAAATTCCTTCTTTTTTCCACTTGATCCCCAAGGGCTGAAACAGGCCGGCAGCGATGCGCGTCCATTTCAATTTCCCGCTGGCTTGTCCGATTCCCGATACGCGCCAGACGCTTCCGTCCCACGTCGAAACGACCGCCGCATCCTCGCCAGGAATGAAATCCAAACCTGTCAATCTCAGCCGGCAATGATAGGGATTTTCCACGGGATGAGTTAACACATCAACCACGTAGGCGCCGGTTTCGGGTCCGGATTGAATTTCCGTTTCCAAGACTTCCGGCCAATTTCGGGAACCTCCTTTGGTAAGCGGCAGAAGATCATTGAGGTTCGCTTCAGCCAGATGGTTTTTGTTGATCTCTGGCAAATCATCCGCCGCTCCCAGCGAAGCCATTTGAATGCACAGTCGCAGAGGCTCATCTCCAGCGGGGACGCGCAAGCGGACATTTCCCGCGTCGTCGGTCAGCCAATTTTTGGCATCGAATGAAATTGTATCGCCGACGACCGTTATCAGTTGTTGATCAGGTCGATCCGATTCCCCAATGATCGACACGCATTTCAAACTTTTGGCATCAGGTCCAGCTTGCTCGTCGACGCAATCGGATTTCTCGAAACCAGACCAACTCGCAAACCGACCGCGATTAACATCCTCATTCGAATCTGCCAATTCGTCTTCCGTCAGGGCTCGAGAAAGCAACGCGATTGATGCCATCTCGCCGACAAAAAAGCTGGTCGTCGGAAAATCTTCGTTCGTTGCGCCAATCCGGATTACGGAATTAGGCAGCTCCTGTTGGGGTGCCAATTTGCCGCGTCCGGATATTTTTCCATCGACAATGAAACTGGCGGTTTGAGTCGCCGCTTGCCAGGTAAGTGCAATATCGTGCCATTGATTGTCGGCGACCAACTTTTTCGACTGGACTGCGCCAACCCAGCCCACATCAAACACCAATCGCCCATCGCGAATAAACAATGATTGTCCGTCTCGAACCCATTGCTGTTGATCAACTGTCTTACTCCAAATCGTTCCGTCTTGGTTGGTCTTGATTCGCGCGACGATGGAAAAATCGGCGGAATGGGTATTGAATTCCGCGGCCGAATCCGACTGAAAATAGTGCGCACCATCAAACGCATTTTTCGAATCAACGTTGCTGCCTGACGAGGGCGCGTCTGTCACCAGCATTCCGTCACGATACGAAAACGGTTGACTCGAATGCGTGACTTGCAGAATCAAATCCCGTTTTCTGGGCCCCAGATTCAAAGTGCGGACGTAAGTCGGGACACCGGCGGCGAATCGAATTCCTGGTGACTCCAGCACCGTGGTTTGATCGATCGTGTATTGGACAATGGTCTGATCCCCGTGACGGAACAAGCCGCGATATTGAGCCCAGGAACGGGGCAGTGGTCCGTATTGTCGATCGTCGCGCCCGCGAACGCGGTCGTCGACAAAAGATCCATCAACCGGACGTCCCCAACCAGGACCGTCAGGGTTCTGAAAATGGACAACTCCGGTCGCGGTCGGATGACGGCCATGAGCGCCATTGAAATGAATACCTTCGTAGTCGATGAAGGTACCACTCCAAGCCGCTGCCATTCGCATCGTATCGTGGTCGTACATCATCCAATACCGGCCTGATTCAACTCCACCGGGACCGCTGTCCAACCGAATCGCGATTCCCTTTTGGGCAATATTCTGTTGATCACCTGGAACCTCAATTGTATTTATCAAACTCGGCCCGTAGTTCATGGCTGTCCAAGGCTGACTGGAAACCGGTTTGGGCCCGCGCGTATCGCCCTTCGGCAGTGCTGCCAAATAGCTCTCATCAACCGGAAAGTATTGCGACGGGTTCGGGTCTTTCAAAAATGTTTCCCGGATGTAATGGATGACGGCATACTTTTCCTCGGGAACCATCCAGCGTTGCGGGATCATCATGCCATAGCCGTGCGTCAGCGTTTGATACATGGAAAATGGATCGGCACCGTGTTTGAATTTCCCGGTGGGGAACCGTAGCGATGTCGGCATTGTGCCTTCCGCTAACAAGTCGCCGTGGCAGCTGGCGCAACGCAACTTGAAAACCTGAGCCCCTTGCTCCAACATGGTTGCATCCCACGATGCAATCAAACCACGATGGTCCACGCTGGACTCATAAGCAGGCAAAGGTGCCAAAGCAATCGACGATGTCGCGGGACGAAGTTGAGCGGCGCGCGTTGGACCGCGAGCGGCGATTTCAACCAGGTAACGGATCAAGTCCAGAAACTCTTGCCGATCGCTGAGCTGATTGGCCAGCCCGATGGGCATCATGGAAACACTAGCTCGTTTGCGGTCGACGATTTCATTCACGTTCACCCGCAGTGGTTCGTCAGCTTCCTCGATTCGGTCGAGCACGACGACTTCGGCGTCTTCCGAGATCACGACACCGGTGAGCTGACGGCCATCTTCCAACAGAAACACCTGCGATTCAAATCCCATCCGGATTTTCGCCGATGGCGACAGGATCGATTCAACCATTTCGGTGATGTTAGTAAGTCGTTGCTGTGACAAATCCGGCCCCAGTGTCCGACCTCGTTGATTGGCTTCATGGCATTTATGACAATTCAACTCGGCCCGATAAAACACCAACGCCCCTCGGACCGGATCCCCCAATTGACCAACGTCGGCAATCAACGAATCCGGGGACTCTTTGAGTAACGATTCAGCCAGCCCCTGACCAAAGGCTGCCCCATGGGAGGCCAGCGTCAGAAGACACACCATCAGGCCGC
>JANNWZ010000050.1:0-3118 GCA_031409295.1 Mariniblastus sp.
CTGATCCGTTCCCATGGCCGCTGCCTGCTGGGACTCGAACGAAAACTCTGCCAACCGGCTGGCCACGGCCGCGGCCAAGCCACCTCCGCCCGGTGCCGCAGCGGCTGCCAGTTGTCTGGAGTGAACTTCGTGTTGCATCCCCTGCCAGGCTAGCGAATTTCGCAATTCCCGCTGCCGCGTTTCTCGATCAACAAACGCGAGATAATATTCATAGGGAACATTTTCGACGGGGGAACTAAGGTAATACACCGTGTTCATCGTCAGTTGAAGCCCACCGCCACGGGCGCCCACCAACACGTTGTAGCCGAAACTATTGTTGTTCTTGAAGGACTGCGAAACTAACCCATGGATCGACAATACTGCCACCACCATCATGACGCCCAGCGCCATGCTAATGATCGTTAACCACGACCCGAAGCCGCGATGCTGAATACTGCGCAACGCAATCTTGAATACGCTCATGTGCCAGCCTGACTGGTACTGCTACCGGATTTTAAGCGACTGACCACTAGATTCAACTCTTCCAATTTCACGATTCGATCAAACTGTTCCGCGACCTCCATCGAATGGGTCACCAACAGCAACGCGATATTCTCGGACTGACAACTGTGCTTGATCAAATCGACAATTTGTTGTTGATTGCGCGGATCGACATTGGCGGTCGGTTCATCTGCCAACAGTAATGCCGGTTGATTCGCCAACGAACGTGCCACGGCAACTCGCTGTTGTTCACCCACGGACATCGCGGACGGTTTGTTGTGCAGCCGATGCCCCAATCCAACCTGTTCGAGTAACTGCCTTGCTCGTAGTGGGGCAATTTTCTTACTGGCAAAGGTCATCCCGAGCACGACATTTTCCAACGCCGAAAATCCGGGCAGCAAATTAAACGTCTGAAACACGTAACCCAATTTGTCAGCGCGAATGCGATCGCGAGCAGCCTCGGAGAACCGGGTCAACTCAATCCCATCCAGAAACACTTGGCCCGCATCAGGCTTGGTGATCCCGGCAATCGTATGCAACATCGTTGTTTTGCCACAACCGCTGGGTCCGACCAAGACCACTTGTTCACCGCGCGCAATTTCAAAATGCGGAATATCCAGGATCGGCACGACCTGGCGATCCGGTTGCAAAAAACTTTTCTTGATATTTTCGAGCTTCAGCATGTCGCTGCAAAAAGTGGGAAACGAATAAAAATCCTGACCACAGGATCATACAGAGCCTAACCGCTTTACGATTCTACGACTAGACAAGCATTTGGTTCACGAGCCCAGTTAGAAATCATCGATACAACCTACGGATGCACGCAGATAAACACCTAGTCATGCGTAAATTGGCCTAACGAATTCTGGCCGCAGCAAATATCCGAGGAAATTACCAAACCGGCTTCCAAGAGATCTGCTTAATACTTCAGCTTGGTTGCTTACTTTCAAAAAAAAAAGCCCCCGGCGTGGCCGTGGGCTTTTGTGTTTTTGTCCAGAGCAATCGCTCAAACTTGTGTGTTTGAGAATTGCCCGGTTGCGTTAGTGAAAATGACCGGAGCGATGCAAGTCGTAATGACCCGGAACATAGTCGAAATGTCCGCGATGAGGGACTAGACCGCCAGGATGGTAATCGTAGTGCGTCGTGTCATGCCAAACCGGCGGCGAATAGCTCGGTCGGTAGAGGTTGATACTAATGCCTCGACCGTAGCCACCACCGTAGCCGCCACCGTATCCACCATAACCACTGCCAATGCTCAGTCCGCCCCCATAACCTCCATAGCCGCCGCCGGATCCACCAAAACCGCCACCGTAACCACAACTCTGAGCCTTAGCGCTTTGCGAAAGCACAAACATGGCCGCGACCGCAACAAACAGAATCGCTGAGGTGCGCATGATCCGAACCGAAAAAAACCTACTCATTTGAAGCTCCGAAGAAAGGGGGGTGTCTCGCGAATTGTCGGTTTGTCATCAAACTCTTCAACATTCGCCAGGAGGCGTGTTCCAACCATTTCCGGTTAGACTCCGCTGATTCTCGATTGCCGATAATGCAGCTGGCATGCCGAATTTTTCAAAAACCGAAATCGCCGCGTGTTTTGAAATAAAATACCGTTTCAAAGAACACGACACCCACGCAGACGTCGTCAATGTTACAAAAATCGACATCAAACTGACACAGCCAAGGTTGCTATCGTTTGAGCCAACCGAACCACAAGAGGATTTCTCGCCAGCAGGACACCGTCCCAATGGCACTGGCCAAATGAATCAACGGACGCAGTGGAATTGAATACCTGCCATAGTGGGGCCAAGCCAAACTGGTAGTGATGACGCTCAGAACAACACAGGACAGAACCCAAAATCCAAAATTTTTCCGCGTGACGTAGCAACCGATTGCCGCACCGAAAAACAGCAAACCGTTCAAACACAGCAACGGCACCGGCTGTCGGTAAAACCCCAAGTGACTGATTGCTTTCATGGCGATCAATTTCGGCATTTGGGTCCAGTGTTCGAACATCCATTTTTCGGCTAATTGAACGCTGTCCTGCCCCATCAGGAATTCCTGTTTCGCCAGTGGCAACTCGTTGAATCCAGGCTTGTTCATGGAAATCCGTTGCGATTCCAATGACGCTGCCAGACTCCAGTTTCCGAAATCCGCATAGGCTTCATCACAATACCCACCGACCAAACCAAAGGACCCCGACGTTCCTACAGGAGCGAATCCGCCTGTCACTTGGCAGTTTCTGACCCACCATGGCAACGAGATCGCGACCACGCCTACGCAAAAACACAAACCGCCCCAAGCGACCGTCCGCCAGCTTGGACCGAATTTGATGCGCCACAATACTACAATCGCGAGCGCCAGCGCGATCATCGGAATCCAGCCATTGAGGTTGGCCCTGACCAACCCACCCACGCCGAATAGAGCTCCCACGAGCAACCATCCAAACGCGCGCTTGGAACCCCCAGTAGTCGTCTGTGTTGTTGAAAGCTTGACGCATGCCCAGATCAAAACACACATGATCGCCGTGCCGATCGCTTCGTTCATGAATTGACCAGCGGTTCGCAGTACGAAACCGTCCAACGAAATCGTGAACAAAGCCAATCCCGCCGCAATGGCTCCGTGCGACTGAAAGACCATT
>JANNWZ010000051.1:0-35276 GCA_031409295.1 Mariniblastus sp.
TCAAAAACCGACAAAATCGTGTCCGACTGGGCTATCAATCGGCTGGTCCGAAGTCACTTTCGCGACCTGTCTGCCAGACATGCCCTCTCGCATTCGCTCTTGGCACCGATCGACCCTCGTGCCGGCGATTATCGCGATCAATTAAAAACCTGATTGAAATCGCATACTCAAAAAAATCAAAACGGTCTCAATTCTCGGATTTTACTTCGAATGAATGCAATCTGTTTGGACTACAATTTACACAACAAATCATTCACCAACCTACCTGTTTCGCCAAAACGGTACTTGACACCTTTTATTTGTCCTTCGTACGGACGCTCAGAACGAAAACGTTACCGCTTTCGCCCCTCCGCTGATGGCCGAAGCGGTTGGCTAAACCTTCTTCGTAAGACTTTTTCATTTCTCTATCTCAAACCGGTTTATCCCGGCACTCCTTGACACCTTTTATTCCTTTCATAACTTTCAATGAATGCAATCTGTTGACTTTTACGTTTTTGGATTTAGGCTTGGACTCTACGCAGAAAGCAACTATGGCCAAATGGAATAATGGTTGAACCGTATTTGTCCATTTGGAACAAAATCCCACCAGTGTCTATGCAATCAAATTCGTCGGCATCCAAACTTTCCGGCAAAAAGACCATTTTAACTACGGCAGCGTGCCCATCAACTGTCACTTGATCACCATTTTGCACTGGCAATCCTGTGTCAAAGTAATGTGGACCTAATCGCTCATTTGACATGGATTTTGGACCTAGATCGGTCCACCTCCTGCTGGATCCCCTAAAATTTCCGGCTTCAGTTCGCCTGGAAACGGATCTTTGGTAACCTCTTTCCAATCGCAGAGACAAGCAGGCGCTGGGCGTTGCGTCATAATGTGCATATGGCTATGCGGTGTAGGAATGCCGTTGTGTGCGGGACTTGGAGGTATGTCGATTCTAAATCGAATCGTTCCAACAATCGGAATGCATGGCTTGCAGCCCTTTGTTCGTCCGATCCTGCAATCAGGCGCACGACTCCTCGAAATCTTCTTGTCCCAATAGGGCCCGCATTCATTCCACTCAATTGTCCAAAACTCTTCAGTGTAACATTTGAGTGATCTAATAGTGGAATCTGTATCACCATAATCTCTGCAAAATTCTTGGGCCAATATCCAGTCCACCGCAGTACAAGGCACTTCTGTTCGCATGCCACTCCAATCGACTCCTCCCGGCACAAAATACCCCCTGAACAATGACTTCCCATCGACATACTCCAGCGGATCGGGCGAAATAAACTCCCCGGTTGCCGGATCGTAGTAACGGGCGCTGATCTCACTGCTCAGCAGGTTGAACTGAAGGGAGTCATCCAGTGGCAAACCTCGCAACCAGCGCGTGAACTGCTGGACCATCAAACCGGCGGCGATGCTGGCGGCATAGATCGTGCTCCGCGAGGTACATGTGCCGACTTGAGCTTCGTTTTGCGCGAACAGTGACTCTCGGTAGGCCTGTTTGGAAGCCCCGTCGGTGGCGGTCAAGATCCGCAGCACCTCACCTAACATCCGGCCATCGGCCCAGAACTCGACCCGATCCTCCAAATGCTTCCAGATCGCCGCTCGACCCAAGATCGAATCGACGCAACAGAACACCACCTTGCCAGTCGGATGTCGGAATCGAAACCGGTCTTCGATCGGATCAACAACAATGGTGGAATCGATGTTCTGGATCGCCTAAGAGGTGGCGATGACCTTCGGTTGTGAGATGTCGCTGGCGTGATAGCCCTGAGTGGTGATGTTGTGGGACTCCACCCGGTCGAAATCGACCAGTTGCAGCTTGGCCACACCCAGCGATGCCAATTGCACAGCCACTTGTCGACCGATTGCTCCAACACCAATGACGGTCACTGAAACGGCGGTTAATTTATCCCTGGCGATTAAATCTCGTTGGCGAATGAAACGATCCGGCGACTCAGAGGGACTGGCTTCGTTAGTAGTTATAGTATCCATGCGGTATTTCGTTCTCCGGTTGGAGGCAACCGTCGCACCTGATTTAAGCTGATCGATCAATTGGGATTCCTCGCCGATCGACAGCAGATTGGGATAAGTGACCCCAAATTGGTTGAACAACAGCTCGTAGAGATCGACGCCGGACTTTTTGGAAATGGCGTGGATCGCCCGAATCTGATTGGCGGTCGCCAGGCGCTTGGGAATACTCGTTCCAGCATTGCCGTGATTCATTGGCGTGACCGGCTGTATGAACTGTTTTTCAGGCAGCTCAGGTGACCGCAGATTGGCATTGGCAGTTTCACCCCGTTGGGATGCCAAGCTGACTTCCAGTGCTTGTCGACAGCGGCCATAGGCCCGTAATACCCCTTCACGGAACTGGGAGTTGTCGATCTGATCGCCTTCGCCATCAATCTCCAGTTCCATTTGCACGGTTGCCTGGATGGCCTCACCGGCAGTCGAATCAATCGACCGTTGCAGGCCAATCGAAATTTTTTCAGTCATAGGTTTCCTTGGGTTGAATGTTTGTGATGGTCAACGTGTTCAACAATTAACGGTTTTGGTTCCCGCAACGTTGTGTTTAATGTTTAGGCAATAACCAGTGTTCCCGGAGCCAAGCGATCTCCGCAGCCAAAGCGGATGTTCGCTCAGCAAACGGTCCCAGCACGGGACCACCGACGGGCAACAGATCGGCAAACCAGAGTCTTTCTGGCGTTGGTTCCACCATCGACGCACGGGAAATCCGCAATCCCCCCAGCGCGGCCAGCGATACTTCTTCACTGTATATGCAATGGCCGTTGCCATCGGACCGAATGATCAATTCCATCATTCCAACTCCGAGGGGGTCGCTGAGGCAGCCAGGGCTGGCCGAATAATGTTTCGACGGGGGCGCTCGACCAGCAGTTGATCCAGTGAACTTTGCACACGGGAAAGTTGCGTGGTCAGGTTTTGCCGAAAGGTTTCATTGTCCCGTAATCCTTGAGGCTGGACTCCGCGCAACAGTTGTTCACATTGCACGACCAGTGCATCAAGTTGCTCGCTGGAGCCGACATTCAATTCCTTAAAGCGGTCAAAGAACTCCCGCAAGTTGGTGATGGCGGTGTCCCGAAAGACCTTCGGTCGTCCATCTTCCTGTCCGGACAGTCGTTCCGCCAAATGATTGACCAACCGATCGAGTTCCTCCGTAAAAGCCTGTTCGGCCAATTCCACCGTCCGCTCAAACCGCTCTGCCACCCGCCGTGATTGCTCCCGGTACAGCTCTGGGTTGAGTTGTCTTAAATAGTCGGGTGCATCGACCGATGGAAAATCCCATTCCACGGCAAACATTTCTGGCAACGAGACGGGATAATCTGCTTCGTTGTACAACGACCCTAACCGAATTCGGGCGGCCTGTTTGATCAACTCGAAATCCGCCGCCAACATTTGGGCGGCAGCGTTGAGTTGATCGCGATAATCCTCCAACCGGGAATTGAATTCTGCGACCCGGTCTTGGCGGATCAGCCGCAGACCCGCTTCGGGATAGGGAAGACTGTTGTCTTTCCAATACGCATTGATCTGGCTCCGCAGCGAAGTCAACGCCTGATAGGCATCGTGTTTGGTGTCGATCAGTTTCTTGCCCGCCGAAATTGAATCCCCCGCGGCCCCAAACGACTGGGCCGCCTGGGTTTTTTGATCGGAGTTGAGACTTTTGCTAATTCCCAACCAGTGGAATTTGATCCGACAAGCGGCAAAGTTCTGGCGGATGTGGTGGGCTGGTGAATGGGACGTTTGATCGGCAGTTGGATGGGAAGCCGGGATGTTGTTGGGGGCCGGGCGGGATGTAACGGTCGGTTCCAGGGTAGTGCTCATAGGAAGTATCCTGTGGGTTAGTGGATGAAGTCGTTGGTGGTTGCAGGCGAGAGCTTGGTAATCAGAACGGCGGTTTATGGCATCCCGAAGTTCGTTTAAGTCGTTGACGGAAGAGGTAGATAAACCAGCCGCTCAGCAGCAGTTCGAACACGAAAATCAGCAACAGCGTTTTCATGTCCGGCAGATACAGCCCCAGAAATTCCAACATAAACACCTCTGATAAAAATGGATGGTTCAAAAAAAGGTGGGCCGTGAGAACGACACCGAAGTCACTCCCACAGCCCACACGAAACAACTCTCTACCGCCGTCGCGAGAGGGAGTGTCAGAGAAACAGTAACCGAAGTCACATTTAGTTTTCAGTTAGCGGATGGATCGGGCCCAACCGGTTTGAGATTCCGCCGCCGTTGGCCGGAGTTGCGCAGACCGCTCGGTTGATAGATTCCGCCAGCCGTGGCATCCAGACATCGGCCTGTGGCCCAGTCCCGCAGTTTGCTAATCGATTCGGCGGCTGTCACGGCGACCGGTACGACATTTTGGGCCGCAGCCGCGAGTGATTGATTCAACAATACCGATAACCGGCAACAGGCTTTGATTTCGGCCCCGGTCCAGTCTTTATCAGCGGGCCGCGGCTGGTCGGAATCGAGCTCATACAAGTTCAAATAAATATCCCAGATCGTTCGTTTCTCAGCGGCTGTCGGCAGATCGACAAAGAAGACCGCATCAAATCGTTCAGCCCGCGCAAACTCTGGTGGCAACTTGGTGACATCATTGGCGGTGCAGACCACAAACGTATCGGACTCGCGATCGTTCAGCCAAGTCAGAAAAGAACCAAACATGCGGGCCGAGACCCCGCTATCCGCTTGACCCGAGCCACCGCTGCCCGCAAATCCCTTTTCGATCTCATCCAGCATCACAATACAGGGCTGCATCGCGTCGATGATCTGGAGCGCCTGGCGAGTCCGCTGCTCCGTTTGGCCGACCAGGGAACCCATCAAGGAACCGATATCCAGTGTGATTACCGGTCGCCCTGTTTCAGACCCGAGGGCTTTGCAGAATTGGGATTTGCCGCAGCCGGGCGGACTGAGCAACATGACGCCCCGCGGGCGAACCGGTGTCGGGGCACCAAGGGGTTTACCGCGCAACGCCTGTTGGCAAAACGTCTTCATGGCCGACAGTCCCCCGAGCGATCCGAAATCGGCGCCACCCCGGTACATTTCCAGCAATCCCGATTTCTTCAGCATCTGGGATTTGAGTTCCCAGATCGTCGCGGGTTGAATGCAACCATGCTGGACCAAGGATAAGGCAAACGCGGATTCCGCTTCACCTCGTGTCAGACCACCGGCTGCATCGAGGACCCGTTCTAAATCGGCTCCCGTGGGCAAGTCACCCACTTCGGTGCCGATCGAGGCGGCGATTTGCCGGAGTTGGTCGCGGTCCGGTAATTCATGTTCGACGATGACGAATAATTTCTCCAGCTCCAGCGGCAGATCGACCAACGGTGCCAGTACGATTAGGAAAGTTCGGGAATGTTTACCGGCCTGGATCTGGCTGATCATCGCTTGCAGGATTTCGATGGAACCCAGAAACCGGTGAAAGTTCTCCAAAACCAGTACTGACGTGGTATCGGGTGGAAATGCTTGACAGCTTTGGATGGCGGATAAAGGATCGCGGGCCGCATCCAAGGCCAAGGCCGAATCTCCCAACCGCAGTCCTTGGTCGATGTCCCACCGAGCAAACTGCCAGGCCTGTTCCCGGCAGAGTGTGGCGATCTCGCTGTTTGCTTCTTGCGGTTCGCGGGTTTCGATCCAGATGGCGGTAAAACAACCGGCGATGTAATCTTTTAAGCGTTGTTTGAGTGGCTCCATCGAGGCTCCTGATTATGAATGGAATGGCCGCTGATCGATTCAAGGGCGTGGGTTTAGTGTTAAGGTTTCGCAGTTGAAAATGGGTCGCAATCGCCGGTTCGCTCGGAGGTACTACACGGGTTTACCTGGACGCTCCTTGGCAAGAATCCAAAAACTGGTTTTTAGAAGTTCTGGTTCGTTGCCGGTTGCGTCTGACTAGCGGTAGTAAAGAACTCGGCCGTCGTCCGCCGGTCGGTCGATTGACCAAGGGCCTGTTCGATAAACCGGCTGGCTGCCAGACACTCGCTGCCGGCAAAACCCTTGGTTTGGACCTGCGATCCCCCTTGAGGGTCGACAATGATTTCGATCGTTTTTGATACTATGATTTTCAAACGGCACCTCCGACTCTGACGGTCAGCTTGATCGAGCCGTTATCGAGCCGCTGCTCGACTACCGAATGACCTTTTTTGCGGGCCTCCAGTTTGGTTTTTTCCACCGCGTAGGCCTGCAGGAACTGGTCCAGGTGTTCCTGCGATCCCCAACGACCTTCGAAGTTGTCAAACCGCAATTGTCCGGACTCGGTATTAGCAACCACCGGATACCGCCAGTGCGGCAGCTCGATCCCCAAGCCAGTTTCTCGGGACGAGTACAATTGAAACGTCCCGCGCGTCGCCAGCGGTAAATGCAATCGACGACAAGCCGACTGAACCGACTCCTCACACCGCACCTCGGTCTTGATTTCTACTATGTGACTCATTGTGAGCCCCCTTTCGAACAAAAAACTCGTTTACTAAACGAAAAAAGCTGCCGGAGATTGCTCCCCGACAGCTATGCGTCGCTTCAAGTATTATGACACGTTTTTGGTTGTTATTTAGATCGGCTGTGGCTTGGGGTTAACGAAATACCGTTCAACGAACGGACCAGAAATTCAGCGTCGAGTCTATATTAAGTGTTGGCATCCAAATGAAAATCCTACATGTTGTACCAGCATTAATTCCAACCTAGCTTCATTGAACGGTATTGCCGTAAAACGTTGTCGCTCGCGGGCAATCAAGCCGTAAGCCAGGTGTACCCACTCACCATCATCCACCATCAACTATCACCCACTCACACTTCGCCGGATTCTTCGATGCGATCGCGATATTCTTTGTAGTTTGATTCGTAGTACCGACCGTAGCGACCACCGTAGTATGAGTATTGGCCGCTATACTGATAACCGTATTCGCTGTAGTGTGGATTCTCATCAAAGCCGTTGACGATAATTCCCATCCAACGAGCACCCACGCGGTCGAGAGTTTCCTTGGCCCGTTCGGCAGTGATCTTGACACCTTTGCGGATCCGCGTCACCAAATAGACTCCGTCGACTTTGCTGGCAATACTTGCCGGATCCGAAACCGGCAACACAGGCGGCGAATCGATCAGCACATAATCGAACTTGGCCCGTAAAGCCGCGATCAAACGACCAAACTCGCGTGCCGTCACCAACTCACCTGGATTCTTGGGGCGACCACCGGCGGTCAACAAAAACAAATGCGGTTCCAGCGAAGACTTGCGAATCGCATCGACTAGATTCACTTCGCCGGTCAGTACATTTAGTAAGCCCGGTTTCATTTCTTCGTCGAAATACTGGTGCACGCGCGGCCGGCGGAAATCGGCATCGACCAGAATAACTCGTTTCCCTGCCTGGGCGATCGACATTGCCAAGTTGCAAACGGTAGTGGACTTACCATCCCCGGGCGACGGGCTGGTAAACAAAATCGTCTTGACATCGTCGGCCGCTGACTGGAAAAACAGGGACGTCCGAATATCGCGAAACGCTTCGGCAACCGTCGAACCGGGGCTATGCGAAACCACCAATGTCGGAGCCCCTTTGCCGGTCGCCGTAAACTTTCGCACATCGATTCGCGGCACACGTCCCACCACGGGAATATGCAAGCGTTCAGCAATTTCCAGCGGACTGCGGAACGACAATTCGCTTTGATCGACCAGCACCGCTAGTCCAAACCCAACCAGAAACGCCAACATCGTGCCAATTGCTAACGACTTCAATAGCGACGGTGCGATCACGATTCCGCGGCCCGCTTGATCGAGCACTTTGACTTTGGTCATCGTGTAATTCTTGGTAGTGATATTCATCTCGTTTAACTGATCGAGAATCGTGCGGACTGCTGCTCCTTTTTCATCAATTTGACGCTTCAGTAAATTCAGCTCCATCACGCCGCTCGCGATCTCTTCCGCTTTTTTGGAAACCGTGGCAATTTCATCGCTCAATGCCGCCAAATTCAATTGCAATTGCTGAATTTCACGTCCCAAAGCCAAACCATACATTTTGATCCAGTGGCGATCTTCTTGCGCGCGAAAGGTCTCCAAATCCATTTCGGAGCCATCCGGCAAAACGGATTTACCAACCTGACGACGCTTTTGCTCTTCGGCTTCATACGCCGACAACTCCTGCTCAACCCCGGCCAACTCCTGTTGGTAATGTTCGATTCGTTTCCTCATCGACATGACTTTGGTATGACCACCGCCCAGCGTCTGCAACAAATCTTGCAGCTCAAAATCCAGCTGCGTAATCATGTCTTCGTGTTTGACTTTGAGAACATCCAGTTGATCCCGCGAGCGCAGCCCAGGCAGAGCACTGACAATTTGTTTCAATTCCTCGTCATATTGAGTCCGGGTCAACTCCAGATACTTCTTGGCTTCGATCGCGACGACTTTGATTTGGTCTTCGTCTTCCGATTGGACGGATTGCTTTAACAACTCGAATCGATCGTTCAGCCGACGCAAATTCGCCTTGGCCTCTTCCTGTTGGGTCAGCAGGTTCGCCAGTTTCTGGCTATGTGGATTAAGGACCTGTCCGTTCTCAGCAACTGTTGTCACCCCCAATTGCGCGTACAATTCAACGGACCTTTCTTCGGCCTTGCGTTTTTCGCTGGACAATTGATTGGACAACTGCTGGATCAATTCCGCAGTTTCCTCGCCAAACGTTTTGGAATCTTCTTCCAGATTTTGTCGATAGGCTCCGACAATCTGATTCAGAATGATTGGCAAATCGTCAGGATTGGGACCCGCACAACTGATCTTCATCGTCTCGCTTTTCTTTTCATCGGAAACGACACGTAACATTTCTTTCAGACTGTCGACCGGATAGGCGATCTCGGCGAAAGTCGCCAGTTTTTCCAACTCACCGGCCTCTACTGCCTGGCTCAACACCAATTCGCTGGCGATCAACGACGCATGCGTGAGCAGCGATGAACCTTCGATTTTCAAATCACCGTTGACGATCGACGGCGGAGCCTGGGTGATAATCATCAGCTTCAGCGCCGACGAATAGGTCTTGGGAGTTTTGATAAAATACAAATACCCTAAACCAGCCCCAATCAAACAAAACAACGCGATCAAATATTTTCGACGGAGCAGGGGCCCCCAAATATCAAACCCCTGTTGCGGCATGCCGCCAGCCGGCCCGGCCAGCGCCGGCCGATTACCCCATAGATTGCCTGACGACGGGCCATATTGAGCGGACCCTTGAATCCCACGTTGGACCGACAGTCCGCCATTGTTCTCGGGACGAAGATTTTGATCAGTTTCGATATTTGTCGGAGGCATTACAGACATGTCAAATCATGATGGAAGGAGACGAGTAAATACGAAATCGAATCGGCGGTCTTGGTAGTAACAGGTCGAATTACCACCACTCACGTAAGCCAACTAAAACCTGAACAGCCTGATTCACGACAATCGATTGGTCAACGTGGCAATCAGTGACCGGTAGTGCGGACCTTCGACGAACCTGATTTTGCCAACCCCGTTCGCTTCGAAAAATTTACCGGCAAAAAAACCCGTTTTGCAGGTGCTTTATCGATAGTCGACACGAGACTCGATTGTAGCAACACCGGCCCGCGAATGTAAGTTTCCGAAGATCCAGATTCGAAAAATAGTGCGGTTTAATGTAACCTTCGTAGCAATTCGTAGACAATCGTTGCATTCGTTAAAGCTATCAAACTCGACCCGACCAACCCGCCAACCGACCGGCAACTGGCCCTGCGAAACGCCGCTAATCTTTAGCGTGGCCGACCAAGGCAATACCTGTCGACAAATGCCATCCCACAAAACCTGGGATGGCAAACCAAAGGCTGGCCGCCAGCACTGGCTGGTCCTCACCCAAGGGCAAGCACGCATCCGTTAAATTGTCACCATTGACTTGATCACTGCCGTACACAACATCCCATCAAAAACCCGGTTCCAATCGCGCCTCCAACCAATGGCAAAAACTCGAACGCCGATCCCACATTCACCGAAATCGTGCCTTCGAATTGTCGCCGACGATCCGCTAGATCCGGCAAACAATATTAATTTCCCGCGAATATACTGTCGGAAAAGGCTGACTTCTATTAGAGTGGTTTGAGAGACAAGAGGCGTGGCGACCGCTAGTCGATTTTATTCAATCACTCTAATCTGCCGACCCCGCAAACAGGTGCCTGTCACCCAAAAGAACGGAGTGCGCGCCGACTACGTATCTCACCAATCACACGAATGCTTGCTCAACACAAATTAACACACTTACGTTCATCCGCGCTATGTGTTATTCGTGTCATTCGTGTTATTCGTGGTCAAACCCGTCCCGACTGAACACCAGAATCGCTCAAAGCACAAACACAACAAAGCCACGAATCTCACGAATTACACGAATGCTTGCTCAAAACAAATTAACACACTTACGTTCATCCGCGCTATGTGTTATTCGTGTCATTCGTGTTATTCGTGGTCAAACATTCCGTGACTGAGCACGCAACTGTTTTACCCAAACGACCAATTCGGTACCTGACACCTTTAAGTTTATGTGACACCTTTAAGTTTATGCTGCGGCTGATTTTGCCAACTTGCTGCACACACCCTACGCTCGACCCGTGAACGGTTACGACTTACTTGCATCCGCGCTATCCGCACCATCCGTGGTCAAACCCGTCGCGACTGAATACCAGGACCTCCAATTCGGTCCCCGACTCCTTTGATACTTTCTCAAAGCACAAACCACATGCCCACGGATCAAGAAAAAAAATGGCTAAAAGCCTGGGCCATTGCGGCGGAACAACTTCCGTTGATCAAACAGAGTGAATTGTGCGAATTGAGCGAGGAGCAGGGTACCCGTCTGGCGACCTGGCTGGGGATTCTTGACTGTCTCCCGCCGGTCCGAACTTCAGGCCTGATCGAGTGGCAGAAGTTGATGAAAAAATTGCAAGCGAAAACTTTGGAACTTAATTAAATTGGAATACGGCAGCAACAACATTTTGCACTTGGCCGTCAAGCTGGGCATTGAAATCGAACGCCTGAAATTACCGTATTGTTGGATCGGAGGAGTTGCTGTTCAACGTTGGTCCGACCCGCGGCAAACGTCAGATGTCGATGCGATGGTGTTTGCTGGTTTTGGCAGGGAACGAGCGATTGCGAGTCAGCTGCTGACACTTTTTCCGTCCCGCATCGAATCGCCGCTGGAATTTGCGGTACAAGCCCGAATTGTTTTGCTGGCTGCCCCGAACGGCACCGGCATCGATATTTCGCTCGGTGGACTTCCGTTTGAACAACGTATCCTCGATCGGGCGTCGGATTGGCCAGTCCCACAACACGGTACAATTAGAACTTGTTCCGCAGAAGACTTGGTAGTGCTCAAGGCCGTGGCCAATCGCCCGCAAGACTGGATCGACATAAAGAACGTTCTGATACGACAAGGTCTTAAACTGCATCGAGACTTGATCGCCGAAGAACTCGCACCTCTGGTCGAACTCAAAGAAGAACCGGAAATCCTCACCAGCATGAGTCAATTGTTCGCCAACGGTTAACCCAACCGTAAAGCACAAAGCACAAAAAAACCACGCCTTAAAAATAATGCTCTCCGCCGAAACACTCGACTCCTACCGACGCATGACACCAGCCCAACGGCTGCGACTGACAATGGATTTGAGCCGGTCGGCCTGGAAAGCGATGGGCGAAGGCAGGCCGGAGATTGTTGCCAAGCGATTCCTGCGATTGAACCAGGAAAACGAACTCAGAAATCGTCGGATTTGTGTCGGACTTCGGAAGTCCGATCTGGCCGGGAATCCGCCAACAGAGTAATGGCGACCACGGTTGAAGATGTTTTGTTGGAGCTGGTTGGACTTTGTGATTCGCTCGATTTCAAATACGTCGTAATGGGCGGACTGGCGGTCAGAGTGCATGGAATCCCCCGACCAACCTACGATGTGGATTTCGAGTTAGGCGTTTCCAGTCAGCAATTAAATGCGTTTTTTGATGGCGCTGAAAAACTGGGCTATGAAATTTCGGATGTTTATCGAAAAGGATGGCGAGACTCGGTTGGGGGTATGCCGTTGGTAAAACTGAAAACGTGGGTCTCATCCAGCCATTCGATTGATGTGGATATTTTCATCAACGATACGCCGTTTCAAGCAGCAATCATGGATCGGCGACTGAGCATTCCATTCGAAGATCGCGACCTTTGGTTCGTAACTCCGGAAGATTTGATTTTATTGAAGTTACTTGCCTATCGCCCGCGGGACCAAGGCGATATCGCTGACATATTATTTGTCCAGGGTCAGCTCGATGAAGCCTACCTCCGCCAATGGGCCCAATCACTCGATATCACCGATCGTCTCGAAAAAGCTCTTACAGACGCTAGAAGCTAGCAGCAACCCGCAAGCACCAACCAAACGAATATTTGCTCAAAACAAATTAGCAAACTTACTTTCATCCGCGCTATGGGCGTCATTCGTGTTATTCGTGGTCAAACCCGTTGCAGCTGAATACTAGAAACGCCCAACGCACAAACGGCCAATTCGGTCCCTGACACCTTTAATTTCGACAAAACCCCAAAAACAAAACCACGAATCTCACCAATCCCACGAATACTTGCTCAAAACAAATCAACAAACTTACTTTCATCCGCGCTATGGGCGTCATTCGTGCTATTCGTGTCATTCGTGGTCAAACCCGTCGCGACTGAACGCTGAAATGTTCCACCCAAACAACCAATTCGCTGACACCTTTAATACTCACCAAAAAAACAATGTCAACCACTCCTAACCCGCCTCGGCGATATGAAGTTCCGTTCGCTAATTCCCGTTTGCCGGAATGGTTAATTGCGATCCGAGTTCCCATCCTGGTCGCCCTCCATGTGGCGGTCTTCAGTGCCGCCTATTTGATTTCGTTTGCCATCCGGTTTGATCTGGCGATTCCGCCAGCCTACTGGTCACTTTTTTGGCGAACGATACCCGTCATGGTGGCGATTCAGGTCGGCACATTTTGGGTATTCAATACCATTCACGGCTGGTGGCGCTATGTTACGTTTCGCGACCTGATAAGTTTCGTCAAGCCGCTGGTGCTCGGTTCGTTGATTTTTCTAATCTACGATTTGATACTGCCACAACAACATGTACCCCGCTCGATCCTGATTATCCATTTCCTGCTCAGCGGTCTAATGATCAGCTTGATCCGCTCCAGTTGGAGATTCGCGAGCGAGTTCATGACCATCATTACGCCAGAAAAACCGGCCGACCAACGGGCTTTCATGATCAGCAATCATCATGACACGTTAGTCTTGGCCAATCAAATCAACAGCCAACCCCGCTCCAACACAAAAATTGTCGGCATCCTGTCCGTTGGCAATTATCGACGGGGCACGGAGCGAGCTGGCATTCCGATCCTCGGTACTCCCGCCGACGCACCTGCTTTGGCTGCGCGATTTAATGTGGATCAAGTCTGGTTGGTGGCCGGTTCCATCCCTGGTCCGGATTTGGCCACGCTCAAAGCCCACTATGATGAGCATGGACTGAAGACCCAAGTCATTCCCTCTGCCACCGACCGGAACCCGTCGGCCAGCTTTATTCCGGTCCGCGAAATCGACATCAACGATTTGTTGCAACGAGAACCGGTCGTCCTGGACCAGCAAAAGATCTCGCAGGAACTGTCCGGCCGCCGTGTTATGGTGACGGGTGCCGGCGGAAGTATCGGATCAGAACTCTGCCGACAACTCTTGCGATTCAATCCCAGTCAATTGATCCTGGTGGACCATCGCGAGAACAGTGTCTTTTTGATTCACAACGAACTATCCAGCCGTCATGAGCTAAATACCGAATTGATCCCTGCGGTGGGAGACATCCTGGATCACGACCGGATGGAAAGACTGTTCATGGATTACCAACCTGAATTTGTCTACCACGCCGCCGCCCACAAACACGTCGGCTTGATGGAAATCAGCCCCGGCGAAGCGATTAAAAACAATATCCTGGGCACGAAACAGATCGCCGAACTGGCCCATCAATTTGGGGTCCATAAATTCGTCTTCATCTCGACCGACAAAGCCGTGAATCCCAGCAGCGTGATGGGTTGCACGAAGCAGATCGCCGAGCGATTTGTGCTTGCCAAAAAGAGCCATTCGAAGACTCGATATGTCGTCGTCCGATTCGGCAATGTCTTGGGTTCCAACGGCAGCGTGGTGCCGATCTTCAAAGATCAAATTTCCCGAGGTGGCCCGATCACAATTACTGATCCCAAGATGACGCGGTACTTCATGACGATTCCCGAAGCATCCCAGTTGGTGCTGCAAGCGGCCAACATGGGGCAGGGGGGCGAGATCTTTGTCCTCGACATGGGCGAGCCGGTGAAAATTGTGGACTTGGCCAAAAAAATGATCCGGCTCGCCGGCTTGCCGGAAAACGCCATCGACATTCACTACACCGGCGCTCGGCCCGGAGAGAAACTGTATGAAGAACTTTATTTTGAGGAAGAAGAAACGATTCCTACGGCCCACAATAAAATCTTCGCCGCTTGGCATCGGGAACTCGACTTCGACACCGTGGTGGCCAGCATCCACGAGCTAACCGCCTCGACTGACCGACCTGCGGACCAGATCAAATCCATCTTGAAAAAAATCGTCCCCGAATACCTCTCCACGGATTCCGCCGAGTCTCGCGCATCGGCTACCTTTTCCCACATCGATTCGTCATCCGACGAAGATTCAGATTCGTTTTCCGAAGCAGACCTGTTCGTGCGGAAGTAGGCGAGAAGTGGGCACGACGCATTGCCCACTGCCCACTTAAGACAATGCCAATTGAGCTAAAACCATTTTCGTGGGAAAGGATGATCGAAGCCGTGGAAGCGGTTCGTCAGCGAGCCCTGCGAGCGACCGCTGCACTCGCCAAGGCCAACATTCCCTACGCGGTTGCTGGCGGCAATGCCGTGGCGGCCTGGGTCGCTCGGGTGGACCGAGCTGCCGTACGCAATACCCAGGATGTCGACATCCTGATCCAACGCAGCGACTTCGAAGCGGTCAAGGTGGCTCTCGAACAAGTCGGCTTTGTCTACCGAAATGTTTTAGCTGTGGACTGCTTTTTGGATGGTCCGCAAGCCAACCCACGAGACGCCGTCCACATCATTTTTGCCGGTGAAAAAGTCAAGCCCAACGACCTCGCCCCCACCGCCGAAGTGAGCGAACGGGAAGCCGCGGAAGACTACGAAGTTTTGAAACTTGAATCGCTCGTCAGGATGAAGTTAACTTCATTCCGAGACAAAGATCGAGTTCATTTGCGGGATATGATCTCGGTCAAATTGATTGACGAAACTTGGCCAACCCGCTTCCAGCCTGAACTTGCGAAACGACTCCAACAACTCATCGATGACCCTCAAGGCTAAACTCGGAATGACGCAAAAAATAACATGGTAGTTTCTCTCATTCAAATCGAACACGTAGGGTCACGGGATTGATTGAACAGGAGTTAACGGAGACAACGGAGCATGCTCAGAATTGTTTTCTCGTCGAGGCGAAAGCAGTGGAAACCGTCCACCCCACTAACCAAGCGCAGTTACTCAGCTGCCTGAACCTCCTGGATATTCCACTGGCATTTTTAAGGTCGTGCATATGCTCGTTTGCATGGCTACTCAGCTGCCTGAAACTCCTGGATCTTCCACTGGGATTAATCATTAACTTCAATGTGCCAAAACTGACCGACGGTGTTTCACGCCTGATACTTCCTGGATCCAATCTGGCATGAACCGTGGGGAAGAGGAACCGACGCGAACTCCGTTTCCTCGGTTGCCTCCTGTTCCTTTTTTCCGCCCATACCATTCCCAACTAAGCACTCCCTCTTCCCATCTCCACGCACCTACCTAATTCCAAACGATTGCTAATTACCGGCGGGGCCGGTTTTATCGGCTCGAACTTGGTCCGTTTGATGTTGACCAGCGGACACCAGGTTCTGAACGTCGACAAATTAACCTACGCGGGTAATCTGCAATCGTTGCAAGACGTTGAACGCCACGCCGGCTATCAATTTGTTCAGCTCGACATCACCGATGGCCCAGCCGTTCAGCAGATCATCGCTTCCTACCAGCCGGATGCGATCATGCACTTGGCCGCCGAATCGCATGTCGACCGCTCGATCGATGGGCCGGGGCAATTCATCGAAACCAACGTGCTGGGAACCTTCAACCTGTTGCAATCGGTCCTGAAGTATTGGCGAGATTTAACGGGTGACCGCCGCGACCGATTCCGTTTTCTGCATGTCTCGACTGACGAAGTTTACGGTTCACTGGGGACCGAAGGGTACTTTACCGAATCGACGCGCTACGATCCGCACTCCCCCTATTCAGCCAGCAAAGCCTCGTCGGATCATTTGGTTCGTGCCTGGGGTGATACGTACGGACTGCCGATACTGGTGACGAATTGCTCGAACAACTACGGCCCCTATCAATTTCCGGAAAAATTAATTCCGGTGGTCATTCTCAAATGCCTGCGAGGCGAACCGATCCCCGTTTACGGAAAAGGCGAAAACATCCGTGATTGGTTGTATGTCGAAGACCACTGTCGAGCCCTGGAGCTGGTGTTACACCGAGGCCGACCGGGCCAGACCTACAACATCGGCGGCAACAACGAATTGAAAAACATCGACCTCGTCCACACCCTCTGCGACCTGATGGACGAACTCCTCGAAATAAACTCCCCTCGCCCAGTGAAAGTTACCGGCTGCACAACTGGCACGATGGATGAACTCCTCGAAACAGACTCCCGTCGCCCAGTGAAAGTTACCGGCTGCAAAACTGGCACGATGGACGAACTCCTCGAAATAAACTCCCGTCTCCCAGTGAAAGTTACCGGCTGCACGACTGGCACGATGGATGAACTCCTCCAATTAAACTCCCCTCGCCCCTTTCTGGGGAGAGGGGTTGGGGGTGAGGGGTTTCGCAGCCTGATCACCTTCGTTACCGACCGTCCCGGCCACGACCTCCGCTACGCGATCGACGCCAGCAAGATCCAAAACGAGCTCCGCTGGTCCCCCCAACAAGACCACCAATCCGCCTTCCGCAAAACCGTCCAGTGGTACCTGGACAACCAACCCTGGTGGGAAGCGATCCTCAGCGGTGATTACCGCCTCGAGCGTTTAGGGGTGAGTGGGGCGGTAGGTGAGTAGGTGAGTGGAAAAGCCACATCGAAAACTTGAAGTTTGGCAGCTTTCCATGGAAACAACCATCGATATTTACGCGTTATGCAAAAAGTTTCCTGATGATGAAAAGTATGGGCTGATTTCCCAAATCCGCCGCGCGGCGGTTTCAATTCCATCCAACATTGCAGAAGGCGCAGCCCGAAACTCGGCTGCGGACTTTGGACGTTTCTTGACTATCGCAATTGCATCTTTATCAGAATTGGACACTCAATTAGAGCTGGAATTGCGGCTTAAATACTTTGACAAAACTGACTTTGAAAATGTTGATAAGAAACTGGCCAGCGTTAGCCGTATGCTAATCGCACTACGCAAAAGCATCCTCATCAAATAACCCCACTCACCACTCACCACCTTTCGTGCCCTCCCACTCACCAACTATCCCACTCACCCACTCACCAAATCCCCGAAAAGGCATCGTCCTCGCCGGCGGCTCCGGGACCCGCCTGCATCCCGTCACCCGCGCGATCAGCAAACAACTCTTGCCGGTCTATGACAAACCGATGATCTATTATCCACTCTCGGTGCTGATGTTGGCCGGCATTCGAGACATCCTGATCATTTCCACACCGGACGATCTCCCGCACTATCGCAAATTGTTGGGCAGCGGCGACGATTTCGGGATTCGATTGTCGTATGCCGAACAACCTCGTCCCGAAGGACTCGCGCAAGCGTTCATCATCGGCGAAGAGTTCATTGGCTCCGATCCGGTCACGCTGGTGCTGGGCGATAACATTTTTTACGGACAAGGTTTCTCGCCGAAGTTGAAAGCGGCGGCGGCCCGTGCCGACGGTGCGTCTGTATTTGGTTATGAAGTTCGCGACCCCGAACGGTATGGGGTGGTCGAGTTTGATGCAGCGGGGCAAGCTATCTCGATCGAAGAAAAACCGACGAAGCCAAAATCCAGTTTCGCGGTGACCGGATTGTATTTTTATGACAACCACGTCGTTGAAATTGCCAAAACGATCCAACCGTCAGCCCGGGGCGAACTGGAAATCACCTGCGTCAACCGCTGCTATCTGGAAGCCGGACAATTGCATGTCGAAGTCCTCGGCCGCGGCCATACCTGGCTCGACACGGGTACGTATGACAGTTTGCTGGAAGCCTCCATGTTCGTTCGCACGATTGAACATCATCAAGGGTTTAAGGTTGCGTGTTTGGAAGAGATTGCTTTTAATCAAGGCTGGCTGAGTTTGGAAGAAATCAGGATTCGTGCGGCAAACATGGGGACGACCGGATATTATTCATATCTAAATAAACTGGCGAACAAGTAATTTCGTCTCAAAATTTTCTGGCAAATTTCGCTCACATATCGCGCTATATGAACTTAATAATTCCAGAACTGCGTAGAAACGCCGTTGTCGATGGATGCGGTAGTTTCGAATCTAACGACACCTGCTTGCGGTTGATAAAGGTAGATGACGCTGAATTTACACTGAAACTACGATTGGATCCGACGCGGAACAAGCACCTTTCTGCGGTCTCTAACGACTTGGAAGAGCAGCGTCGCTGGATTTCGAGTTACAAGGAACGGGAATTCATGGGCAGCGAATTCTATTTCATAGTTGAGCATTCGCGGATCGCAGTTGGTACAGTGCGAATTTATGACTTTTTAAGCGATTCGTTTTGTTGGGGGAGCTGGGTGATCGAGCCTGGTACCTCAGTAGGCGTTTCCCTTGCAAGTGCATACCTTGTTTACAAGTTGGGTTTTGACGCCCTCGGCTTTGGGTTTTCACATTTCGACGTCCGCAAAGAGAATCGTTCTGTCAACAGGTTTCATCAGCGTATGGGCGCCGTTTTTGTTCGTCACGATTTATTGAATAATTATTATTCGATTGATCGAAATGACGTTGTTGCGTATTTTGCAAAACACAGATTGGCGTTCAATCACTGATGCTTGCTGACTGCAAAATAGTCGATCTTCCCAAGATCTCCGATCCGCGAGGGAACCTGACTTTTCTCGAAGGCGAGCGTCATGTTCCGTTTCCAATCAAGCGGGTGTTTTATCTCTATGATGTCCCTGGCGGGGCAGACCGTGGTGGCCATGCACTCAAGAGTTGCGAACAGTTCCTGATTGCGATGTCCGGGAGTTTCGACGTCATTCTTTACGACGGTAAGGAAACGAAGCGTGTGCACCTGAATCGATCATATTGTGGACTGTACATTCCTCCAATGATCTGGCGCGAGATGGATAATTTTTCTTCTGGTTCAGTTTGCCTCGGATTGGCCTCAACAGTCTATGATCCCGACGATTATTACCGAGAGTACACTGGGTTTTTGAAAGCCCTGACGGATCGAGCCCTTTGAAAGTGCCATTCAACGATTTGCGGTCTGCGACTGTCGAACTAAGAGCGGAACTCGATGAAGCTTATCGTCGGTTCATGGACTCTGGATCTTATGTACTTGGAATTGAAGTTGAGTCGTTCGAGAACGAATATGCGAACTATTGTGAAGCACAACACTGCGTGGGAGTTGGCAACGGCTTGGACGCCCTACATTTAGCACTGCGTGCACTTGATGTTGGCCCGGGCGATGAAGTTATCGTTCCATCGAATACATACATCGCAACTTGGCTGGCTATTACTCAAGTCGGTGCAACAATTGTTCCCGTTGAACCAAATCCAACGACCTACAACCTATGTCCAGATGGTATCGCGGCGGCCATTACGAATCGAACCAAAGTGATATTGCCCGTTAACTTGTATGGGCAACCGGTTGACTACGATCCAATCCTCGCGATCGCCGAGGAAGCCGGTGCACAAGTAGTCATTGACAATGCGCAAGCCCAAGGAGCCCGCTACAAAGGAAAGCCCGTGGGAGGTTTAGCAGACATAGAATGCCATAGTTTTTATCCGAGCAAAAATTTAGGTGCCTACGGCGAAGCTGGAGCAATCACGACGAATGACTCGGTGCTTGCAGATCGAATCAAGCTCCTTAGAAACTATGGCTCAAAAGTTAGATACTACAACGAAGAATGCGGTTACAACTCCCGCCTCGATGCGCTCCAGGCCGCCTTCTTACGGGTCAAATTGAAGTATCTCGATGAGTGGGACGAACGCCGAAAACAAATCGCCCAGACCTATCTTTCCGAACTCTCGCCGCTCGCAACTCGCAACTCACAACTGACTCTACCCTTTGTACCCGATTGGGCCGATCCAGTTTGGCATTTGTTTGTCGTGCGGCATCCCCAACGTGACGAACTGCAAAAACGATTATCCAGTCATGGGATCGGCACCTTGATCCACTACCCCGTCGCCATTCATCGTTCCCAGGCCTACGCCGACTTCTCTGGCTACCAACTCCCTCTCGCCGAACAGCTGTCGGAGTCCGTTTTAAGCCTGCCGATGGGACCCCAACTTACCGAGCAAGCGGTACGGCACGTTCTTAACGTACTCGGCGAAATCGTTACCAATCTGTCGTGACAGCCACTTTGACAAACGAACCGGAAGAGCAATCGGACTTGATTGGGCCCGTAACGGATCCGGCAACCGATTCTGCGCCAGACGTTGCGCCGCAAGAGGAAAATAGTTACGGCCAAATCGTAAAATCGTCCTCCATCATCGGTGGAGCACAAGTCATCAATATGGCGATCGGGCTTGTCCGAACCAAATTGGTGGCAGTCTTGATTGGCCCCAGTGGGATCGGGTTGCTGGCGATCTATCAGTCGATTACTGGTTTGGCCTCCACCATCGCGGGCTTGGGAATCAACACCAGTGGTGTTCGAGAAGTTGCCCAGTACCACGGCAACGGCGACGCCGTGGGTGTTGCCAAGACCATTCGCACCTTACGGCGAGTCAGCTGGTTTACGGGTATCGCCGGAATGCTGCTGCTGGCGGGGCTTGCTCCGTGGATCAGTGAGCTCAGTTTTGGATCGCGCGATTACACGTGGGCGATCGCAGCGCTTGGTATAACCATCTTGCTCGGCAACATCACCGCTGGCCAAGCTGCCGTCATTCAAGGAACACGTCGGATTGGAGACATCGCGCGAATCAGCGTTTGGGGATCGCTAGCTGGTACCATCGTTTCGGTCGGATTTTACTGGGCTCTTGGCATCGATGGCATGGTTCCGGCTCTGATTGGGCTAGCCGTCATTTCCTTGCTTGTTTCCAGTTACTATGCTTGGCAGATTAAACTTGAATCTGCCACGCCAAACTGGTCGGAAACCTGGATTCAGTCTCGCGGAATGATCCAGTTTGGGATCGCTATGGTCATCAGTGGGATCATGGGTACTGGAGTGGCCTATGCAACTCGGATACTGATCACAAATGAATTTGATATCGAAGGGGTAGGAATTTATTCAGCAGCTTTTGGTATTTCGGGCATTTTCGTGCAGTTTGTGCTCGGGGCGATGGGGGCCGACTTTTATCCGCGACTGACAGCTGAGGCGAAGGATCACCCCCGCATGACCCAGTTGATCAACGAGCAAACCGAAGTCGGTCTGTTGCTGGCCTTTCCCGGCCTATTGTCCACGCTCGTGTTTGCTCCATGGATCATTAACCTTCTCTATACCAGTGAATTTTCAGAGGCTTCCGAGCTTCTCCAATGGTTCGTGATTGGTTGTCTGGGAAGAGTGCTCTCCTGGCCATTGGGTTTCAGCCTTTTAGCCAACGGGCAATCACGCTTGTTCATCGTTACAGAAACTTTTTTCAACCTATTGCATTTAGGGTTGATTTGGGTGGGATTACAAACGATGGGACTTCCGGGCACCTCAGCTGCTTTTGCCCTACTTTACCTCGCGTATACTGTTTCGATGTTAATCATCAATCGGATCACCATCGACTTCCGTTGGAGCCAGGGGGTGTGGACTCAGCTGGCTTGGATGGTGCCGGCAGGGGCGGCCACTTTGGCCGTTGCATTGCTGCTGCCGAAGACACTCGCCATGATTGTGGGCGGCGTATTGACTTGCTTCAGTGGGCTCATTTGCCTCAATCAACTTATCAATCAACTTGGACCAGAACATCGCTTGTCTAAGTTTTTAGGAAAATGGATTCGACCTATGCCAAAAACACGAAGTTTTTGACCCTTTCCGCCTCACTTATTCGTAACCCACAAAAAAGAATTCCCATTATGCGAACTCCTGATTCATTATCGAAATCGAACGCAAATTACCTGAACCGGTGATCGTGGAATATCAGACTGAAATAGAGCTGGCTTCTGTCTGTCGAAATCTATGGAAAGACCAAAGTTCCAACGTTGATTTAACACAACGCCGCATTTTTTTCTGGGCAAGTAGGCTTTAAATGTTCGAGAATCAAGAACAAGAACAATGGCTGGATTTTCTCGAATTCAAGAACAGATATCAAAAGGTTTCAGTACAGGAGTACCCTAACCGGTGCCTTGAAAACAATCCGAAGCCTCTGGTCACAGTTTTGCTGATCACGTATCAACATAGGCCCTTCATCAAAGCAGCAATTGAATGTGTGCTTAAGCAAGCCGTTCATTTCGACTTCGACTTGCTAATCGGAGACGATTACTCAACCGACGGCACCCGTGACATCTGCATCGATTTCGCAAAACGATTTCCTGATAAGATTCGCTTGTTCCTGCATCACAGAGAAAACAATATCGCGGTGCACGATACTCCATGTGGTATCTTTCAAGTTGCATACAACCTGTTCCAATGTAGAGGGAGCTATTTAGCACTCATCTCCGGCGATGATGAGTGGACATCTTCAGAGAAACTCCAAAAACAGGTGGACTATCTTGAAAATAACAGAGAACATTCGATGGTGTTCTTGCCCTACCAGACCAAAAAGACGATCGGCGAACAAGTTGTTTTCAGCGATCCTGATTCATCATATCCAATGCCAAGTTCTATTGTTTATAGAAACGTCTTTCAACGAATTCCTGACGCCATGCTATCGAGTTTAAATGAAGATGATTTCATGACAGCTATGGCCCTTCAATATGGCCGATCTAAGCTGCTCCTTGACGCTGGACAGATCGTCATGAATCACACGGGTTCAAATCTATGGTGTAACAATACGGCAATCGACAAAGAGCAACATACAATCCACACAAGGAGAAGATTGTATCGATTGTTTGGAGCACAGGACCATCGCCAGAAAAGAGGGTATGCCTATTCTCTAGCCAATCTGCCGCAATCGTCTAACTTGGTGGTGTTGAAGAATGATCTGAAGAATGACTTTTCGCTTTTGTGTTACTATTGGTTCTATAAATTGCGCCTCATGCTAGGGCTTGACGTTTCGCCGTCTTGATTAGTTTACATGACGAAAACTCATCCGCGATTCACGGTTTTTACACCTTGTTACAATTCAGCCAGACATTTGCATCGACCCTTTGAGTCATTGCAGAAACAGACGTTCACCGATTTTGAATGGCTGGTGGTTGACGATGGCTCTACCGACGAAACCCATTCGATATTGGAAAGATTCAAGAAGCAAGCCAATTTTCCAGTTCGCATCTTTCGGAATGAAAAAAATCGACACTTGGCGTACAGCTGCAATTTGGCTGAAGCAAATGCAAACGGCGAACTGTATGTTCGCATCGACAGCGATGACGCCATGGACGAGAACGCCTTGGAAATGTTCGATAAAATTTGGAATCAAAATGTGAATGAAAAGATCGCCGGGATCTGGTGCCATGTACGCAATCAGGAGGGGCGACAAATCGGCATTCCCTTCCCAAATTACGTTTCCGTCGACAACTATTTCGCATTTCTTTTTGATTATTTATTTGGGGCAGAAAAGTTTTCCTGTCATGCCACGCGAGTGTTGCGAGAGTTTCCGTTTAATACCGACGGTCCTCGCTACGTTCTTGAGTCGATGCGTTGGAAAGAAATCGCGCACAATTACGATTTGATTTTTTTGAATGAAACTTTGCGGACTTATTTCATCGAGGCCGAAAACTCTCAAGCGCTGACCAAGGCATCTCGTAGCGCAAATGCAGAAATTACATTTCTCGAATATGAAGACTGGATCAACAATTGCCTTTCAAAAACCAGATGTGGTCTCTATCGGTACCTACGGTTTCATTTTGCCTTTTGTTTTTATGCAGCTCTTGCTGGAAAAAATTTGGTGAAATCAGTATGCGGTTTGAAACATTTTAAGAACAGGATCTTGTCAATTTGTCTTTGCCCATTTGCCGTTGTAGGTGTAGTTATCTTTCGCGCTTTAGGAAGAACTTGAAACCGTGACGTATAGCCAAATGGAGCCTAACAAATCCCGTTTGAACGATAACATCGATCATTCTTGGCAAGTTCGCGGTATTGATTCTATTCGTTCGCTGAGAATTAGCTTGAAGGCTACGAACTCGATGTTCTCTTTAGCGAAAACAATTTCAATACGGGTTTGATCGATATCGTGACTTTTGAATTCGGTAGTCGCAATCTTGTCGTTCGAATTTTCTTTCGGGATTACTGGCTCGGCAAACCATACAGCTACAAAATGATCAAAAGAAATTCCTGCCACTGTAAGCTTCACAAGCGTCCTTTTCTACCATGCTAGGTCTGATCATATGCCTTGTTAGTCCCTTTTTCGCGTTACTCTTCGCACTCTCGAATATCACTGCCAAGAGCAGCCGATACGTCATCTGGCTGTTTTGCGGCTTCTACGGGCTGGCCTTCTTCATCGCTCCTAATTCAGAGGCTGATTGCGTTCGTTATCGGGAATGGCTTGTAGAAATGCATGATACTACAACCACATTGGAGAGCCTGTCGTCTGCTTTTTACTCCGAAGGAAACCGTTACTACGATATTTATCAACCCTTACTCACTTTTTTTGTTTCCAGGTTCACATCAGACTACCGAATCCTGTTTTGTCTATTCGGATTGGTGTTTGGCTACTTTTACTCAGGAGTAATTTATTTCTTCATTGACCGACTGAAACAGAGTCCACGCATGCTGGAATGGTGGCTGTTACTCGCGTTAGCCTTTTCTATCAATGTTGGATCGGGCATCAATAATTCTAGAATTTACACTGGCTGTTTTGTGTTTTTGTATGGAGCGCTCTACTATTGGGAGCGTGGGAATCCAAGATTCCTAATCTATTGCTTTCTGTCACCATTGATTCACTTTGCGTTGTTTATTCCAGTTGCAATTCTATTTGCTGTTCCATTCGCAAAGAACTTGAGGCGGCCACTTTGGGTTGTTTTAGGCGTCACTTTCGTGATATCCGGTTTGGAGCTTGAATTTTTTCAACGCTTGATTGGGTTGCTTCCATTCGGTTTTGCAACCCGAGTTGGTGGATATGCTACTGAGGGTGCGGTTGATACTGCCCCAATAATCATTTCTACCATCCGATGGCTTATATTGGGATTTTTGTTTTCGGCAGTGACCTATGAAACATCCCTACACTCGAAAGACCAATTTAATCGCAATGCTTGGACTTTTCTGTCGTTACTGTGTATCGCCACCAACCTCGCATCGTCTATCGGACAGATTGAACGGTTTTATTCTATTGCTTTGGTGCTGGCGATTGGTCTCATGTTGCTCCAGATAAATGCCGTCAGGGACTTTAATCGAGATTCCGTCTTTTGGGGTTACTTGATTTCATCGCTGTTGGTACTGAACACACTCTTGGGAATTCGATTGTTTCTCGGAATGACTTCCGAACACCTGATTCTCGGAAACTGGTTTACGCTTTTCTACCTGAGTGAGCCAGATAGAAGCTTGTACGACTATATTAGGTAAACCTGGCAGACTTCGGATTGTTTCAACTTGCTTCAGATGGCCTAGGGATCGCCAATCGTCGGGATACACGGAGGTTCTTGTGGCACGAGAACCTCTTTGATGTTTTTTGCAGAATACGCAGTCTAATCTGAATCCACACTTTTTGGAGTTATCGCCCCAGCCTTAAATTTCGTTAATTTGGTCAAGGGCAATGAAGAAATCAGATGAGTGTTTGGACGATTTTTTAATGGAACAGAAATTAACGTTGCGATGCTACCTTGATCGGATTGAGCATCGGCCTTGGTTCGTGACACTGCTGGTGGCATCAAGCACCATTTTGCTGCCGGTGATTGTGCATCTTTTGCCGCCGGTCAATGGGAAGCCGATTGGGGCGATCCTGTTGCCAATGTTTTACATACCGCTGATCGGGCTGTTGATATTCCGGAATCCGATTCCCGTTTTGATCGGCGCGGTGCTCGCACCGGTAACCAACCATTTAGTTACAGGGCGGCCGACGCTGGAACTGCTTCCAATACTTGAAATCGAGCTGGCTGTCTTTACGGTGTTTTGTTTGTTGTTTCTGCGGACTCGCCATTTGAAATTCATCGCTGGCCCTTTAGGTTATCTGGCTGTTAAACTTGTCTCGTCATCATTGCTGTTTCTGTTCCCCAAGTTACTGGAAGAATCCAGATTTTTTTTGTCGAATTCGATCGCGACGGGTTTACCAGGAATTATGATTCTGCTGCTCTTGAACGTGCTGATCATCAAAAGCAAAGTATTTGATGATTGAGCTTAGTTTCGTTCAGATCAGTCGGTCTCTTCGACAGTTTGAGTTTCCTGAAATTGACCTGGTCATTGGAATTGGGACCGGCGGGATCGTTCCAGCCTGTCTGGTTGCCCATCAATTGAATTGTGGCTTGCAAGTTGTTGTGATTAACCATCGAGATTTTGCCAACCAAATCGCTCATCAAACTCCCCTCGTCGTTTCAACGCCCCCGACGCCTCTACCGACAGGGCTCAAAGTACTCTTGGTCGACGACGTTTCGGTTTCTGGCAAGACCCTTGAGATTGCGCGGGAACTGCTTGAAGGCAATCAGGTCACCACTTTCGTTTTGAAAGGAAAAGCCGACCTGGTTTTGTTTCCCCACATTTCCGCCTGCGTCTCATGGCCTTGGAAAGTATGACTGCCAACGATTCATTTGTTGACATCCGAACGATGTACCATGCTGGGCTACCACGGGAGGTTTGCTCGCTCGCTGAAATCTACAATGATCACGAATTGCTGATCGAATCGATCAAGTCACTGACCCAGCGACACTTGACACCACAATCCGTTGAAGGCAAACGAGTCCTGCTGAAACCCAACTGGGTCAGGCATGAAATGGTCGCCAATGATCGTTACTCATTATGCACCAACGAAAATTTTATCTTGGCGACATTAGACATTGTACTTTCCCTCAAGCCAGCAACCGTTGTCATTGGTGACGCGCCGGTACAGGGCTGTAAATGGCATCAACTTGTCACCGAAACATTTTATTCGCAAATCGAAGCTCGGCGCGAGAAAACAGGCATTTCCATCGGCGTTAAAGATTTTCGCAGGGTCACTTTCGATGCGGAAGCCAATGATTTAACGCAGGCCAAGGACAACCTGGATGAGTTCATTATCTTCGACGTTGGAAGTCGAAGTTTTCTGGAACCGATTACGCACCCAACCGAAAACAAATTTCGCGTTACTGTTTACGATCCTGATCGGTTTGTAGAGTCGCATCGGCCGGGAGTACATAAGTACTGCATTACCAAGGAACTATTCGACGCGGATGTCGTCATTTCGCTCCCGAAAATCAAGACCCACCAAAAATCGGGAATTACAGCAGCGCTCAAGAATATTGTCGGGATCAATGGAGACAAAGACTTTCTTCCTCACCATCGTCTGGGAGGAGACCGTCTCGGAGGCGACTGTTATCCAGGCGGTTCAAGAATTCGCTACCTCTCCGAACTCTGCTACGACCAAGGCAACCGACAACGGGGCAAATGGCAGTACAAGCTCTGGATAAGATTGGGTTCGGCATTGTGGAAATTATCTCGTCCGAAAAATGTGCATCAGATTGCTGCGGGATGGTACGGCAATGACACGACCTGGCGAATGGTGATGGATCTCAATTTGATCTTGAACTTTGGTACTCCGGACGGAAAGTTGGCTGAATCGCAGCAACGAACGATGTTCAGTCTCTGTGACGGGATCGTGGGTGGACAAGGAAACGGACCGCTCGACCCGGAACCCTTAAACTTGGGCGTCATCACCTTTACCAACAATAGCGCGCTGAATGATGTTTGCTGCGCGCTGTTGATGAATATGGACGTGACTCGAATCCCACTGCTAGTCGCCGCTTCGAGTACCTTTGGCCAGTCGGCCAGCCAGATTCGTGTCAACGAAACGCTGGTCGGCTATGACGACCTGAAACCATTTGGCGTCGACACCAAGATGCCACCGGGATGGCTTGACTATCGTAGCGATGCACCAATGGCAACCATGAAAAACCTGATGGCTCAACAGTATTGAGTGGTTTCGTTTCAGCAATTAGCAAATCTGAATGTCTCACCTTTTAGCCATACACGATAGCCGAAACGGGTTTCATCCCAGATGGACCGCCTATTGCGAAGAGCGACGGATTCCTTTCAAGAACGTGAATTGCTATGCGACAAACCTCGTCGATCAACTGGCGGATTGCTCGGCACTGATGTGGCACCATGGACAAGGCAATCCACGAGATTTGGTCGTCGCCAAGCAGATTCTTTATGCACTGGAGCACGCCGGATTCCCCGTCTTTCCCAACTTTAAAACGGGTTGGCATTTCGATGACAAACTGGGACAGAAGTATTTGCTGGAAAGTCTGCAGATTCCATCGCCCAAGGCGTATGCTTTTTACGACCAGCCATCCGCTTTGGAATGGGCAGCGACGACCACCTATCCAAAGGTTTTCAAACTGCGATGCGGCGCCGGTTCCAATAACGTGATTCTGGTTAAGGACTTCGAACACGCCAGAAAGTTAATTCACCGAGCATTTGGTCGCGGTTTTCCCGCTTACGATCCTTGGTCCAGTCTGAAAGAGCGCTGGAGAAAGTTCCGACTTGGGAAGGCTGGCATCTGGGAACCCATCAAAGGCTGCCTTCGCTTTTTCAACCCTCCGGCCTACTCAAGAATCCAGGGTCGCGAATTGGGCTACGTGTACTTCCAGGAATTTGTCCCTAACAACGACTCCGATACCCGCATCATTGTGGTCGGTGATAAGGCATTTGCCTTGAAGCGTTATGTCCGGGACAACGACTTTCGGGCATCAGGAAGTGGCGATTTTGGCTATTCACCGGAACTGTTCGACCTCAATTGTGTTCGGTCTGCTTTTGAGATCACCGAAAGAGTTCAAACTCAAGTCGGAGTGTATGACTTCGTTTTCGATTCGTCGAATCGACCACTGCTTATCGAAGTCAGCTATGGATTTCTGGCCGAGGGTTACGACGATTGTCCGGGCTACTGGGATCGTTCTTTGCAATGGCATAATGGGAAATTCAACCCCTATGGCTGGATGGTGGATTGGGTTTTGTCCGAAAAGTCAAAAAGAATTCCACTTACGACGCCCGGACTTGATCCTCCGCAAAAATGATCAAAGAACTGGCCATTCGATTTCTTGGTCACCGACTCGGCTGGAAGACCAAGCGCAAACTTCTGGTATTTGAAAGCGACGATTGGGGCGCTTTGTATCTGCCCAATGCTCCGCGACTCAGGAAGCTCGTCGAGTCCGGTATCTTGCCGAATGATGCAATTGGATATGAACGATTTGATTGTCTGGAAACCCGTGAAGATCTGGAGCAGCTCTGCAATGTTCTCTGCGAGTTCTCGGATTGCCGGAATCGTCACCCAAAATTCACTTTCAATACGGTGATGGGAAATCCTGATTTCGAAAGAATTCAAAACGCCAATTTTGCGGAGTATTTTCATCAGCCCCTGTTTGAGTCTTACATTGAGTACCACGGAGAAGACTTGAAACCGACCTGGTTTTCAGCAATCGATCACGGGTTGATGGTGCCCCAGTTCCACGCGAGAGAACATGTCAATGTCCCACGTTGGATGCGAGATCTACGAGAACATCGCGCGAATACGCGAATTGCTTTTGATTGTCGATATTTTGCGCTTCAACGTTCAACGAAATCTCCCATTAACTATCTGACCGCCTATTGGCCGGACTCTCTGGCCGATCTCCAGGAGATTGAACGGATCACGGTTGAGGGATTGACCCAATTTGAGCAGGTCTTTGGTTTCCCATCCAAGACATTCGTTGCCTGTGGTTATGTCCTACCACAGGAAGTCGAAAAAGCGACGTCTGATTGCGGGGTCAAGTTGATTCAAACTCAGCAGCGATATCGAATGCCGATCCCCACATCCGCGAGTTCTCGGTTTCCTCGTCGAGTAAGTGGCTGGAAGAACGAGTATGGTCAGATTTATTCGATTCGCAACGTGTTTTTTGAACCCTCTGCGGAACCCTCTACCGATTGGGTCAGCCTTGCAATGAATCAGGTCAGCAGCGCGTTTGGGATGGGAAAGCCTGCGGTTGTTTGTTCGCATCGAATGAATTATGTCCGCAGCAAAGACCAAACGCGTTGTGATTCGAATCTGAAACTATTGAAACTCTTTTTGAGTGCGATTGTGCAACGATATCCGGATGTCGAGTTCATCAGCTCGGATGAACTCATTGATGAAATGGGAGTTCGTTGATTTGAGCTCGGCGAACAGCCCAGCGCCTGTCCCGTAATATCATGTGTGGAATCGCAGCACTCGTTGCCAAAACGGAACTGACAGAGCAGGAAATCAATACGTTTCTTGACGCAACCCAGTTGATGAAGCATCGCGGACCGGATCACACCGGTGTGTTCCGGCAAAGAAACGTGGTTTTGGTTCATCACCGCCTCAGTATCATTGACTTGGACCCGCGTTCAAACCAACCCTTCGTCAGCCGCAGTGGAAAATCGATCTGTTCCTACAATGGAGAAGTTTACAATTATCAGGATCTTCGAGCTGATTTTCCCTTCGAATGGCGAACGAGCTCAGATACCGAAGTCATGCTCGAAAGCTTCGAGCGATTTGGCCCGGAAGCAGTCCGCCGATGGAATGGTATTTTCGCCGGAATCGTCCTTCAAGGAAACGATCTGTTCCTTTTTCGGGATCGGTTTGGGATCAAGCCACTTTATCGTTTCGAGACCGATCGGTTCATTGTGTTCGCCTCGGAAGCGAAATGCATCCTGAAATTGTTGCCGGAGTTCAGGCTGAACTATCGGGCATTGAATAAGTATCTCTGGTTTGGCAACACAACCGGGTGCGAGACCTGCATTGAAGGGTTGACGAAGGTTGCTCCAGCGTCCGTAAATCGATTGAACCTGACCAGCTTCCAAAACGAAGAGACCATTTATTGGCAATCCGAGGCAATCGTCAAACGAAAAATGCGGGAAGCAGATGCGATTGAGGAATTACGGTTTCACATGACCAATGCCCTCAAGCGGCAACTCGTTTCTGACGCTCCGTTAGGATTGCTGTTAAGCGGTGGAGTCGATTCGAGCGGACTTGTTGTTTTTGCCGCACAAAACACCTCTCGACCGCTGGATACCATTTCCGTCGAGTATGACCAGAGGATGGGTCGCGAGAGCGAGCTTCGATTGGCAGCTAGAGTTGCCAGGAGATACAGAACCAATCATCGAGAAATTCGAGTCACGAGCCACGACGTTCTAGAGATCTTTCGAAATCTCGTGTTTCAATATGACGAGCCTTTTGCTGATAGTGCTAACATCCCACTCTTTCAGCTTGCTCAAGCTTGCTCGGTCGACAAACGGGTAGTACTTCAAGGGGACGGTGGCGACGAGCTTTTCGGAGGGTACGATCGTTACAAAATTGCCAAGCACTTTTTGTTTTGGAAATGGGCCTCAAAATGTTACCCGATGCTCCGTGGAAGAAATCGTGAGCGAATGAAACGGCTAAGCAATATCCTGTCCCAATCAACTAACCAAAAAATCATCGCCAACTACCTGACGGTTGAAACTCCTCAAAAAGATCCCTACTCGGTTTTCAGCCCAGAGACCACGGCAAGATTAACCGCCTTCGATTGGCAGGCTGATTACAAATCCATTGAGTTTCCACCAGATTGTAAATCTCTGGTAGATCAACTGGTCTATTCGGATTTCAAAATCCTGCTGACCGACCGCTATTTGGAAAAAGTGGACAAAGCGACGATGTTGGCAAGTGTTGAATCCAGAGTTCCCTATTTGGACAATGATGTGGCTGAATTTGCCTTGAGTCTCCCAAGCAGCTTGAAGATAAGGAGTGGCCATGGCAAATACCTGCTCAGGCGAACGCTTGACGGCTTCGTTCCCAATGAAGTGTTGTATGGTCCAAAGCGGGGTTTTGAAGTTCCCTATCGAGAATGGCTTCGAACCGACTTGTTCGAATTCGCAAGAACTTCGTTTGAATCTGCTCCCCAACCGCTGTTTAACCGAAGTCGCTTGATTGAATTGCTGGAGATACATCGATCCTGCCAGTCCGATTATGGAGACCTGCTCTGGAAATGCCTGGTCTTGATTGAATGGTTGTCAATTCATAAATCAAAGCTTGTCATTTAGGCGTGAACGAGGCCGAAGACAGGATTGCTATTCTGGTACCATCCCTTTCGCCAGGTGGAATGGAACGCGTTGCCGCGCTTTGTGCAAACTACATGGTTCAACAGAAACTAAAAGTCTTTCTGTTTACTATTGATACAACCCCTTCGTTTTTCCCACTATGCAGCGAAGTTGCACATCTACAACCTGACTTTGAAACTGCGAAGTTAAACGTTGTTCTCCGCGCAATCAAAACCCTCCGATTCCTCCGTTCAAATCTGCGTCGACTGGGAATCCAAACCTGTCTGACATTTGGGGATCGATACAATTCTCTTTTCTTGTTATCGGCGCTGGGCCTGCCAATCCGGGTCTTTGTTTCCAATCGGCAAAATCCTAATCTCAGTAATGGTTGGTTTGTCGACTTGCTGAACTTTTGTTTATACCGATTCGCTTCTGGAATCCTGGCCCAAACGGACTTGGCCAAGTCCATTTTTCTGAAACGTTACGGCAACTCAAATGTTGTCGCGATTCCCAACCCTGTCGCTCACTATGACTTCCCGGTCAAGGATCGATCGACCTGGATTGTCTATGTCGGTCGGTTTAGTGACCAAAAGAACCAAGCCGACTTGGTTCGAATTTTCGATTCAATCCAAAGTGAAGGATGGCACCTATATCTGGTCGGTGACGGGCCGAAACGACATCTTACGGAGGAAGCAATCGAGCAATCGCCAAATTCAGCAAGAGTCACAATCACCGGATTTGAGAAAGATGTTGGCAGATATTACCGACAAGGAAGGATCTTCGCGTTTACATCCCGCTCAGAAGGATTTCCCAATTCTCTGGCTGAGGCAATGTCGGCAGGAATGGCAGTCATCGCGTACGATTGCGTTGCCGGCCCTCGAGATCTAATCGACGACAATGTCAACGGCTTTCTGGTTGCTGATGGCGATGAAGGGGCATTTCGTAAGAAACTGTCGTTACTGATGTCGGACAAAGAAATGTGCGATCAATTTGGGCGCGAAGCCAGACTTAAAGCCGCGGATTTTTCCGAAGAAAAAATTGTCCGCCGAATCATAGACTTTATTTTGACCAAAAACGACCCCGCTTCATCCGACAATCCAGCGAGTTAAATGCAGAAAAAGGTAGCCATCGTTACGATCTCGCTACAGGCTGGCGGAACCGAAAAGGTCGTCAGTGGACTGGCGAGCCATCTCAGCCAGACTTCCTCCGTTTCCATCATCGCACTGGTCGATGAGGATCCTTTTTTCGAACTGTCCCCCTTCGTATCGACGCATTGCCCTCGACCCAAGCCAAAAATATTCAACTGTTTCAAATACTTGTTTCAAGCGATTCATGTCTTTCGCAAACTCCGAAAGCTGCGCCCGGATGTTTGCTTTATATTCGGAGAGAACATTGGCGGGTTGATTTGCCCAATTGCTCGCCTGGTTGGGATCACGCGGGTTTTTGTCTTAAACCGTGGGACGCCAGCCCGAAGTTTCCGCGGCCCAAAAGCGTACGTCAATCCCCTTAGCTATCGCTGGGCTGAACGGGTGATTTTGCAAACCCAACAAGGTGTCAAACTGCTGCAAGGACGATACCCAAAATGCAAGTTTGCGGTGATCCCCAATCCCGTTTCGATTCCGGAAAAAGTCCGGCCAATGCACGGTCGCAAGCAAAGAATCATTTACGTTGCTTCGCTGGGTCGAAATAAGAATCAAGCAGCATTGATTCAGGCTTTTTCAAACCTACAGCAGCGAGATGGCTGGGAACTGGTACTTGTGGGGCATGGTCCCGATCGACCGAGTTTGGAAGCTCTCCTCGAACCACTTCGCATTAAAGATCGCGTCAAGCTTCTTGGTAAAAGAACCGATGTGAAAGAACTTTTGTTAGATTCACAGATCTTTGCCTTTCCATCTCTTTCCGAGGGATTTCCTAATGCGCTGGCCGAGGCGCTGGCCGCGGGTTGCGCTTGCGTTAGTTATGATTGCCCGACAGGGCCAAGTGATTTGATTCATTCCGACGAAAATGGTATTCTCGTTCCAAATGGAGACGAGCAGGAGCTAACCAATCAACTTCAAAAGCTCATCTTGGACATCGATTTGAGAACCAGGTACTCCGACAACGCTCGTATCATGATCCGCCAGTTCGACGAGAATCTTATCTACAAGAAGTTCGATAGCCTGCTGAATGGCAGTTCGGGATCGGAGACCGATGCGAATTCTGATTAACACTGCCAGTAACTGCACGGTAGGCGGCATACAGGTTGCCAAATCAGTCATTGAGGAATGTCTGACTGTCACCGATCATGAATTTCTAGTCGTACTAAGTGCCGCCCTGACTTCTTTTTTCCCGGGAGAAAGGAACTGCAAGGTCCAATTTCGATCACTCAGTTACCGACCAGTCCAGCGATTGTTGAGACTGAAAAATCCGGCCACTGATTTGCAGCGAATTGAAAATGAGTTCCAGCCCGACGTCGTTTTCACAACATCGGGACCGGCCTATTGGCGACCCAAATCGCCCCATCTGATGGGCTTTAATCTGGCTCACAATGTTTACTCCGATTCTCCTTTTTTTGGCCTTTTGAATTATAGGCAGAGGCTTCGCTGGCACGTCAAAAAAGTATCGACCCGTTTTTTCATGCGCCGCGATGCTGATGCCTGGGTCGTTCAAACGGATGATATTAATCTTCGACTTCGTAAATGGTTGAAGCGTGAGAATGTGCATACCGTATCAAACACTGCCTCATCACATTTTCGCGAATATGCATTGAAGGCTGGCGACAGGGTTGACCGGCCAGTCGACAGACCCTTCAAACTGCTTGTTCTCAGCAGCTACTATCTTCACAAGAACC
>JANNWZ010000052.1:0-96595 GCA_031409295.1 Mariniblastus sp.
TATATGGGGTTACCACAAAACAATGTGGCCGGTTACGAGACTGCGGCGGTTGTCGATAAGGCACATCAGCTTCATGGTCGTCTGCTATTGATCCATGGAACCATCGATGACAATGTCCACTTGAACAATTCGATCCAATTCGCCAAAGCACTGCAGGACGCTGGTAAACAGTTTGAAATGATGCTTTATCCAAACAGTCGTCATTCCGTGAAAGATGAAAAACAGGCCGCTCATCTGCGTCAATTGATGACGGATTTTATTCTAAGAAATCTCTAGATGCCTGACCTCGATCAATACAACAACAATTCCTTGATCGCGCGGGCAACCGACGGTTGATCGCTCAACATCCACGTGACGGCTGCGACCGCCAATCCGCCCGAGAGAATCAACATTGGAATTCCAATCATGCTGGGTTCGACAGGGATTTTTTTTAGGGCAGCGTTGAGATCTTTTTCCAAGGCTTGCCAAGCTTCATAGCTCTGTTGGTTTCCGCCAGCAGTCAGTTGAATATTGCGCATCCACTCGACGGATTCCACATGTAAATGGACTTTTTGCTCCGGCAACCAGAGACTGTCGCCGGTCCAACGACTTTTCTTGTCCAACCGCATGGCCACGCTGGTCAGGATCGGACGTAAGTGCTCGATTGAAATATTGTAGATCACAATTCGCGATCGCATTAACAGAACCGACAGCGATACGCACAATCCGTAAAAGGCAATCAACATAAACCACACGAGAATCCCAAAACGGCTCGCCGCGCCCTCGGGAAAGAATAGTTTCATGGGACCAATTAGAATAAACCCGACGATGCCAATCGCCAGCGCCGCGCTGTCTCGCGCTCCGGTCGTTACAAAGGCGCGACCCCGCAGGTTTAATATTCCCAACAGCAACAGGTAAACGGCGAGGGGAACAACCGCAATACAGAAATGCAATGGATCCATAGAGCAATTGGATGGGCGAAGGTACTCAGGTGCTCGCGCGAAATTGCGCGGATTCCCTTCAGTTTAATGTATGCCAGGGAAAGCTTCCAGCCTGCAACATGCCAGCCAAGACTGGTTCGATTCGCTCGAATCAAACCTAAGTCAAAAAACGTCGACCAAGGACCATCCCCAGGAAGACAGCAAACAAGCCCAATACCAAATTGGCCACCACGTTAGCCAAGGCCAAAGACCATTCGTGGCCCTCCAATTGTTTGATCGTTTCCACCCCAAAAGCGGACAAGGTTGTCAAAGCCCCCAGATAACCCGTACCCAAGCCCAATCGGGCCGAAGGGTTTTTTTCCAACATTCCCGATCCAACCAACAGTCCGACCAAAAAACACCCGCTCAAATTGGCGACCAACGTACCCCACGGAAACGAAACTTGGTAAGGCTGCGCGAACCAAAGACTGATTCCATAACGAGTGAGTGCACCTAAGGCACCACCCAACGCGACAAAAACCATTGGCCAATCAAGTTTCATGAGATTCCCGTTTCGACGGTCCTGCGGGACAAGTGACGTACTAAAACTTCCAGCGCAACCCCCCAACGAGGTTATCGGTTTGATAGTCATATTTTCCGTCGCCAAAACCCGCTCCTGAATCGACTCGGTAAGAGTCCGCTTGAAACAATCGATACTCGATGAACAAATCCATATTGCGATACGCTTTGTAATTGACTCCTCCCATGAATTGATAGGCGAGGCTGGTATCGTCCGTTGCATTTGGCGGAATGAGGTTGCGACCATCGACACCATACATGTTCATCTCCAGGCTCACGAAGCCAAGGCCCGCACCGACATAGGGTTTGAAACAGCGATGTGGGAAGTTTATCAATTCCCAATACACGTTGGCCATACCGGCGTTTGATCTAACATCTCCCGTCACCGTTTGACCGACACTTTGGTTTTCGCGTCCAATGATGTCATTTGTTCGATAAGCGTATTCGAGTTCCGAACGCAAATTGGTTCCATGTCGTTGCCCAACGGCAAATCCGAATCCAGCGCCGTTTTTGGTAAGAATCCGACTCGTCTGATCCAGCGAGACCAAGTCGCCCAGTCGAGCACTGCCTCCAAAAGCACTGAAGTAAAACATCGGTGCGCCACACTCGAAACCGCAGTCTTGACAACTCATGTCCGACGACAAGTATTCCTGACCGGCAACTCCGTGCATTGGGCTGTTGTCATACGGCGAGCCGGCAACCGGATAAGGCTGTTGGTATGGTTGTTGTTGGTAAGGTTGTTGTTGGTATGGTTGCTGTTGATAAGGTTGTTGGTAATTTGGTTGGTAGGATTGTGCTGGATAGGTGTTTGGCATCGGCTGCACAACCGATCCGACTGACGGATCACTAAACGAGTTTTGAGGGGGGAGCGGCGGAGCGAATTGAGTATTATCCCAATTCAATTTGGGTTCTTGGTTGGTTCTGGGTTGCGATTGCGGCGGCTGCTCTACGGACTGCCCCGGCACGGCCAATATTGCGGCGGAGTCCGGTTCACGGCGATTGGGCTCGATTGTTTCCGGCCGAACAGCCCCCGGTGGATACTCGGAAACGTCTGGCGCTTCGTTACTCGACGGATTTTGATTTAACAGCGGCTGGCCAGGTTGGGGTTGGCGAGGTTGGGTTTGGCGAGGTTCAGGTTGGCGAGGTTGGGGTTGGCGAGGTTGGGGCTGGCGTGGCTGAGGTTCGGATAGCTGGCCTTCGCCAAAAGGGTCTTGTCCGGCGGGTTGCTGCGGAGGGGATTGTTTCGTCGCTTGATCGTCGCTGGGGGGATCATCGAAGGGGTCAAAATCCTGCAACTGTTTTACTGCACCTTCTTGTTTTTCGACCGGATCTTGAGGTGAATTTTCTGCAGTGGACGGTTGATTTTCGCCAATCGGTTCGTCCTGGCGATTTCGCGAATAACCGATTTTCCGACTGACTGGCATGCTGTTTGGCAAATTCGATTGAAATTGCCGTTGTGCCTGATAGTAGTGGTTGGCAGGGCGATCTTGATTCTGAGCCATCACCGACCCATCGATCGAACCAGAAACGATACAACAGGCGACAAGTAACACGATGTCAACAATCCGATTGGTTCCCATCGGGAATTCACTCCAGTCCAGAGGCAATTAAGTTCCAGTACTCGCCACGTCGCGAGCGTGAAAAACGAGCTTTGGGTTCATGGGGGGAGTGAACCGAGTTGGCCCGGATTATCGGAATAATCCGAGTTACCGGAGTTATCGGCACAATCGTCAAAGTTTAACCAGCGTGAATCCAGTTTTTTTTCTTGACTGCAACCTCACCGGCTTGTCCAGAACAGCATGAAACAGCGGTCCGCGAAATCTGCCAGCATCTGAGAAATAGGTGCGATTAAGTTCAGCATTGGGCGATTTTATTCGAGATCTCAAGTGTACCGAATGAACGGAACACAATTATTTTTCTGATTTGGCGGGGCGGATTATGCGGATTTGACAGGCTTCTAGGCAATTCTGCTCAAAAACAGTTACTCATCTTGAACCTAACCCTGCGTTTGAACTCAAATTAGCTATAATTCAGGCAATCCAATTCAATTCGTGTTTTAGGCGCGGTGCAATAATCCACCGCTCTCGTTAATGACCGAAGCCACAATTTCCTCCGTAGACCACCAACTTGTACTTCCCTTATTTGGAGCCAAAGACCAACATCTCCGCCGCTTGATCGACCGCTTCCAGGTTAATATTACTCATCGCAATGGGCAGGTCCGTATTGCTGGCGAGGATGCTGTCGCAGTCGCACAAGCCACCGACGTGATCGAACAGCTGACCGAAATTGTTCGGCGCCACGGCAATCTCACACCCGACTTGTTTAACGAAACGATCGCCCGTGTTACCGGCGAAGCGGCGCCAGCAAAACCAATTCAATCTATCGAGACATTGCAGATCGGACGCGAAGTCCGTCCACGCACGCCAGGCCAAGCGAAATACGTTGAAGCCATGCGAAAAAATGAATTGGTGTTTGCCATCGGACCGGCTGGTTGCGGCAAAACCTACTTGGCTGTTGCGATGGCGGTGCAAGCGCTTAAGAATCATTTGGTCCGAAAAATCGTGTTGGTTCGTCCGGCGGTCGAAGCCGGTGAGAGTTTGGGCTTTTTGCCCGGCGACATGCAGGCCAAAATCAATCCCTACTTGCGTCCGTTGTTGGACGCGATTCACGAGATGGTGGGTTATGACCAAGTTCAACAGTTGATTCAACGCGATGTGATCGAAGTCTGCCCTTTGGCTTATATGCGAGGCCGAACGCTGAACGAAGCTTTTATTATTTTGGACGAAGCGCAAAATACCACACCCGGTCAAATGAAAATGTTTTTGACCCGGATGGGAGAATCGTCAAAAATCGTCGTTGCCGGCGACCCGACACAGATTGATTTACCACCGAAAACCAAGAGTGGCCTGATCGATGCTTTGGAACGACTTAAAAAAATTGATGGGGTGGCCGTGGCTGAACTGAATTCAAGCGACATCGTGCGTCACAGGTTGGTCATCGAGATCGTCAAGGCCTACGATCGGTAAACCGGATCACCGCGCCCAAATCTCTTGCGAAAATAGTTAATACTCGGTCCAATTCAGACATGTCCAACTCGTCGTCTACTCGAAAAAACTGGATGCCAGCGGTTCCCAAAGCTCCGCATACGGCGGTCTTGGAATTTTTACGGCGCAGTGATGTCTGGGCGCGAGTCGGGCTGTGCGCTTTAACGACCTCGATCCTGTGGATCTTCGCCTTCGGCTGGGCGCCTTCGTTTCCTTATCGCGTCCGACAATGTCCGATCCGGGACCTGCACGCGCATACCGCATTTGAATACGACGACTACAAAAAAACCGAAGAGTATCGCGATCGCGCCCGCCGAAATTTTTTGTGTTATTACGCCAATGACAAGCATTTGCTCGAACAGTTGCGTCAAGCCTTGATTGGCGATGTTTTTGAGCTGAAGCAAAAAACGTTTGACGAAGTTTCAGAATCCGGTGTCTGGCGCAAGTTCTTTCCTCCTGCTCCCGCATCCGATGACGCGGATAAACCCAGCGAACCGGTCGCAACGGAAAACCAGTTTGAATCGTTTCGTGCATCGCTGGCTAAAGACGAAAAACTCGAACGACTCGAAGCCGCCATTCGCACCGCATTTCTTGAGATTGATCAAAATGGTTTGCTGCACAACCTGGAACACGAGATCGGCACCGGCAGCATGAAAGAGATTGAGGTCTACCCCAAGGGGGACCAACTCAACCGGGTTCGTGTTTCTGTATCGGATGTGCGGATCGCCGAGGTCAGCGTCGATTTGCGAAACCGGTTGACTGCCGAAATCAACAAACAGGCCGATGTCATTACGGATGGAAACTTGGTCGCTGAGCGAATTTTTCAATGGATCAAACCCCAGCTTCCGGTGACTTTAACCTTTGATGCGACCAATACCACGCGGGCAGTCGCAACGGCGATGAAGGCGGTTGAAGTCAAGAAACGGAATTATGAGCCGGGTGAACGCCTGGAGCAGCAGGGCAAAGATCTGGAATTACAGGGGCTCAACGCTGGCCTGCCGCTGGATAGCGATGATCTAAAACTCTTGTATGCTGAACACAAAGCACTAATCGCGTCCGAGAGTCTGGGGTTCAAGGTGTTGAGATCCGCGTTGTTTTTTGGACTATACGGCGCCCTGTTTGCAATGATGGCCCAGTATCTGCATTTTCGGGATCGTCGGTTATTGGAGAATTTGGGTCAGTTTGCCATTTTGTTGGGCTTGATGTTGGTGACGTTGGTTGTCGCCGGGCTACTAGCGATCGTTCCCGATTGGCGCGCTGAGATCATTCCAGTGATGATCTTTGCGATCACCATTGCCATCGCGTTTGAAATCGGATTGGCGATTTTTCTAAGTGCCTTAGTGGCTTTGGCGTTTAGCATGGTCCATGGATATGGCTTGGCCGAATTCGTGATTTTGACCGTCGCGTCGACGTCGTCCGCCTTAATGTGCAGTCGCATTCGCAGCCGTACGAAATTGGTTAATTTGGGAATTGTGGTAGCGCTGTTGGTTTTCCCGATTGTGATTGGAGTCAATTACTTATTGGGCCAACCGTTGACGACTGCTTTGTTGACGGAAGCCCTCTGGTTTGCCGGTGGTGCGGGAATTGCCGGTTTGATGATGACTGCAATGCTCCCCTTTCTGGAACGGTTGTTCGACATTCAGACCGATATTAGTTTGTTGGAATTGAGCGACGCAAACCACGCCTTGTTGAGAGAACTGGTCCAGCGCGCGCCGGGGACTTACAATCACAGCATCAACGTAGCCTCAATCAGTGAGGCGGCCGCCGAAGCGATTGGAGCGAACGGGTTACTATGCCGGGTTGGATCGTACTTTCATGATGTCGGCAAATTGCGCAAACCGGAATATTTCATTGAGAATCAAAGCGGTGGCGTCAATAAACATGACGATCTGGTGCCGTCGATGAGCACATTGGTGATTATCGCGCACGTGAAAGACGGTGCCGAGATTGCGCGCAAACATCGGATTCCGCGGCGAATTATCGACTTGATCGAACAACATCATGGAACAACCTTGGTCGAGTATTTTTTCAAACGGGCCGAACAACAACAGTCTGAGAAATCCGACAACCACCCGGAAATCGATGAATCTGATTTTCGCTATCCCGGCCCAAAACCGCAATCTCTGGAAGCAGCCGTCTTGATGCTGGCCGATACGATCGAAAGTGCCAGTCGGGCCTTGCGCGAGCCGACCCCTTCACGTATCGAAGGGCTTGTCTTTGACATCACGAAGAAAAAATTGGAAGATGGTCAATTCGATCAGTGCCCGATCACGATCGAACAACTAAAAACGATTCAACACAGCTTTATCAAGTCGCTAAACGCGATGTATCATGCGCGAGTGAAGTATCCGGAGAAACAACCAACCGCATGATCCAATTGCCAAACGAGAATTTCCGGATCGAAATCGCCGATGAACAATCCCATCGGTTCGATCAGCAGCGGCTGATTTCGGCGGTGGAGCTGGTTCTAACGGATTATGGAATCCAGGTTGCCGAAATAAGTATTGCAATCGTCGATGATCCAGCGATTCGCGAATTGAACCGGACCTATCTCAACCATGATTATGAGACCGATGTCATCAGCTTCCTGTTGGACTATGCGCCCGACCGTGAATTCCTGGCTGGTCAGTTGATTGTCAGTACGGATACGGCCGCTCGATTGGCGCTGGAATTGGGTATTCCCATGGATCACGAATTATTGTTGTATGTCGTGCATGGCACATTGCACCTGGTGGGGCTGGACGACACCGCACCTGAGTTGGCGCGGGAAATGCGTATCGCAGAGCAAGAGTATCTCGCTCAGCTGGGCGTAGATTACCATTGGCCAGATGCTGGGGAATCAGCATGATGTTGCCAATGTCATTTTGGATCCTATTACCAAGCTTCGCAACTTGGTAGTTTCGCGGCCGATGATCGCCGAGATTCGGCAGCCGTTTCTCAGGCGACCTTGCGGTAGGTTTGGGAGTATTCGCCCAGTATTTTCGCTAGGCCGTCAATCGCAAACCGCTGTTCAGCTTTGGTCAACTCCGGAAAAATTGGCAAACTGAGAACTTCCAAGGAAGCTCGTTCGGTTTCCGGTAAACTGCCGGGCGGAACGGACAGATGGCGGAAACATTCTTGTTGGTGCAATGACATCGGATAATAGACTTCCGTACCGATTTGCATTTCCGTCAACCGGCGGCGAACTTCATCACGTCGACCGTTGGGAATGCGAATCGTGAACTGGTTCCAAACGTGTTCGCAATTGGGTGACGAGACCGGCATCGAGACAATTTGAGACAGACCAGCTCGGCGAATCAACTGTTGATAGTAAATGGCGTTTTCCCTGCGACGTTGAGAGTAAGTTTCCAGGTGTTTCATCTTGACCATTAAAACCGCGGCTTGGAGCGCGTCCAACCGACTGTTGATTCCGACGGCCTGGTGATAATATCTTGGTGCCATGCCATGATTGGCCAACAATCGCAACCGCGCGGCCAGTTTTTCGTCGTTGGTCGTCAGGAGACCTCCGTCCCCAAATCCACCGATATTTTTGGTGGGATAAAAACTATAGCAGCCGATGCTTCCCATTCCACCCGCTCGCCGTCCTTGGTCACTGGCGCCAATTGACTGAGCACAGTCTTCAATTACGTGAAAATTGCGTTGCTTGGCGAGATCCAGAATCGGATCCATCTCGCAACACCGGCCGAAAAGATGGACCGGGATGATTGCACGGGTGTTTGGCGTGATTAGTTTTTCAATCTTGGCCACATCCAGATTGAGTGTCACAGGATCGATATCGACAAAGACTGGCTTGGCTCCCAGTCGGTCGACGGCACTGGCGGTCGCAAAAAAGGTAAAACTGGGGCAGATCACTTCATCGCCGGGTTCAATGCCGATTGCCATTAAAGCCAGCAATAGGGCGTCGCTTCCCGACGCACATCCGATTCCAAACTTTGCATCGCTGACCTCGGCGACCGATTGCTCGAGAGATTCGACATACGGACCACCAATAAATCGACCTGAGTCGATGATCGACGAAAACGCCTCCATGATCTCGGCTTTGAGGGGTTGATTCCCACGCGCTACATCCAATAGCGGAACCGAGGTAACATCAGAAACGTCAGGACACAACGGATTAACCATAGGGAGCGATTGCCTCCATGCAATGCAGCTGCGGATTTGATTTAGGGGTGGGGAGGATAGAATCCCCCTGTTATCAAGTCAATAGCTGCTGGTGGATGACATAAGTGGAAATTAATAGATAATTGGCTGCTAGCGTCTCGGCCCGGTTTCTTAGTGTCGATTGACAGTTAGTGTCGATTGACAGCAGCAGGCAATCTGTTATCCGAAGTTACTATGATCTTGATCGTCGACAACTACGACTCATTTACCTACAACCTCGTCCAGCGGTTGGGAGAAATCGATTCCCGGCTTGAGGTGCGTGTGTTTCGCAACGATCGAATTTCGCTGGACGAAATGGAAGCGTTGCAACCAACCCATCTGATTATTTCGCCGGGCCCCTGTACACCACACGAAGCTGGCATTTCAGTCGCCTGTGTGGGCCGGTTTCATAATCGCATTCCATTGCTGGGAGTTTGCCTGGGGCACCAATCAATCGGCCAAGCAACCGGGGGAAAAATCGTCCGAGCGGGACAGTTGATGCATGGCAAAACCGACCAGGTGCATCATACCGGCTCAACCATTTTTTCAGGATTGCCCAACCCAATGACAGCAACCCGATATCATAGTTTGGTGATCCAGCCAGATTCCCTCTCGAGTGAGTTTGTGATTAATGCTTGGGCAACTGGCCCCGATGGATCACGGATCATTATGGGAATCGAACACAAAACCGCGCCGACATTTGGTGTACAGTTTCATCCGGAGAGTTTTCTTACGGAAGGAGGAGTGGAACTGTTGCGGAATTTCGTGAATGTGTCCAATTAGTCCGGACGCCTCCTACTGTTCGTTCCGACCCATTTCCTTCGTTCAAACTTATGATTTCGATTGAAGAAGCCTATCGCTTGATCGCAACCCACGTGGCGACATTGCCAATCGAGGATGTGGCACTGGCCGATTCCGTCGGACGAGTCCTATCCGGGGACATTTGCGCCGATGTCGATTCACCACCCCATCGTAAATCATTGATGGACGGTTTTGCGGTTCGAAGTAATGACGTCAACGCCAATCTACGTCGACTGAAAATTATCGAAACGGTGGTTGCCGGTGGTTGGCCGCAGAAAATTGTGAACCACGGAGAAGCAACGCGAATCATGACGGGCGCGCCGCTGCCAGAGGGTTCCGATGCCGTGGTCATGATCGAAAAAACTGCGACCGAGTCGGTGGGAGAATTCAATTTTGTCGTCGTCCATCAGGATGCCATTGCGCCGGGCAATCACGTAATGCAACAAGCGGACAATTTCGCGGCTGACTCCGTCGTTTTGAAACACGGGCATCGCATTCGCCCGGCCGATGTGGGTTTACTCGCAGAAGTCGGCGCGCATCGCATCTTGGCCGGCTCCCGTCCGACTGTCGCTGTGCTGCCTACAGGCGATGAGTTGGTCACTTGCAGTCAACAACCAAGCCGAGGTCAAATCCGAAATAGCAATGGACCCATGCTCATCGCGTTAACCAAACAACTCGGTCTAACGACGATTGATCTGGGAATTGGCCGAGACAATCCTGGTGAATTGGAAACGATAATTCAGTCCGGGTTACAACATGACTTGTTCATTCTATCCGGAGGAGTCTCGGAGGGCCTGCTGGATCTGGTGCCGTCGACTCTGCAACGATTAGGGGTCGTTGAAATCTTTCATAGGATCAACATCAAACCGGGAAAACCGATTTGGTTCGGTGTCTTTTCCAAATCAGGGCACCGTTGTTACGTATTTGGACTACCCGGCAATCCAGTCAGCAGTTTGGTTGGATATCATCTTTTCGTTCGAACGGCGATCCGACGATTGGAAATGGATTTGAAACCCGAACCAAAATTTGTTATCGCGAGACTATTCGAATCGCACGAAACACGCGGAGATCGTCCGACCTATTGGCCCGCCCGCTGGCATGAAAACAACTCCAGCACACGGCAAGTCCAGCCAATCGCTTGGCATGGTTCCTCCGATCTTTTGGCTTTGGGATCGGCCGACGGGTTGATCTATTTTCCAGGCGGATCCGCGACCCATGATTCCGGAAAAGAAGTCGAATTTTATCCGTTGGCAGATTGACGTACAGCCGACTTGATCGCCCACCAAATTCTTGGAAATTGCCCACCAGATTCTTGGAAATCACTGAGCTACAAGCACCCATTCATCTATTGAGATTCATCTTCCAGTTGCGAAGGATCAAATCCCTCCGGATGATCCTTTCCTTCACAGGGAATCCCGTAGGATTCATTGAACCATCGCCCCAAGTCGATTTGCCGACATCGGGAACTGCAAAACGGCATCGCAGTCGTGGCAGCGCGATCAAAATCGCGATCACAAATCGGGCAGCGCAATCGCGCGGGGGTCGTCATATCCGGGGCCTGTCGTGAGGGGCTGAAACTAGATGATGGTAGTGGCTCGCTGCCTCGAAATTCTTGCCCGCCTTCGTAGTACATTGGTGTGCTCAGACCTGCATGCGATTCTTGCTTCTAGTTCCTCAACTTCTAATTTGTTCGATTGCTTCCCAAAAATCAACCATCCGGCCCGATCGCCTTGGGGAAAAGGGCCAAAAAACGCTAGCAATGGGGCACTCGAGCTTGCCCCGAATCGGCAAAATTTGCTATTTCATAGCTTATCTTTGCCCTCCGATTGTCCGCCGGGAATCCTCGAGAACATGCCACCGCTGAAAGCCTACATTCTCGATCGATTCGCCGGCAGCAATGCCAACTACACCAGTTGGATGAATGCTTGTCCGGTTCCCTGCAGAATTATTGACGACTTTTGTCCAAATTGGGTCGTGCCGGCCGATGCGGGAATCATCATTACGCATATGCATTACCGTTGGGAAGAAATTCATGCGTTGCGCCGAATTGTCGAAACCGGCAAATATCCGGTGTTGATTCTGGCCGATGGAATGCTGGAGTACCGCAACACTTGGCAAAATCCCAACCTCGGAGACGGCTCGATCTTCCAACCGGTGATCGGTCACAAATTGGCCTGCCTTGGTCGTGGCCAAGCCCGAGCGGTTGAATCGTGGGGAAATATCGGTAAATGTGAAATTGTTGGGCTGCCCCGATTGGACTCCTTGGCGACCAGCGATTCCCTTCCAATTCAAAATACGGGACCGTTTCGCTTGTTGATTGCGACGGCAAACACTCCAGCATTTACCACTCAACAACGGGCGACGGTCGTTGAGTCTTTACAAGACCTGTACCAACGAGTCGTCAAAAACCCATGGGTCGATGGTCGCCCGTTGGAAGTCGGTTGGCGATTAACGGATGGACTTGCTCAGGAACTGGGCCTCCCCGATAAAACAGAATCCCGTTTCAAGGCTTATCCGCTCATTGATTTGATCGAAAAAGTCGATGCGGTAATCACGTCACCATCCACACTCTATTTTGAGAGTGTTCTTCGACGACGGCCAACGGCGGTATTGGACTACAGCAACAGCCCCCAATATGTGCCGGCTGCCTGGACAATCTCAGCTCCGCGCCAACTCGGTCAGGTCTTGAGTGAACTAGCCCAGCCTCCTGCCGCAAAACTGCAATTTCAACGGTCCTGCCTGCATGATCAATTGGAGTGTGCGACTCCGGCGACGCCGCGCTTGTTGACTCTCATCGATCGCATGATCGAATTGGGTGTACAGTCGCGACGCCACGACCAATCGCTCAAACTGCCTGCGCGAATCCTCGCGGATGCACAGCTGGGTTTCGCGGTCGTCGAATCCGAGTTTGATCCGGCAACTTTGTATCCCGACAATCCTACATTCAGACAGCCGGATCTGTTGTCGTTGCAGGTTGAATTGAATCAAGCGATTTGTCGACTCGGCCAGTTGCCAACCGAGTTGGACAAAAAAAATAGCGATGTGATTCGAAAGAATAAACACATCACCGACTTGAAGTCTCACCTTGCCGACGCCTGGGAACGGATCGGCAGTTACCGCGAAAAGGAATCGCAACACGAACACACCATGTTTCAACGATCGCTGGACATGGCTAACAAGAATGAACACATTAAATCCATGGAGCAACATTTGCAAACGGCATTGGAACGGGTTCAGGAGCTGCGACAGGAACTTAAGGCACAAACGAGTTTCCTGGCTCAAATTCGTGGAACGCTGGCCGAGCGTGAGACCAAATTGGAATTAGCGCAAAAGGCGGCCTGAGCAAATCGAGGCACTGTCGATATCCAAGGCCGGAAATTATCCTGTCGAAACCAGTCGTGATTTCTGAATTCGACTGATCGCTTCAACAGTATTTTCCAAACTGTTGAACGCACTCAACCGAAAGTAACCTTCGCCTGCGGCACCGAAACCGCTGCCCGGTGTCCCAACGATATGCGACTCGTTGAGTAACTGATCAAAGAACTCCCAACTGGTCTGCGCGCCCGGTGTCTTCAACCAAACATAGGGCGCGTTGACGCCCCCGTAGACCTGAAAACCGGCTGCCGCGAGGCCTTCCCGCAACAACTGGGCGTTGTGCATATAAAAATCAACCAGTTCCCGAATTTGAAGTTTGCCGGCATCGCTATAGACCGCCGCAGCACCACGTTGGACGGGATAAGAAACGCCGTTGAATTTAGTGGTATGACGTCGACTCCACAACGCATGGATCGACTGGATGCTGCCGCTGGCCGTGGTGCCCCGCAGCGATTTGGGAATCACCGTAAATGCGCAGCGAACGCCCGTAAAGCCTGCGGTCTTACTGAAACTGCGCAGCTCAATCGCCACGTCACGGGCGCCTGGTATCTCGTAGATCGAATGTGGAATATGTGGCTGCGAAATATACGCCTCATACGCCGCGTCGAAAAAAATAATCGACTGGTGACGCTGCGCATAGGCAACCCATTTTTCCAAAGTCTCACGCGACGCAACGGTGCCAGTCGGATTATTGGGGTAACACAAATAAATCAAATCCACCGGCTCGGTGGGCAGTGGTGGTTCGAAATCGGACTCCGCGGTCATGGGCAAATACACTAACCCGGAATATCGCCCCCGTTGATCGGCCGGCCCGGTATGTCCAGCCATTACATTGGTGTCGACATAAACCGGATAGACCGGGTCCAGAACGGCGATCCGATTGTCCGCGCCAAAGATATCGAGCAAGTTTCCATTATCACATTTCGAACCATCCGATACAAAAATTTCGTCTGCCTGCACATCGATGCCACGATCCTGATAGTCGTTTTTGGCAATTGCATTCCGCAAAAAATCATATCCCTGTTCCGGTCCGTATCCGCGAAATGTTTCGGCGACGCCCATCTCATCAATCGCCGCGTGCATCGCCTCGATGACCGCCGCACACAACGGCTTTGTCACGTCACCGATCCCCAATCGTATCACTCGAGCTTCGGGGTTAGTTTCGCAGTATTTCTGGACGCGACGGCCGATCTCAGGAAACAGATAACCGGCCGAGAGTTTGAGATAGTGTTCGTTAATTTTGGCCATAGTCTAAAATTCAAAAATCGAAAATTCTTTTGTGACGAGGAAGGGGTGGCGCTCAATCTGGACCTCAAACCAAAATTGAAAACGGGGTTGAGCCACTGGAAAACATCCCATTGCCACCCGTGGGCAAATCAGGATCGAGCAAACCTTTTGTGCGACAGAAATACCCATTGGATTGGTTATAACGATCGCGTCGGAACCTTCCAACCGGTGAAGCAATTGACTGGTGCTATTCCAGACTCGCCAAAAACTCACCCATCTCGGCGGCCGCATGGGCGTCGCCTTGAAGCCGGGCTTGTTCAATACCGTCCGAAAGAACCTGACTGGCTTCCTCGAGGCGATCCAATTGGGCCAATTGTTTTCCGGACATGAAAAAAGCTGGAACGTACGGCGGATCGTCGGCGATCAATCCGCGAAAAATTTCCAAGCTGCGCGCATGTTCTTGCGCGCTGTTTAATTCCATTGCCAGCGCATACCGCAGGAATGTATCGTGCGGCATTTCGGCAAGCATGGACTCTAACTGTTGTCGACGAGACATTGAGATCCCCCCTTTGGTTTAACGGTAATAAGCAAATGAAAGTAGTTAAAAACTGTATAGGGCGCAACGTGATTCCACGATTCACAATTCCCAATCGTGGAACAAAAACTGAAACTCGAAAACTGGACAACCGCTTACTTTGCCACCACAATCCAGCCGACCAAGTCCAACGCGTTCCACCAGCGAACCGGGCGTACCTCGGTTTGTTGCGGTCCGATTCCGAACCACTCCAATTGCTCAAATCCGGCTTGGGCAAGATCACGGCGCAATTCGCTGCGCCGAAAGCTATGGATAAACATGTTGTTCACGCCCCGGTAGCGGGCGAACCGATCCCCCCACTCCGTTTTCCCGTTCAGTGCCGCCAGTCCGTTGGCGACCAACCAACGTTTCCCGCCGGGGTATCGCGCGTGAAACCATAAGTTGTGCACATGCAATACGAATTGACCGCCCGGCCTTACTAATCTTCTTACATGTTCCAAAAATAGATGGCGATGCTGGCGGCCTTGAATCATTCCCAGCGTACTGAAAAAACAAACGGCGTGATCGAGGGTCGCCGACCGAATCCCTGCCAATTCAACCAAGTTAGCTTGCAGCAGGAAAATATTGCTCGGCAAATCGTCAGCCGATTGCAGTTTCGTTTCCAAACAACTTAGCATCGGCAAGGACAAGTCCACGGCCAGGACTTGATAGCCCGAATGGGCTAACTGCAGTACATGCCGCCCAGAACCACAACCGAAATCTGCGACCAGAGGTCCGACACGATTGTTTCGTTCATCCGAATCAATCAATCGTGGAAGGTAGCAGTCAAGTAGGTTTCGATCGACGATGGTTAACGGATCGTTCTCGAGAAAACGATCGTAACCGTCCGCGATTCCGCGACCGCGCACATAGTCCCAGGTTCCCGAAGAAACACCACGGGGAAGTTGCCAATTGGCCCCACCGGTTCGATTGCGGCGACTGCCAGACCAACTTGATCCGGACTTTTCGAGCGTGTTTGCCTCAAAATCGTCTGGTTGCTCAGTTCCACCCACTTGCCGTCCGTTGGTTTAATTTGTTATCGTCGCAGCTGGCATTTTAACAATCCAGCTAACCAACAACATACCGGGAGAAATACCTTGGCGATTCGCGTGGCAATCAACGGCTTTGGCCGTATCGGACGTTTGACATTTCGCAATCTTATGAGTCGTAGCGACGAATTTGATGTTGTCGCGGTAAATGATTTGACTGACAACAAAACGTTGGCCATGTTGCTAAAATACGATTCCGTTCACGGGCGTTTTCCTGGTACCGTAGGTTATGATGCTGAAAATCTGATCGTCAACGGGGATAAGATCCGTGTTTATGAGGAACGAGACCCATCGAAATTGCCATGGGGCGAATTGAAAGTGGATGTCGTCGTCGAAAGTACCGGCGTGTTTGTAAATCGCGCGAAAGATGGCAAAGCCGGATATGATTCCCACCTGGCGGCTGGAGCCAGAAAGGTCGTGATCAGCGCGCCCGCAAAAGACTCACCCGATTTAACGTGCGTTCTAGGGGTAAACGATCACCAGATAACGAACTCGATGAAGTGCATTTCCAATGCGAGTTGCACGACGAATTGCTTGGCGCCGGTCGCCAAAGTTCTACATGAAAATTGGGGCATCGTTTCCGGCCTTATGACAACCGTTCATGGTTACACGAATGATCAAGTCGTACTCGACGCGCCGCATAAAGACCTGTATCGAGCCCGGGCCGCCGCGATCAACATCATTCCCACGTCGACCGGCGCTGCCGAAGCGGTAGCCCTGGTAATTCCGTCACTCAAAGGTAAATTGACCGGCATGGCGTTACGTGTTCCGGTCCCGACGGGCAGCGTAGTTGATTTGACGGTTAACCTCGAAAAACCTGCCACGTCGGCCGCGATCAACGCGGCAATGAAAGCGGCCGCTGAGGGGCCGATGAAGGGAATTCTGTACTATACGGAAGATCCCATCGTTTCCTCCGACATTATTGATGACCCACATAGTTCGATTTTTGCCGCGGACCAAACTAAGATGATGGGCGACAAAATGGCTAAAATTATTAGCTGGTATGACAACGAATGGGGTTACAGCTGCCGAACGGCTGACCTGATTGCCAAAATAGGTTAGGTTGCTTCGTTAGCCCGCTCATTAGCCAAGTTCACAAACTCGGACAGCCTAAACACTCGAATCGAACGCAGCACCACCGCGGTGAACTTCTCGAGCGAGTTAACTTATGCGCATTGTTCCGCAGCAAACACAACGCGATGGCCGCACGAATAACACCAGCCCAAAGGTAACAATCAACAGAAACCCGAAAATAAAGGGTGGTAGGGAGACATTGAAATGCAAGTCGTCCCGAAAACAGGAACGGCAATGTTTCACAGTACCTGCGACCGAATCGTCGGCTTGGTCAGTTTGAACTAAATTAATTTGCGACATCGTACGTGCCAGGAATAGAATCTTCGGGGAGTAAATCAAGTTGGAAGCACGCGGTCAACCGAGGTTCTCGACGTTGAGGATCTCGAGTTGCTGTCGGCAGCTAGCATAAGGCATCAGAACAGGGCTTCCTATATTTTCATATCGGAAAACTAAATGTCAAACTAATATTCTCGTCGGCCAGCCGTTCCAGCCAGACGACGCCATTGGAATCGGAAAAATCAGTAAAAAAGGGAAGAAACGATACTTAAGGGTACTGTTTAAATCGCCCTGCTGGATTACTCGACATTTTGTTATGATATTGGGGCTTTCACGGTCGGTAGGGGCCGGCCGATCAGGCATTGTTCGTGGTCAGCAATCAACTTGGGCAACTCACGGTCACCGTACGGGAGTGTAACGCGAAGTGGATCTAAAGCAACTTTTTGGGCCTTTCTCCCCGCCAGAAACGAATTTTCTGGAGCGACTCCGTTATTGGGCTGTCGCGCAACCTGACAAACTAGCGTTTCGTTTTCTGGATCGAGGCGAAGAGGACGAGCGTGTTGAATCGCTGACGTATGCGCAACTCGACGAACGCGCGCGGGCAGTGGCCGCAAAACTCGTATCGATGGGGTTCGCCGGACAACGCGCTTTGCTGATGTACCCGCCAGGACTGGATTTCTTGATCGCGTTTTTTGGTTGCCACTACGCCGGTGTGACGCCCGTTCCGGCGTATCCACCACGACGTAATCGAAACATGGGACGGATTAGTGCAATCTCCGACGATGCCCAAGCGTCCGTCGCATTGACTGAGAACGTGGTGATTAAACGGTGGCAAGAATCTTTGCAAGACGATTCTGGTTTAGGAAAAATCCCTTGGGTTACCACCGAAGATATCCCGTTGGAGCTCGCCAACGATTGGATCAAACCCAAAATTTCACCGGATGATCTTGGTTTGATTCAATATACATCGGGGTCAACCGGCTCCCCCAAAGGCGTGATGCTGTCGCACGAAAACTTGATCGCCAATTGCCGCATGATTACGCGGGCGTTCGGGTTGACTCGTACTGGAGGGGTGTGTAGCTGGTTGCCGTTGTATCATGACATGGGACTGGTCGGCGGAATACTAAATCCGCTGTATTGCGGAATCCCAGAGACCTTTATGTCGCCGGTGGCATTCTTGACGCAACCCATTCGCTGGTTGCAGGCCATTTCGACGTTTCGCGCGACGGCCAGTGGTGGTCCAAATTTTGCGTACGCCTGGTGTACGATGAAAATCGAACCGAGCCAGTGTCACGATCTCGATCTCTCGTGTTGGGAAGTGGCGTTTAATGGTGCCGAGCCGGTTCGCGCGGATGTAATGGATCGGTTTGCCGAAAAATTTGCGCCTTATGGTTTCAACGCGAAAGCGTTTTACCCCTGCTACGGAATGGCCGAAACAACATTGATTGTTACCGGTGGCTCCAAATATGCTCCACCGATCGTGCGGCCCTTCAACAAAAACGATTTGGTGGAACATCGTGTGGTGCGGACCTCCGAACACGACAAGGACGCGCGACGACTGGTCGGCTGTGGGCAAGTGCTGGAAGAGGAAGAAGTCTTGATCGTCCATCCGGAAACTCGGCGGCCGTTGCCGGATGACCAGATTGGCGAGATCTGGATCAATAGCCCAAGTTGCGGACTGGGGTATTGGCAACGCCCCGTCGAAACCGCCGAGACATTCAAGGCGCGTTTGAATCCTGATAACGGAAAAGTCTACGTTCGTTCCGGGGATTTGGGATTCATGGACCGGGGTGAACTATTTGTCGCCGGTCGTTTGAAGGACATGATCATCGTCCGAGGAGTAAATCGCTACCCGCAAGACATCGAAGCCACGGTTGAGTTATGCCATCCGTTAACCCGCTCCGGTGGCTGCGCGGCGTTTGCCGTGACGCGTTGGGATCGGGAGCACTTGGTAATCGTTTGCGAAGTCGAACGGGGACAAAACCGCGGTGATTTTGACGAAGTCATTCAGAACATTCGGTCGGCTGTGTCAGACGAGCATGAATTGCCACCGGATGCCATCGTCTTGGTCCGTGCTCACAGCGTACCGAAAACTTCCAGTGGAAAAGTCCAACGACACACTTGCAAACTCAACTTTCAAAGTGGTGAGGATACAGTTGAACTTGCCCGTTGGTGCGCTTGGGAGGATTCCCATGCAGCGGTCCCGACCGACTCGTCAGGTGCTCTCCATGAACGCAACGGCCAAGCAGCCGATGCCAGTGGCTTGTCGCCGATCGTTGTGCGCGCAGTAATTCACTTCGTCAAACAAGTCGGTAAAGATCGAGCCAGGAATGTCGCGTTAGATACCAACATAATTCATCTGGGACTCGATTCTCTGGAACGATTGGATATCGCGCAGAGTCTGCAAACGGCGTTCGGAGGGCGAATCCCCGACGAAGTCTTGCAGGAAGTGGAAACCGTGCGCGAAGTTGCCGAAGCTATTCAGTTTCATATTGGTACGGAGCCTGTTTCGCTTGATTTCGACAATCTTGATAAATTGGAAAAATCCGCCTCGCGAAAACAACCCGGCCCCGTCCCGGATTCGTATTACCAATTGGAAAAAATGCCAGAGTTTTTGCGACTGCAAGATCTGAAACGACAGATTGCCGAAACCGGCATTCGCAATCCCTTTTTCAGCGTTCACGAAGGTCGGATCGCCGATACGACGCAAATCAACGGCCGAACTTTGGTTTCGTTTTCCAGTTATAACTACCTGGGCCTGTCCGGTCACCCGGAAGTCAATGCCAGTGCCAAAAGAGCAATCGATCAGTTCGGGACGAGCGTATCCGCCAGTCGACTTGTTTCGGGTGAAAAAACGATTCACAAACAATTGGAAGCGGAGCTGGCTGATTTCCTTGGTGTGGCAGACATAATCACGTTTCCAGGTGGACATGCGACGAACGAATCTGTGATTGGCCATTTGATGGGACCAGGAGATTTAATCGTCCATGATGGATTCGCACACAATTCGATTATCCAGGGGGCCGAACTCTCCGGGGCCAGACGGCGCCCATTTGAACACAACAATTGGCGCGAGCTGAACCAGATTCTCAAAGAAAATCGCCAAGATTATCGCCGCGTTTTAATTGCCATTGAGGGTCTGTACAGTATGGACGGGGACTTCCCTGACCTGCCGCGATTTGTCGAAATCAAAAAACGATTCCACGCCTGGCTTTACGTTGACGAAGCTCACTCGATTGGTACGCTTGGCCCTACGGGACGAGGTTTAGCCGAATATTACGGCGTCCAGCGAAACGACGTGGAATGTTGGATGGGAACGCTCAGCAAATCGCTGGGCAGTTGCGGTGGTTTTATTGCCGGATCGGCCGAACTGATTGACTATCTCCGCTATACGACGCCTGGCTATGTCTACGCCGCTGGTTTGCCACCCGCAAACGCCGGCGCGGCATTGGGTTCGTTGCGCATGTTGCGCGCGAATCCCGACCTAGTCAGTCGATTACAGAAGAACTCGCAACTGTTCCTGAAACTCGCCAAAGAAGCGGGTTTGAATACAGGACTGGCCAACGGCACTCCCATCATTCCAATCATCACGGGCACTTCCGTGTTGGCTCTAAAACTCTCCGAGGCACTTTACAAACTCGGCATCAGTGCTCAACCGATTTTGTATCCTGCCGTGGCGGAAAAAGAAGCCCGCGTGCGGATTTTCATGACTGCGGACCATACCGAAGAACAAATTCGCCGCTCGGTGGAGACATTGGATCGCTGCTGGCAGCAGATTTCTCCGGGCCAATTAGCTCCAATTTGACACATTAAATTTGGCGCGTTAGGGCAACCCTAATCTTGTGCGAATACACGATGAAACACCGGACCATTATCCAAGCGGAAGCGGCAATCCAAGTTTGACGACGAGGAGCTTCAACCAGCTTACATCGCCGCGTTGTCCCAAACTTTCCACCAAGGTTTTTTGATCGATTGGGCTTTGACCGTGAATCCCCATGGCTGCCCATTCGTGCCAATACAGCCTTCCATTTTTGCGTAGGCAAAAACTGCCCGAGCGATTTTGGCATCGGTCATGTTGGCTTTACGCAAATCAGCCCGCGTAAAATCAGCCGTAGTCAAATCGGCTCCAAACAAGTTTGCTTCCACGAGGCAAGCGTTGGTAAAATCACTTCTCAATTCAGAAAAGAAAAAATCCGCTTTGCGAAAATCCCCTTTGGATAAATCGGAACCATTTATCTTGCAATGCCGAAAAAGGGTTGCAATCGCAACGCAACCGGAAAAAATCGCGTTGTCAAATACATTGTCGGACATATCAGAACCAGCCAAATTGGCATTCGAGAAATCCGAACGCTTGAGAACCGAATTGTCGATTTTCGTTTGTTCAAAAACGCAGCCAGCAAAATCACAATCACTGAGATTGCATCCCGTGAATTTACATCCAGACAAATCCATTCCGGAAAAACTTGCACCGGTCAAGTCAAGTCCTGAAACCGAGCATCCCCGAATGGATGCATTCTTTGCTTTCAACAGGACTTTGCCTGTCGACTTATGTTTGATTTGTACCATTTCCATCTCCATTGACCGCCGACAACGGAGGCGACTCGAACCTTGATCTCCAAAATCGAATTTCTAAAATCGCCGTCTCATTACATTACTCGACATTACCGTCTCAGGCTGCCGACAACTCAGTTTGAACCTGCAATTAATCATCCACCAGTTAAAACCTGACTCGTAGTATTAGTTTCGCTGAATCGGGCAATTTATTTCCCGGATTACCAGATGTTTCTGACGCCAGTATTATCCATTTGTTTCTTCCGGAACGCAAGGAAATTTTTGATACCACTGAAGATTTGTAACGGTTGCACCGTCTCCCTTAGCGGGTCCCGGGGTGTAATGCCGATTTTATCAAGTTTTCCGAGCATGTCCGTGATTCAGTCCAGAAATTACGCATCCCCAAAAAATGCCGTTAAAATGCAGTTTCAGCGATCTTCAACAGCTTTCTCACTTCTTCCGTTGAGACGCGCCATGATCGGGATTTTCGGTTCCTCGATTCCCCGATATTTGGTCAACGTTACGGCTCTAAATTGGGTCCAGTACTGTTTTGCCGTTACGATCAGGGCTCGATCTTTGGCAGTCAACCCCATCGTCATTGTATGTTTCGATTCTGCTCGCATCGGTTCGCGAAAAAAACCGTTAGGGATGATTGACATTTGTACTTCCATCGGAATCCAACCCAGTTTCTTAATCGATTGATTTAAGCGAATTCTGGGAAACGGAGGCATTTTTTTGGGATCCGTGGCGTTTAGATTGGTGAAGCTATCCAAGAACTCGAAATACTTCGGGAGGATTGTCACGTCTTTCGGTTGTTCCCCTTTGAAGCGGTACACAATGCTCGGGCTCGTCAGGGTGACAAAACCCTGGGACCAATCGGTGTCTTCTTCAAAAGAATCGTCGAGGAAAAATTTGGTTTGTTCGTTTTGCTTTGTTTCACGTCGCAGTTCATCGAGCAATTTCAAAACTTGTAAATCGGGAATTTCAACCCGAATTTGCTGCTGCACATCCAATAATACCAACAGATGTTGATGCGGATCCAAGACCACAATTTCAATTGGGTGAGGCTCGACTTCACTCGACATCAAGAAATCACAAACCAATTTTTCAGAAAACAAGGTAACATTCTGCGAAACCGGCAATTTCGAATCGCCCCGGTAAATTTGCGACTCGATGCGAAATTCTTGCGCTGCGAGTGGCGACCACAAAATCAACCAACTCGTCAGCAAATTCAGCGATGTCATTAACGAAACTCTCAACATCCCACTCTCCAATTAGACTAGCTCGCCGCACATTTCGTGAGCAAACCTAGTCTCTGTCGATGCAGGGGTCGAGAGGAGTTTGGGAGCGATGAAGCAAGTCATGCTAGCGATTCAAGGGTTGCTTCACGATTGAAGCTGCGATCGAAACATTTGGCACCAGACCAATTGGGGAAAGACCCAGGCGTCTTTGGCATATCTTCGAACCAATCGTTTGGGCTCACTGCACATTCGATGCAACCACTCGATCCCGGTTCGCTGCATCCAGACCGGAGCGCGTCGCTTTTCACCGGCCAGGAAGTCAATCGTCGCGCCGACACATAGTGCAACCGGAGCTTGGATCTGTTCGCGATACCGATGTACCCAGACCTCCTGTTTTGGCGCGCCCAATCCGACAATCACAACGTCGGGTCGGCACAAGGCAATTCGGCCCAGGATATAATTCGATTCGTCCGCATCGTTCTCGAAACCAAGAGGTGGACTGTACACGCCCGCTGTTTCCACGTTGCGCCACGTTTGTTGCATTCGTTTGGCGGCTTGGGCGGCGATGCCGACACCAGCCCCCAACAAGAATACACGCAGTTTGGGCGAATCGGTTCCTAGTTCGGTCGGCACCTCATAGGAATCAAACAGCTTCGGCACCAATTCCGAACCCGGCACCCGTTCGGGCAGTGGTTGATGCAGCAAACGCGAGGCCCACACAATCGGATGTCCATCGGCCAAGATCAACCCCGCGTCACGATACGATTGTCGCAGTCCTGCATGTTCTTGTAACAATACGGCATGGTCCACATTAGGCGTCACCACGTAACGACATTTCCTGGATTCCGAAATCCAGGTGCGCAAGACTAACACTGCTTCCTGCATATTTAATGCGTCGATCTCAATGCCGAATAGTTTGCATTTCGTCTTAATTGGCAAATCTCCAAGGCTGGTTCGATTAGATCGGGCTCTTTGATTTCGAAAATTGTGAACCGGCTGCCAGAGTCCTCAGCAGTTGGTTAAATCTATGTCGTAAATCAATCGCTGGCTGTCCGTTCCAGTCAATTTCTCGCGACCCCTGACCTACCAACTAGATTCCGGTGAACGATCGAAACGAAGTTAACGATTGCGAGGATAGTGACTTACAGAAAATCTGTGCAGTCCATTTGAATTCATCGCAGAATAACCAACACTTCATTTGATCTTACTTGACTAGGTAATCCCGATGGCAAACTGGAAATCCAACTTGATTGAAGCCTATCGCTTCACTACGTCTCCCTATCGCGCCTGGCAGATGCAGCAGCGACGTAGTGCCGGACAGGTTCCAATATTCGTGTTGTTCTACCATCGAATAAGTGACTCGTTTCCCAACCCGTGGACGCTTGGATGTCGCGAGTTTGAACAACAGATCAATTGGTTCGAACAACACTTTCAGATTGTCGGTCTGGATGAGTGCCAACGGCGGATCGTCAGCGGCCAAAATTCGCAACCAACATTGGCGATCACATTCGACGATGGATATGCCGAAAACTCTGAATTCGCGTTACCTCTATTGCTGGAACGAAGAATTCCAGTCACGTATTTCGTGACCGTTGACCATGCTCTCCACCAACGTCCTTTCGCTCACGATATTCAATTTGGCCAAGCACTACCCACGAATTCGATTGAGTCCCTGCGCGCCATCAGTATGGCTGGTATTGAAATCGCGGCACACACTCGCAATCATGCGGATCTCGGAAAAGTCACTGATCCGGCACAACTTGTCGATGAAGTCATAACCTCAAGTCGAGAATTGGCAGACTTGATCGGACGTCCGGTCCGATATTTTGCGTTTCCCTATGGACTGCGGCAGAACCTGAACGCCGACGCGTTCGGGCTGCTTAAACAGGAAGGTTTTGCTGGCGCATGCACGGCGCTGGGCGGCTGGAATGAGATCGGCGGCGACGCTTTTCAAATCTCCCGAATTCATGGTGACCCGTCGTTTTCACGGATGAAGAATTGGCTATGTTTCGACCCACGGTTGGCGACCGTATTGCCTTTTGATTATCGACAGGCCAGCCCCTGCCCGACTCCGACGTCACCTCCTTCGCCGATGTTTCCGCCTGTCAATTTACCTGGCTTATTTCCAACGCAACCGCTTAACCAATTCCGTTAGATCGATGTGATCGATAATCGCCCCTGACCTTGTTTTACCCGGTCGGGACAATTGTCTTTGTCAACGAATTCCAGGCATTACCAATGGCTCGTAAACACGCATCCATGTCACACATCGCAAAAGTGAATCGTCCGCTCCGGGTAATGTTTTTGTTGACCAGCATGCCGGTGGGCGGTGCGGAAACATTGCTGGTCAATCTGGTTCGCCGATTCGATCGTGGGCGGATTCAACCCCTGATAGGCTGCCTGAAACACAAAGACGAATTGGGCGAATTGATTTCGAACGAAGTTCCCGTGTTTGACGCCTTGCTCCGTCACAAATACGATCTTGCTATCGTCGGACGTCTCAAACGGCTGTTTCGGGAACAAGCCGTTGATGCCATCGTCACCGTCGGCGCGGGTGATAAAATGTTCTGGGGACGCATTGCTGCTCGACGGGCTGGAGTCCCGGTCATCTTGTCGGCTTTGCATTCCACCGGCTGGCCGGATGGTGTCGGTCGGTTGAATCGGTTGCTTACCGGAATCACCGATGGCTTCATTGCGGTTGCGAAACAACATGCCGAATTCCAAGTCGAACAGGAAAAATTCCCGCCAGAAAAAGTGTTCTTGATCCCTAACGGAATCGATACGGAACACTTTCAGTTCGACCCACAGCGCCGCGCCAATTGGCGTAGCAAACTGAAAATCGCCGCTGACGCCCCCGTCGTGAGTATTGTGGCGGCACTCAGACCGGAAAAGAACCACGCGTTGTTCCTCCAAGCCGCCCGTTGTGTCTCCGAGCAAATGCCGCAAGCCCGCTTCGTAATCGCGGGTGATGGACTCGAGCGCGCGGGCCTCGAATCGTTGGCGAGCAAGCTGGGACTGGCGGAGAAAATCCATTTCCTGGGTTCCGTCCACGATATCGTTGGAGTGTTATCGATGTCAGATTTGTTCGCCTTGACCTCGCACAACGAAGCAAGTCCGGTTTCAATTATGGAAGCATTTTCTTGCCAACGTCCCGTGGTAGCGCCCGCGGTGGGCTCGATTCACGAAACAGTCCTCGATGGCAAAAACGGATACCTCGTTACAGCAGGTGATGTGGCCCAAACGTCACTGCGCTGGAGCGAAATCCTGTGTCAGCCCGCGCTAGCTCGGCGTTTCGGCGAAGCAGGTCGGAAACATATCGTCGAAAATTGCTCGTTGGAACAAATGACACTGGGTTATACCCATCTGATCGAGAACTGTTTCCAACGCAAAACACAGTCCACACGCGAGGCCCAACCAATTCCAGGTCGTCAAAATTACGATGCCAATTGGCTAAATCCAACTTTGGAAAAACTAAACTCGCACTAGCGAAGTACCACTTAGGCGTCTCACCAATCGACGAATTTCCAGCACACTGATTGTCGACAATACTCGCGCCGGCGGCAAACCGGTCTGTAGAACGATCAAATCAAACGAAGTCGGTTCACTGGCAATGGCGTTCAAAACCAATTTTTCTTGATCCGACAATTTCAGTTCCGCAGGGTGTCGAATCGTCTCGTCGGCATGCAATTGAGTTGGAATCGCCAGCGGCCCCAATTCCTCTAATACGTCGTCCACACATTCGACCAGTTTCGCTCCGTCGCGTATCAATCGGTGGCATCCGCGCGACATCCGACTATCAATTCGACCAGGCACCGCAAACACCTCGCGGCCCTGTTCCAGCGCCATCCGGGCAGAGATCAAAGCTCCGCTCCGTTCCCCCGCTTCGATTACGATGACACCCAACGACAGCCCGCTGATGATTCGATTGCGGCGCGGAAACGAACCGCTTTTCGGGGCTTGCAAAGGCAACGCTTCCGACAAAATCGCCCCTTGATTGCGAACTTCGGCGGCCAATGGACCGTGTTCGGGCGGATATAAGTTCAACAACCCTCCGCCCAGAACGGCAATCGTCCGGCCACCCGCTTTCAATGCGCCTCGATGAGCCGCGGCGTCGATGCCGCGCGCCAATCCAGAAACGATGGTGAAACCAGCCAGTGATAACTCAGCGCTAAGTCTCTCTGCGACCGTCAAACCATAGTGGGTTGCATGTCGCGACCCGACGATGGAAATCGCGATTGAATCCGCCGGCACCAGCATTCCATGTGAAAACAGGACAGTCGGAGGATCATATATTTCCTTCAATGACATCGGATATTGATCGTGCGTTTGATCCAAAATTTCAATTCCATGGTCAGCGCAAATCTTCAATTGCGGCCGGATATCCTGGCTGGTTTTGGCTTCGGAAATTTCGCGAGCAAGTTTTTGAGTGACACCCGAGACCTCACGTAGTTCCGACGGCGCGGCATCGAGAACTTGTTTTGCCGAACCGAATCGGGCAATCAAGCTCTCAAACACGCGCGGCCCGACTCCCGAAACGAGATGTAAGCAGAGTGTGGCATCTCGTTCTGATAACGGAACCGACTGAGCGACGACCAGGGACTGTTCTTCAGGCGATCCATTCATGCGAGCATCCTGTTTTTGAGTAGTACTGAACTTTAGAAGATCGAATTTTGTAAACCAGCTTAGGGAAAGGTGTTCCGCAAACTCTCGGCAAGCAATTCATCAGCGGGTGCCGGGAATTGTTCCGCCGCGCCAATCCGTGTCGGCAGAATCAACTTTAGTCTGCCACCCGCAATTTTTTTGTCATGTTGCATTGCCGCGATCAACTCAGCATGTCGTTCTGTCGGACAAACCGTCGGTAGACCTACCGCCGTCAACCAAGCCGTTTGGCGGTGGAACAGCCCAGCATCGGTGATTCCCAATCGCAACGCCAATCTCGCGGCGCAGGTCATGCCGATCGAAATCGCTTCCCCGTGTAAGTACTCGCCAAAGCCAAACACTGCCTCGATCGCGTGACCATACGTATGACCATAATTTAGAATCGCTCGGCGACCGGTTGTTTCTCGTTCATCTGATTCAACAATTTCTGCTTTGGATTGACAGCACCACGCGACAATTCGCGACAGAATTTCCGGATCTCGACCGTGAATCGCGTCGAGCGACTGTTCCAGAAAATCAAATAGAGACTCATCCATGATCACACCATATTTGACCACTTCCGCCAATCCAGCCCGATAGTTTCTAGAATCGAGCGTCGACAATACGTGCGGATCGATCAAGACAGCGCGAGGTTGCCAGAATGCTCCAACCATGTTCTTGGCTCGTGGCAAATTTATGCCGACCTTGCCTCCCACACTACTATCAACCTGCGCCAGCAGAGTCGTCGGAATCTGAATCAGAGTCAGGCCACGAGCAAAACTCGCCGCCACGAATCCAGCTAGGTCCCCAATGACACCGCCCCCCAATGCGACCACGACGGTTTCCCGATCGGCGTTCAGTTCGACCAATTTCTGCCACAATTGCTCGCATTGAGCCACTGATTTAGAGGCCTCGCCAGTTGGGATAACGATCGAATCGACTCGTCGCGCCAATTGTTTTAGCTGATCGGCGACCAATTGCAGGTATAACGCCTCTACAACGTTGTCCGTAACCAATACAATATGATCCGAGGAAATCGAGTCCGCCAACAACTCGGCGCATCGTCCCAACGAGCCGGAATGGATCTGAATATCGTAACTGCGGATGCCCAAACGAATCGGAACAAGCGTTGGTATTTTCAAAAAACGAATTCCTATTCTAATAACCCGCTACTAATTGTGTCGGTTCTGGAAAATTTAACAAGCGATGGATCGGTAACAAATTGCGATTTATTTTGCTGCGGTTAAGAAAGTAATTAAGTGATGGAAAAAACCAAATCGACTCCTAAACCAAAAACCGGAACTGTCCCCCTGCGATCGAACAACTCCGTTAAATCTCCCAAAATTTCGGCGGTTCCCAAGTCGTTGAAAACAAGCAAAACCCCCAAGTCGACAACAGCCATCAGTCCGGCTGCGACGCCAGCGGGTTACAGCGGTGTGCCACTGGTTAAGAAATTAGGAATCAAACCCGGGTCGACATTGACCTTGCTCGGCGAGCCGCCTGATTTTCTGAAAACGTTGGGCAAGTTACCCGACAAATTGAAAATCCGAAAAACGGCACAAGGCGAGCGAGATTTGACGGTTTGGTTTCCGCGAAATGCGTCCGAGTTAAAACGGCGGGTTGAATCGCTAGCGGCCGGCGTTGCCGATGGTGGATTGTGGATTGCCTGGCCGAAACAAGCCAGCGGAATCGAAACCGATTTGACCGAAGATCTGATTCGAAGTTTGGGATTGCAACAGGGAATTGTCGACTACAAAATTTGTGCCATCGATGACACGTTTTCCGGACTCAAATTTGGAAAACGGAAAACGAAATAAGACGCCGCAACCGAGGATTTCCCGCCCGCCAAAAACGAAAAAAAAACGCGGTTGACCGTTTTGGTGGTCAACCGCGTTGAACAGCGTACTCCGAAACCACAACCATCGCTGGTCCGGGGTCGCGACGGTACGCGAAACTATTTTGTAGTGCCAAACTTCTTTCGGCAATCTGAGGCGAGTCTCTCCAGACCTATTTACCTGGCCCATCCAACTCGGGAAGTTCAAGAATCGAAGGCCCAAATTCGACTGGTGGTGCATTCCCCGGCAAGTTCGTCTCGGCCTCTGGGGCCAGCTCCAATTCCAATTCCGACAGCGTCTCGCGTTGTTGCGAAATCAACTGGTTTGTGGAAGGGGATAGATTTGGATCGACAATAGGTTGAGGGAATTGACTGGCTTGAATTGATCGAGCCCCAGACAGCTGGGATTCAACATCGGATCGGGTTTCCTCGTTAGCTGGTTGCGGTACAAATTCGTATCGACCGGTGATCGGCTGGCCAATACTATTTTGTTGAAATTCGGCCGTTGGCGATGGTATCGAATCGGCAATCAACTCTTGCCCGGCCGGCACTATCGGAGCTTCTCCAAATTGAATCAAAACTTCTTTGATTTTTCCTTTTCGACTGAGCTGAAATTCCATCTGATCGCCTTCACCAAGCACTTTGATGATTTCTGTCAATTCTTCCTTAGTTTTCAATTCGGAACCACCAATCTTGACGACCATGTCGCCTCGTTGCACTCCCGCCTTGGCAGCATTGCCCCTTGGATCCACCTGCACGACCAAAAATCGATCATTCTTATCGACTTGGATCTCCATACCCATGCCAACAGCCTTCGGTTCGGTATTGGCAACGACGTCGGACTTACTGTTGTTCACCGCGGGAGCGGGAATTCGGTGCGAAGCAAATTTTGCGGGATTCGTTGCCGACGGTCGCGTAGGATCTGGACTGGCATTCCGATTTGAATTGCGAGCGCCAGCAGTTCGGGAATCGTTTGCTTGGTTCCGGTTGGGTTGTGACGCTTGCCGGGCTGAAGGTTGTTGTTGGGGCTGATTGGGTTTCTGCTGAAATGACTGTTTCGAACGCTGAGTTATTGGCGGTTGAGCGGACCGATGTTGACCAGCCGGTTGGGGCTGTTTCGGATTAACACCTGGACGGGACTGCGGTTGCGCTGGCGTAGGCTGCCTAGGTTGATTTTGAGCCGCTGGTGGTTGCGGTTTTTTCTCATGGGGTTTTCCAAACAAATCATCGCGAAATTGCCGCAATAATTTTCCACTACCAATTTTATCTTGGGGTTGCGCCGCGTCGGTTGGGCCACTCAACATCGTGGTTACCAAAATTGCAAACATTAATCCGTGAAGCCGTTTCATTGCTGGAACTTCCTTGTACTGATCGGTGGGGCAGGCCTGCTTAAATGGAACAGTTGATTCCCGGAGAGCAACCGTCACAGCCTGCACGAATAATTTTCGTCGGATGGTTCAGGATAAATCAGAAAACTAAGATCAACATCCAAAGTTCACGAAGTCCTAACATTCGGATCAATCGTTAGGTTCGGATCGGTTTGTTAGTCTGTAACGATTGGGTCACAGGATGGATTGTTGCCAAGGCAATAATCAAACCCAATAACCCACCCAAATAGCTGGCATTGTGAATGTAAGCTACCCGAATAAACGACCAAGTGTCATCAATCCGAAGCGCATAGAAGGCCTCTTCGAAAGCGGAGTAATCTCCTTCGGGCCCCCGCCAGAGTCCGTAGAAATAGCCGAGCAAGCCCGCCGACATCGCCGTGACAAAAACGCAACTGAAACCGGATCGAATCTGACGATAGGCGTGAGCTCGTGATTGACCGGGTATTAGACGCCGCGCCAGAAACCAGGCGACAAAAAGCCCCGCCCACCAAGTAGCCAGAAATCCAACCAGCGCGGCAAAAATTCGATCACCAAATCCGAAATCAGCATAGTCAAACTGGTAAAATTTTAGTTTGCTAAAAAATTCCGGTGAGATCGAATAGGTAACTTGATCATGGATAATACCGTACCCGCCGGCAACAACCGCTCCGATCAAACTGACCCAAATCATGGCGGGTAAATCGGCGCACGCAATCCGTGGAATCAAGTATTTAAACATTGCGCGGCGCGATCATCAGGTGAAACAACTGGAATCGAGAATCGAATTCGAATTTCAATTCTCCAATTGAGAGGCTGGCGCCTCGTATGCACCTATCTAAACCACTCGAACAAACAATAGTTTCGCAATGATCGTTACCAACGATGAAAGGCCGGATGTCCCGGCTTGACCGCGACAAAAGTCCCCAGTCCCGTCGCGGTCGCTTCCAACGCCCATTCGGCCCCGGCTGTCGCGATTGCTGGAACATTAGTCTTTCCAGCAGCGATGGTTCCCTGGACGATCGCTTTTCGCTCCGACGATTCGACCACCCAGGCTTCCAAATACAACGGGACACCAATGGGCGTCGGTGCTTTGAAAGTCACTTCGTATTTTGCAGTTACGCAACACGGCGGAGTTGCCAAACCGTTTTTCTGCATCAAATGCCAAGCGGCAGTCCAATTCAAATGACAATCCAGCAACGTGCTAATGATGCCGCCGTTAACAATGCCTTCAAAAGCCACGTGGTGCGCCGCCGGCGTAAAAGTGGCCGTGACTTTCTCGATCGCGCAATTCGACTCGACCATGTTCGGTTCATTCTGCTGGGCGCCCGAGCCGCCGACCTCCGGTGCGAAACTTTTCAACTGTAAGCCGAGCCGGTTTGCCGGACCACAACCAAAACAGACCAGTTGCGGAGCGAATCGATCCTGCAGGCTAACTCGAGCGTCCATTGAATCCCCTATCTCTTCCGCAATACCAACACGGTTTGACGCGTGTGGTGCATGGGCAAAATTTCTTCGATGGCAAAAAACCGACCCCAGACATTTTTTAGGTAGTTGTTGGAGTGAAAAACTTGTGCCCGGTAGGGGCCGGACTGAGCAAATCGATAGACGGTTCGAGTATCGGCCAGCGGTTGATGAATGGATTGTTGGACACTGGGATCAATTTTCAAAATTGATTGGATCAAGCGGTTATTCTGATTGTCCAGTTCGTCGCGCAACAAATTCCAGGTATCCTCGTTATGTACTGTCAGGTAACACAATCCATCGTCGCGCATGATTCGTCGAAGCTCGGCCAACCAACACGTTTCGAAAGTATCGATATGCGTGAATACTGAAAACGCAGTAATCACGTCGACCGAGTTGTCTCGAATGGGAAGTGCGGGAATGCAATGATTAAAGATTGGCTTGACTCGGCTCGGCAAATACTCAAACAACCAGCGGACATGGCGGGCATTAATATCGCTACCCCATATTTCCGGAATATTGGTCTGCGCGACGTAATGCCGAATCAGTCGCCCGGACGCGCATCCGAAATCAAATACACTCTGCGGCTCGACCTGATACCGTCGGGTAACTTCCCTGACTTTGAGAAAATCTTCCAGCCCACTTAACCAGTAATCGACGTCAAATCCTGGCAGGTATCCTTCGCGATCTTCCGCACTGGGAATCGGGTAGGAATCTTGAGCCGCCAATTCGGCTAAAGGTTGGTCACCCAACAAGGCCTGCACGCGCTGAGCACGTTTAGGTTTCTGCAATTCCGCGATATCTCGTTCGCTGAGGGGTGCAACATTTTGAAACGGCGCGATGTCCAAAGTATTGCGCGAGATGTCCTCTTCCCAGGCTTCCGGTCGAGCACCTTTCAATCGCAACGAGACTAACTTATTGGTCTCTTCGCGCGTCATCAAGTCTTTTGGTTTTTCCGGGTTCTCGTTTTTCAAAAAATTAGCCTTCCGGTCTCGACGTCCTGTGGGAAACAAACCACATGATAATGCTTGGCCCCGAATCGGCAAACCGTCGCGATGGATTACTTCGGGAAACGAAAGTCACGCCCGGTCCGACAGGCCAGCAACACGGCCAGTGCCACAGCGATCATGAGCACGGAACCGACGAAGTAAGGCAGAAACAAATAGGCTTTCAACAGCGGAATTCCCAGGGCCGAACCAAATATTCGCGCCAACGCACTGACGCTTTGCCCGACTCCCAGCACTTGACCTTGTTGACTCGGATCGGACCAGCGCGACAACAACGAATACAAACTTGGCTGCAGGCAACTATAGCCCGCCACGATTACCGCCAGCGAAGCAAATAAGCAACCCACGGATCCAATATTGACTGCGTACGAAATCAAGCCAAAGCCGACCACTTCGATCATCGCACCAGCGATGGCCAGGTTTTTCTCTGGCACGAATTTGGCCAACCGCCGCACAATCCCTCCTTGGACAAGTGCCACCAACAATCCAATTACCGCGAAAGTCAAACAGACTTGACGATACGTAAAATGGAATGGCACCTGACCGAAACTCGCGGAACCTTTGATCAACAGGCTTAACGTCGTTTCGAATTTAGCAAAGGAAAATATACACAGAAAAAATCCGATCAACAAATACACCATTGCGCGGTTGTTTAGGGCCGCCGACCAAGCGGACCGGTCCCACAATTTCCGCCCTGCTGATTTCGAATTCGGTTGCCAGGATTCAGGCAACACAAAAATGGCCATGCCGAGAGCGATCGCGGACAACCCAGCTGCAATGAAACCGGGACTGGCTCCAGGATTGCCCGTTCCGCCGGCAGGCACTGCGAAATATGCAAACAATGGTCCCAAGGTGAATCCCATTCCAAACGCCATTCCGATCAGCGCCATGCCGCGTGCGCGATTCTGATTCGAGGTCGTATCGGCAATATAGGCTTGGGCGGTAGGAATCGTCGCGCCGGCAATGCCAGCCCCAATTCGCGTGATAAACAAGCCGGTCAGACTTTGATACATTGCCGCGATACCAAATAGCGTATAGAAGATCATGCTGCCAAACAATCCGACGATCAACACCGGCCGTCGACCAATCCGATCGGACAGTCCGCCCCACACAGGCGCGAACAGGAATTGCATGATGGAGAAACTGGCCATCAACATCCCAATCACAAATCCACTCGGGTCATGTCCATACTGATCCGCGTACAGCGGCAATAACGGCAACACGATGCCGAAGCCCAGCAAATCAATAAACACCGTCAGAAAAATTACCAGTAACGAACCTCGGGTCGCCGTCGGGACGCCGGTTTCCGGACGATTGAGGTCCACTTCCGATTCGACATCGGATTTCGAATTGGGGGGGAAATCTGGAATACTACCGGGGTTAGTCATGCGCTCGCGCGTTCGAATCGATTACCGATGAAACCCCAAAGATACACGGTGGGAACTAAAAAGCACAGACGACGCTATCCTGAACCGAATAAGTTTCGCCGCTGGTCTCTTGCGTCGATGCTCAATGGGGAGCCGACTCCTCAGCCGCCTCCGCTGCGATATCGGGCTTCGGCAAAACACTCGGCGAGTCTGGTTGACAATAATTTCCCCAACTCTTCCGCTGACAACTCGCCGTACTCCCGAAAAAATAGGGGAGCACCAATCACTACATGAATCCGAACGAACCGAATTCGCCAACTCGCTCGCGGCAACGCTTGAAACGTTCCCGCCAATCCCACTGGTACTAGACCCGCTTTCGCGCGTCGTCCGACAGCCGCAAAACCAAGCTTGATTGGTTGCAGTTCGCCATTCGTCGTCCGGGTTCCTTCTGGAAAAATCAACACGGTTTCCCGTCGCTCCAATCGTCGCATCGTCTCTTTTAGTCCAGCAAGGCCATTCCCCTCGCGGTCGATCGGAATTGTATCATTCCACCGCAGGAACCAAGCCAGTGTCTTTATCCGAAACAGCGATTCCCGACCTAGATAATTGATCGGACGAGGACAGATCGAGCCCAGGACGACAGGATCCAGGTGGCTCTGGTGATTGGAGCAGATCAAAAATCCATCCGCAGCAGGATAGTTTTTCAATCCGTGAACGCGCACGCGAAATAGAACCATCAACACGACGCGACAAATCCAACGGATACTGGATTGGCCGATTTCGATAACCAATGGACGACGGCGCATGAAAGTTAATAAAAATACTACTTAGTTCAAGAAACCGCGGCAGGGTGTCGACACCGCTACGTCGCGACCTAAACTATAACCAAAAAACTACGCTTCGTTGACTTGAGGAACAACTAATTGAACGCCCCGCCCACAAAAATCAAAAACACAGAGATCATCGATACGTACGCCGAGGCGTTTTCGATGCGATATGCCCGGTTGATTGTCACCGCGATCAACGAGCGTTGGTTGCGAACGGCACTGCAAGAATTTTGCGGGTATGGCAGTTCCGTCATTGGATGTGACGCCGAAGTCGGTGTCGAAAACTGGCTAACTCCCGCCCAGTGTCCCGATTCGCGACTTGGTGCCAGTGTTTTGGTGTTTGGTTTTTCCACTGAAGCTCTTGCCCAAGCGATCACCAACCGGACCGGGCAATGTCTGATGACTTGTCCAACGACGGCGGTATTCGATGGGTTGGAATTGATGGGCAGCGAATCGTCTGGCACTGAATTCGCACCGGAAAAAATCGAACTCGGTTCGCATCTGCGTTACTTTGGTGATGGATATCAAAAGAGCAAATTGTTGGGCGGGCGGCGATTTTGGCGGATTCCCGTAATGGATGGTGAGTTTATTGTCGAGCAAGCCGTTGGAGTAGGCAAAGGGATCGCCGGCGGCAACTTATTGATCATGTCCGTCGATCAACTGACCGGTCTGGCGGCGGCTGAGCGGGCGATCGATGAAATCCAAAAACTGCCCGGCGTGATTACTCCCTTTCCTGGTGGCGTCGTTCGTAGCGGCAGTAAAGTCGGTTCGCGATACACCAAATTGCGGGCGTCGACATCGCATACTTATTGTCCGACGCTGCGTGGACGAGTGGAAACCTCACTGCCCGAGGGAGTGAACTCGGTTTATGAAATTGTCATTGATGGTTGTGATTTTTCCGCTGTCGCTCAAGCGATGAAAGCGGGATTGTTCGCCGCTGCCGGTGATGACATAGTCGCCATCAGTGCCGGGAATTATGGCGGAAAATTGGGCAAACATCATTTTCATTTGCATGCATTGTTGACCGAAAAGGCCTGATTCAAAATGTCAATTCCCGATGCCAAAATTGTCTACCTAACCGCCGGTGCGGCTGGCATGTTTTGTGGCAGCTGTCTACACGATAATGCGCTAGTGCGTGCGCTCGCTGAACAGGGTTGGGACATACAATTGGTGCCGACCTACACTCCCATTCGGACCGATGAAACCAATGTATCGATCGACCACGTTTTGTTCGGTGGATTGAACGTTTATCTGCAGCAACGAATTCCGCTCTTCCGCTATCTCCCCTCGATACTGGATCGGTTTCTCGACAATCCTCGCTTGATTCGCCGCATCACGGCCAAGGCCATTGATACCGACGCGGCCCTGTTAGGTGGTTTAGCACTGTCGATGTTGCAGGGCTCTCACGGTAACCAACGCAAAGAAGTTCGCCGCATGTGTCGTTGGTTGAAACAGGAAAAACCTGATCTGTTGATCTTAACCAATCTCTTGATTGGAGGTTGCCTGGAACAAATCAAACGGGATCTTAACGTGCCCGTGTTGGTGACCTTGCAAGGGGATGATGTTTTTCTCGACAGCTTATCGTCTCCGTTTCGTGAAAAGTGTATGACGCAGATCAAAAAACTGGTGCCGTTGGTCGACGGTTTTATTGTGCATAGCGAATTTTTTCGCGAGTCGATGAGTGATTATTTTGAAATCGATCCGGCGAAAATCTACCTGACACCTCTCGGCCTCGACATGCGGGACTACCAACGATTTTCGCCGGGCGCACAGCAACCAACCAACAAACCCAATCGAACGATCGGCTATCTCGCTCGTTTGGCCCCCGAAAAAGGCCTTCAAAATCTTGTCGAAGCGTTTATTCAACTCAAACAACGTGCCGAATTCGCCGACTTGAAATTGCTCGTAGCGGGTTGGCTGGGGCCGCCCAATTTGGATTTTGCCCAATCGCAGTGGGACCGTTTGGACGGTGCAGGTCTCCAATCTGAGTACTCTTACCTGGGCGCGGTTGAACGCGTTGCCAAATTGGATTTTTTGGCTGAAATTGATGTGTTGTCGGTCCCAACGAAATACCGCGAACCCAAGGGCTTGTATGCTCTCGAAGCCATGGCGGCTGGCATCCCCGTTGTGGTTCCGGATCATGGAACATTCCCGGAATTAATCGCGCAATCGGGCGGGGGAATGTTGTATAGCGCCGAAAATCTGGTGTCGCTAACCGCAACGTTGTCGACGATCCTCGAAGATGTGGATCTACGAAAACGACTCGGTCGCAATGGCCACCAATATGTACATCAATTTCGAAACTCCGCTTCGATGGCAACGTCGACAGGTGAACTTATCAAGCGATTCTTGACTTGATCTGGGGCTCAAACGCTGCGGTTCAACTTTCGAAATTTTGCCATAAAAAATCCGTCCATAAAATCATTCGGAAGCACGCGACGACAATGCGCGACTTGGGGGTCAAATTCCTTACCGGCAAACTGAACCAGCCCGGAAATCACATTCGAAACAGGCAATTCAAATGGAATCAATTCGATTGCCGTACCAAACTTGCGCAACGTTTTGTCGATCACTTGTTCATTTTCTTCCGGCGCAAAACTGCAGGTACAATACAGCACTTCGCCACCAATTTTCGTGGCGTGAATCGCGGCCTTCAACAGCCCCAGCTGTTTACGCGCGGTCTCCCGAATTTTTCGCAGACTCCACGTCGACCAACTGGCGGGATCATCGGCTTGAAACCGGGCCTCCGAGGAACAGGGCGCGTCCAATAAAACACGGTCAAATCTCTCGGGGGTCTTCTGCCCCACCGTTCGACCGTCAGTGAGATAGGTCTTGGCAATTTCCACATGGCAACGCTTCAGATTCGCTTGCAACTTGTACATGCGACTGCGAACCGATTCAACCGCTGACAATACCCCGGCGTTCTGCATGTGTTGCGCGAGTTGGGTCGTCTTGCCACCAGGAGCGGCAGCCAAGTCCAGCACTGTCTCGCCGGGTCGCGGATCAAGAATCCAGGGAGCCAGCATGCTGGAGACGTTCTGCAAATAAATTTTCCCCTCGTTGATCGAGTCGCTGTGCGTCAGTGTCTTCCGATGGATCGCCGGTGTTTTAAAAGCCAATGGCGCGCCCTGTTCATCCTTAAACCAATCAATTGGCTCCAGTGGAATTCCCAACTGTATCATTTCGTCAATAATGGAATCGCGCGAATCAGCCAAAGTGTTAATTCGAAACGCAATCGCCTTCTCCGTCGCAAAACTCGCCAGCACGGACGACAAATGTGCGATTGGAATGATCTGGCCTAATCGTTCAAGAAACTCAACAGGTATCTGATCATCTTTGTCAGCATCAACTGCGAATGCGGTCTTTTTCGTTCGGCCGGCTGATCGATGATTTGCCACCGTTACAAGTTCTCATCGGGAATTGGAGTTATCGCTTGGTTGATGATTCCACTGTACTGAACCAGGCAAAAAATTGCGCTTGCCAAACAGAGCATTATTCCAATCCAGGCTAACCGACGACGGCGAGATGAGATCCCCCAGATGCCCAACACAATACCCAATACCGCATTGATTATGCTCCACGGTGTCACAAAGGCTCCCAACAGGGACCAAGCTCCCAGCACCAACGCCGCGACTGCGCCTCCAACGGCAGCGACGTTGTCCATCTCGCTTGGCATTGGGGGAGTGGTTTGCAATCGTGAATTCAGCATATTCCCCGGATTGACTTGTCCCTCCGGCGCCCCAGTTCCCGCCAATAGCGCGTTTGAATCGCGGCTGTCGGTTGGAATAAGTGACTCGACCAAGATCGCCGTGGCAAGGTCGCTTTGGTAAGTCTCGGTGAGAGAATCCGCTGGGCTAACCACATTTTGTTCGACCAATTCGGCTTCTGGCACATCGGCAGACCCATCGACCGCCGATAACGAGGATTTGTGGTCCAACAAATCCTGCTGCAATTTCAATTCGGCATCGTCTGGAGCCTTTTCTTCGCGACTCATTTCTGAACAATGTGACCTAAGCGGACGAGATGGGAAAATAAGATATTAACCAACTCCGTTGCGTACTCCTACACCCCAGAGATTTCGAATGACCCGTTTTATTACGCATTTTCAATCGGCGATTGATCCCGCCGTGATCCTGGATGCCAATGTTGAGCAGACCATGTATGAAAATCGCCCGCTTTGGTCCCGCTACGATCTGGACGGTGTGAAGAAATGCATGACCAAATCCGTTCTTGCCGGTCGTCGCCGAGACATGTGGAGATATCGCGAGCTGTTGCCCATTGGCGATGAAATCCAACCCGTTACTCTCAATAAATCGATGAGCCCGTTGGTAGCAGTTCCTCGATTCGCCGCACAGCTGGGTGTGAAACATGTATGGTTCAAAGATGAGTCTCAATTGCCCACTTGCAGTTTCAAGTGTCGAGGGATGTCCTTGGCGATAACGATGGCACGGCACTTTGGTAGAACCCAGGTCGCGATGGCCAGCAATGGCAATGCCGGAGGTGCCATGGCCCTTTACGCTGCCCGAGCCGGATTACAGTCGGTTTGTTTCATGCCCTTTGACACACCTGCGGCTGTCCAAAACGAATGTCATTATGCGGGCTGCAAATTATTTCGTACCAACGGACTCATCGACCAGAGCGGCAAGCGAATTCGCGAGGGTCATGACTTGGGATTGTGGTTCGATATTTCCACGCTCAAAGAACCGTATCGTTTGGAAGGAAAAAAAACAATGGGACTGGAACTAGCCGAACAGTTTGATTGGCAGTTACCCGATGTAATTTTGTATCCAACGGGCGGCGGAACAGCGTTGATCGCAATGTGGAAAGCATTTGAGGAGTTGCGCGAAATGGGGTTTCTGACGTCGACCAACATGCCTCGGATCTACGCCGTGCAGTCCAACGGTTGTCAACCGATTGTCACCGCGTTCGAGGCCGGTGAACGGTTTGCCAAACGACATGAACACGCCGCGACGATCGCATCCGGCATGCGAGTACCTTCTGCGCTCGGTGATTTTATGGTACTCGACACGCTCCGTGCCAGCGGCGGAGGCGCGATCTCCGTAGAAGAAACTCGAATTATCGAATGGCAGAAACAAACGGTACGAGCCGAAGGGTTGATGATTTGTCCCGAAGCTGCCACGTGTGTGGGAGCGCTCGAAAAACTGCTGGCGGCTGGGAAAATAGTGTCGGACGAGCGGATTGTTATTTTCAACACGGCAGCCGGGCAGAAGTATTTCAACGCGGCCCCCGACGTGCCACTGATCGATCTCAACCAACCCACCGATTGGGATCAATTCGCTGCGGAGCATTTGAATGGCTGATTTGTTTACGGAACGACGGCTGTTTCTCTTGGATGCGATGGCGTTGATTTACCGCGCTCATTTTGCGCTGGTGCGCAGTCCGCGATACACGTCGTCCGGGGCCTGTACTTCCGCTGTGTTTGGCGTTACGAACACGGTTTTGGACATTATTAACAAACAAAAACCGACCCACTTGGTCGTGGCGTTTGACACGCGCGAACCCACCTTTCGGCACGAGCAGTTTCCGGCCTACAAGGCCCAGCGCGATGCGCTACCCGAGGATATTGCGGCTCAATTTCCCCTCGTCGAACGGTTGTTTGACGCATTGCAAATTGCCACGATCCGACTACCCGGTTATGAAGCCGATGACTTGATCGGGACCATTGCGAAATCCGCCGAACAACAGGGATTCGAATCCTTTATGGTCACACCGGACAAAGATTTTACTCAACTCGTCTCCGACCACATTCAGATTTTTCGACCCGGTCGCCAAGGTGGCGTCTATGAAATGTTGGGCATTCCAGAGGTTCTTGAAAAATGGCAGATCCAGAGCATCGATCAGGTCATCGATGTTCTGGGACTGATGGGCGACGCCAGTGACAACATTCCGGGGGTACCGGGTTTTGGTGAAAAAACGGCCCAAAAACTGATCGCCCAGTTCGGTTCGATTGAAAACCTGATCGAGAATTCACAACAATTAAAAGGCAAGCAAAAAGAACTCATCGAAACTCACGCGGCCCAGGCTTTACTCTCCAAACAATTGGTCACCATTAAGACCGATGTCCCGGTGGAGTTCAATCTGCACGATTTCGAATGGACCTGCTACAACGAGACAAAACTGAAATCGTTGTTTGCCGATATTGAGTTTGAATCATTAGGCAAGCGACTGTTCGGTAACTCGTTTTCCGCAGCGCCAGCCCGAGCCGCCGTCATTCGCGAGAAACGGGAAAAGGAAATTCAGACAACTCTATTTGATGAACCGGTTGAAGAAAAACAAATCGGCGATGTGAAACATCAATACCGAACAATCGGCACGGCGCAGGAACGAAGCGAATTGGTACAACAGTTGAGTCGCCAAAAACTGGTTTGTTTTGATACCGAAACCACCGGACTCGACCCGCGCATCGCCGCGCCCTTGGGAATGTCGTTCTCGATTGAACCCCATTGTGCCTTTTACGTGGTCTGTCCCAACGACCCACAATTGGCACAAGCAGTGTTGGATGAATTTCGACCAATTTTCGAAAATGTTGCCATCGAAAAAGTCGGACATAATCTTAAATATGATGCGACATTGCTGCGGTGGCATGGCATCACTCTACGCGGTACTTTGTTCGACTCGATGTTAGCTCATCAAATGAAAGAACCGGAGATGCAGCATGGGCTGGATTATCTGGCCAAGCTTTACTTGGGTTATTCGCCGATTCCCATCAGCGATTTAATCGGCAAGAAAGGCTCGCAACAGCGCAACATGCGGGATGTACCGCTGGGAATTTTGGCCGAGTACGCTTGCGAAGACGCTGACTTGACACTGCAGGTGGCCCGGGCGATCCGACCAGATATTGAAGAACGAGGCGTCGCCCAGGTTTGTTACGAAGTGGAATGCCCGTTGATTCCAGTATTGGTGGAAATGGAATACGAAGGGATCTCACTCAACGTCGAAGCGCTGCGCAAGTATTCGCTGCAATTGGAATCCGAGATTGCTGATTTAGAACAAAAAATTTACGCGGCCGCCGGTCGTCGATTTAACATCAGCTCCCCTAAACAGTTGGGGGTCGTGTTGTATGAAGATTTACGATTGGTAGACAATCCCAAAAAAACCACCACGGGTCAGTATTCGACTCGCGAAGCGGAATTGCTGCGATTGGAAGGCAAGCACCCGATTATTTCACAGGTCCTCGATTATCGAAACGCGACGAAATTGAAATCGACTTATGTCGATACGTTGCCGGATTCGATCGATCCGCGAACCGGCCGCTTGCATACGCATTACAGCCAGGCGTGGACGTCGACCGGACGAATGCAATCCAATGATCCGAACTTGCAGACGATTCCGGTGCGGAAACAACGCGGACGCGAAATTCGAGCCGCGTTCGTCCCGCGCGACTCGGAACATTTGATCTTGGCGGCGGATTATTCCCAAATTGAACTCCGAATCATGGCGGCCCTGAGCGGTGACGTCGGAATGATCGAGGCCTTTAGGTCAGGGATAGACATTCATACTGCCACTGCAGCGAAAGTCTACAAAGTTGGCTTGGATGAAGTTGATCGAGAGATGCGCGCCAAAGCCAAAATGGTAAATTTCGGAATCATATACGGCATTTCCTCGTTCGGTTTGCAACAGCGACTGAACATTCCTCGACAGGAGGCCAATTCATTAATTCAAAACTATTTCGAAAAATATCCTGGTGTGGAAACCTACATAAAAACCACCATCGAATTTGCACGTCAACATGGCTATGTAAAAACGCAAACTGGTCGGCGTCGGCATCTGCGCGACATCAATTCGCGCAACAAATCCCTGGCGGCGGCCGCAGAACGACTGGCCATGAACAGCCCCATCCAGGGCACGGCTGCAGACATGCTGAAACTGGCCATGATCAAAATTCATCACGCCCTACGCGACGGCAAATTCCAAACGAAAATGTTGTTGACGGTGCATGACGAAATCGTATTCGATTTGTATATTGCCGAACGCGAACAAGTATTACCCGTCATCGAAGACTGCATGAAAACGGCATTGCCACTTGGTGTTCCCATCGAAGTCGAAATGGGGATCGGCCAGAACTGGTTGGAAGCCCATTGACGCGTTTCGGCTGGAAGATGGTCAGGTATCCGCGACTAGGCCAGCAGGGTTCCGATCGGCGGTTCCGTTTTTACAAACAGATCTAGCCACTGACTAATCGGCTGATTATCGAGGCCAGTGCTCTCCAATGCTGACAAAATTGATTTGATCTGAGGCGGACTAAAAATTCCTGACAGGCTGTTCTTGAATTTTTCTTCCAGCAACGGAATGCCTTCGTGACGTCGGACCCGATGTCCAACCGGATATTGAACTTCCACGCGCTCGGTATGCGATCCGTCCTGGAAGAAAACCTGGATGCTATTGCCAATCGCGCGTTTTTCCAGATCATAATAATCACTGGTAAATGAGTGATTCTCGCGGACCACCATTTTGCTGCGTAGTCGATCAATTTGCGGGTCAGTCGCGACATCGTCGGAGTAGTGTTTCGCCGTTAATCTCCCAAAAATCAAACCAATGGCAGCCATGTATTGCAAACAGTGATCGCGATCGGCAAAGTTATTCAAGGGGCCTTTTTTGTCAATAATCCGTATCGCTGGTTCTTGCGTTTCCATTTCGATCCGTTCAATTTCGTTCAATCGTTCCCGGATTTGCGGGTGCAATTTCAGAGCGCACTCCACCGCCGTCTGGGCATGAAACTCGGCGGGAAAGGAAATTTTGAACAGTACATTTTCCATCACGTAGCTGCCCAAAGGTCGCGCCAAAGTAACCGGTTTTCCGGCAAACAACACATCACTAAATCCCCAGCGTGGTGCCGACAGTGCCGTCGGATATCCCATTTCACCGGACAACGCGATTAACGATAGTCGCACCGCACGACTGGTCGCGTCACCGGCCGCCCAGCTCTTACGCGAGCCGGTGTTGGGAGAGTGGCGATACGTTCTTAACGCCCCACCATCAATCCAGGCATTCGAAAGCGCGTTAATTGTTTGCTCGTAACTACAACCCAACATTTGACTTGCCACCGCCGTACTGGCAACCCGAACCAACAGCACATGGTCCAAACCCACTCGATTGAATGAATTGTCCAAGGCCAGGATGCCCTGAATTTCATGGGCCTTAATCATCGCGATCAAGACATCTCGCACCGTCACGCTCCTTTTGCCCACACGATTTTGATAATCGGCGACCGCCAGAATTGCGCCCAGATTGTCCGATGGATGTCCCCATTCCGCGGCCAGCCAAGTGTCATTAAAGTCCAACCAGCGAATAATCGTTCCGATATCAAACGCCGCTTTTACGGGATCAAGTTCTAAGCTGGTACCGGGGACTCGGCAGCCACCCGACATCGTCGCTCCCGGTACGATTGGTCCCAACATTTTTCGACATTGCGGATACGCCAGGGCCAGGAAACCGCAACCCAAACTGTCTTTCAAGCAATGCCGAGCAGTCTCCAAGGCGAGTTCGCTGTTAATTTCATACGAATGAACGTAATCGGCAATGTCGATCAGCAGCGAGTCCATAAATGTTTCCGCGGAGGGTTGGGGTAGAAACCTGGGTCAGTTCGTGAATGTATGTTATCGGAAATCGCTTGTTGCCTGACAAGACGGATGCGAACCGCTGTCAGGACGCGACCGCTAAATTTAGACTAGGCCGTCGCGATGTAAACCAGTCCAGCCGCCCCCATTTGCGAATTCTTCACGAGGCAAATTGGCATTGTTGTTTTGATCCGGCAGTTGCACGATTTTAATAAAAAGCATTGAAACAGCCGTAAAAGGGCTGGGGTCATGCGAAAGCGGCGCCCCTCTGATATCCTTACCAGATTCTGATTTCCCAACGAGAATACTGCAACCCAATGGCCAGCTTGAAACAAACGCTTGAACAATACGGTATGTCCGTACCCGAACAAGCCTATCCCGCGCTCAAGCATTATTGCCAACATGTTTGGGAAATTAATGAAACGCTGAACCTTACTCGACATACTACGTTCGACAAATTTGTCACCCGCGATCTGCTGGATACACTCGAGCTTTCGAAATTGATCCCACAAGATAAAGAAGTGCTCGATGTGGGTTCGGGAGGCGGAGTACCCGGCATGGTCTTGGCGATTCTAAGACCTGATTTAAAAATCACCCTGACTGATTCCGTTGGCAAGAAAGCGGCCGCGCTCGGTGAAATTGCCGAAGCGCTCAAGTTGGAAGTGGAGATCTACCAATGTCGTGCCGAAGACTTGCTGGAAGATTTTCGATTCGATTACACGACGGCCAGAGCGGTTGGGCCGTTGAAGAAATTGGCAACTTGGTTCGACGGCTCCTGGCCGTCGGTCGGTCGACTACTGGCGATCAAAGGCCCGAAATGGATGGAAGAAAAAACAGTTGCCGATGAAAGCGAACTGTTCAAACGCTGTGACCTGCGAGTCGTGGCGGAATATGATGTTCCGGGCGTCGATTGGAAAAGTGTGATTTTGCAAATCAAAGCCCGTTCGTAGCCGGTTGGTTCCGCTGAAACACCGTCGCGCAGCAATCGGCATGCCGTATTTTTTGGAAAATAATTTTCGAGCGGGTAAACGAGGGAAAAGCACTTCCTTTTCGCTCTGGACGTTGACTCTCCGAAATCCTATAAACCTCTTTTCACGAACGGATGTCGGTCATGCCTAATTGCTGGGTTGATTTTTCAGAACTTCGTGAGATTATGATACATCCAAATGCCGATGAAGATTTCAGCCGATGTTAATGGCTTGAATTAACTTCGGTAAGTACTGAGACAGATTACTTCGACTAATACACGGCTGAGGGACCATTTAATTGGGTAGGCCAAAATCATTAGTGACTTGTGCTTAGCACGTCCGATTTTCGCCTTTCTCCCAGCGACTCCCATCGCTGAGGATTCGTCGAAGTATCTTATAATAGCCGCCTGGCCGTTTCTGGTCAGGCGGTTTTTTTGTATACCAACCCATTCCCTTCGCGATCATGCCTGCCTCCCATTCCTGTGCTTTGCTCACCCCCTCGGGTCGCGGAGCGATTGCTGTCATCGCGGTCTTCGGGCCCAATTTGGAGCCCGCACTAGCCAAGCTGTTCCGTTCCGCGTCCCATCAACGATTGAATGTAGCGGCCCATCAGACCATTTTTTATGGTCACTGGATCTCAACGGGAGAAGATGTGGTCCTCGTTCGGTCAAGTGTCGAGCAATGGGAAATACATTGCCATGGAGGACAGGCGGCACCGATTGCGATTCTGAATTCGCTGATCGCCAACGGATTCCGCGAACTCAGTACCGGCGATGCGACCGAGGCGATTCATGGTACCGGCTGGAAATCGCAAATTGCGACCGCCCTGACGCAAACGTCGACAGTGAGAACCGCCTTGATCTTGCTGCGTCAATACAACCTCGTCGATGAAACGTTGCAACGATTGAAAACGGAGCTGACCCTGGATCCTCTCCGTGTGATGGCGGAAATTACCGACATGTTGAATGCCGCCAAATTTGGAAAACATTTGACGACTCCTTGGTCCGTGGTGATGTGCGGCGCGCCCAATGTCGGCAAAAGCAGCTTGGTAAATGCCCTGATCGGATTCAATCGAGTGATTGTCCACGAAACTGCCGGAACAACTCGCGATGTCGTATCACAATTGACAGCTGTGGAGGGTTGGCCGATTGAGTTGAAAGACACCGCCGGCTTGCGATTGGCCGAGAATTTGATCGAAGAGCTGGGAATTTCGTTATCGGAAACAGAGATTAGCCGAGCCGATTTAGTGGTGGTCGTGCTGGATGCAGCGGATGAAATAAAGGCCTCTGATCTTAACCTGATCCGCCGCACCAACGCAGCACTGATTGTTTTGAACAAAACCGATTTGGTTCCGGATTCAATACTGGCACAGGCCCAAATGGTAACGAGCAAGTTGGAGATCGACGTGATCCCGACGTCAGCCCGCGACAAAACCGGCATCCAAGAGCTGATCCACGCTTTGGCAAATCGATTGGTCCCGGCGAACCCGACCGATGGTTTGTTGATCCCCTTGACCGAAATCCACATTGCAATCCTACAACGCTGCGTGGAGTTGGTGCAGCAGAATCAAATCACCGAGGCGACCGCCGCAATCGACCGTTTATCCGGCTAGCGGGTCCAAACAACTATTCGAGGGCTACCACGACAATGCCATAGCGTTCGGCCGCAGCAATCGTCTGAGCTTCATCCAAGATAATGGTTTTGCCGGCTTCAATGGCCAAGACTCGACCGCCTGACTCGTGGATCGTGCGAATTGTCCCTACGCCGATGGTTGGAACATCGAATCGTAAATCCTGATTGGGCTTGGATACCTTCACCACAGTGAATCCGGTTTGACAAAGTTGCCCAGCGCGACGAATGCACTCGTCGGTTCCTTCGATGGCTTCGATCGACATCACCGTTTGATTTTTTACGACAACCGTTTGTCCAATATCGAGGCGTCCCATTTCTTTGGCTATCTGCCAACCGAACTCGATGTCTTTTTTTTGCGATGAGGTGGGCGTCTGGCGTGTGAGATTGCCAGGTTGGACCAACAACTCGGGGGCAAAATCAGTCGCCGGAGAAAAGTGAATCCCTTGGGCGGCATACAACTCGGTGACTGTGCCCAGCAGCATATCATCACGTCGACTTCGCGTGTTCGTCACAAATACGGGATAAAAGTACCGCAGTGTCAGCCAATCGGGGAAGTGCTTCAGCAAATGGAACTTGCGAAAGATGCGGGTCTTGAATATCTTGCCGGCCATGGTCGCTTCGGTAATACCAGCGCGGCGCAGGTATCGGACTTGAGCCCCCATGCGACCAATTCCAAACACGCGATACTCATGACAGATACTGGCCAGGCTCGCATCAGCATGGTCCTTGATTGCGAGACAATGAACTTGATATCCCTGTCGGTTAAGCGATGCGGCGACGCGCAACGGAAAATCACCCCAGCCGGCAACAAGGCCAATTTTAAGCGGCAAGTGTGTAAGTTGAGTGGGATCCGATGGGGTCATGGGTTCGAGGACCGTTTTGTCGCAATCTGATGGGCATGATTCATTTCGTTACGCCGCTTTGCGAAGGGTACTGTCGATGGGAATCGATTGAACCACCGAATCAGGCAACTGAAGTTGCAATTGTTCCAGTTGTTTTTCCAAATCCCGAATCGTTCGTCGCATCTCGGGCAGCCGAGCACGATTGGCTTGCAGCTGCATTTCTTCGCGAGCCGGTCGAGCTGGAATTCCGAAATATCGTTGGCCAGCTGGAACATCATGCATAAGTCCCGACTTAGCTCCGACTTGGGCGTGACTTCCGATCTTCAAGTGATCCGCCGAGCCGACCTGTCCTCCCATGACAACATAGTCTCCCGTCTCGCAGCTGCCAGCAATGCCAACTTGGGAACATAACAAATTGTGTTTTCCGATCTGGCAATTGTGCCCAATCATGACCAAGTTATCCAATTTCGTTCCCGCACCAATGACAGTTGAGTCATAGGTTCCTCGATCAATGGTTGTGCCCGCTCCAATTTCAACATCGGATTCGATTCGCACATTTCCCAACTGCGGTGACAGCTTGTGTTCTCCATTGGAGGTGGAGTAGCCGAACCCATACGCCCCCAACACCACATTGGCGTGAATAATAGTGCGATCACCGACTTCGGTGTGTTCGTACAGCACCGCGCCGGGATAGATTTTCACGTGAGCGCCGATGCGACAGTTCTCCATGATCGTCACATTGGGAAATATCGTCGCTCCACAACTGATTTCGACATTGTCCATAATCACCGCACCCGCATGAATACAAACATTCTCGGCGATTATGGCCGTCGGACTGATCACGGCCTGCGGACTGATGTGGTCGCGGGACCGTTCCAAAACGGGTCGGAATAGCGCGACAATTTTCGCGAACGCGATTTCAGGTTGGTCGACTTGGATACAAGCTTTTGACTTGGGTATTACGTTCGGACCAACAATCGCTGCGACAGCCGGTCCAGATTCGAATTCGTCGAGGTAGGCGGCCGAAGTAACCAGTGTTATTTGTTGAGGCTGTGCACGACAAACCGAGGCGGCGCCTTGGATTTCCAGGGTGGGTGAACCGGTAATTTGACCGCCCACGAGTTTTGCGAGTTCTTCCAAAGGCCACATGATTCAGGCATCCTTTCCTGAGTTTCGATCGCAGCACGCACTCTAGCAGAGCGAGCACCACGGGGGTTTAGGCGGGTATTTAAGACGAATTTGCTCCAGTTGGCTAGAGCGAATTTTGTGATAGCAAGCACCTCAAATCGTTCAAGGAAATGACGCGGAAAGCTCTCCTTTCCCCAAACCCAACCTGGTTCGATTCGGTCGCGAATCCACTGGTAAAAAAAATGTTCGACTGTTGCATGGCAAAAATCGAACACTTGATCCCGACTCGCGACTTACGAAAGTCGCCTATTTGGAGGAGATATGGACTATTAGCTAAACAGCTCGGTAATCACTTTCCCGCTGTTGGCGATTTTCATCGGTCGACCACTGGTGCTGGTGAATGTCGTTTCCAGGGAAATGCCCAAGGAGCGGCAAACGGAGGCCATCAGATCTTCCGAGGTGTACGAGCTGCCTTCAACACTTGTTCCGTCTTCATTGGTTGCGCCGACAGCAATACCGGATTTCATACCGGCTCCGCCAACGACGGCACTCCAACTGCGCGCCCAATGGTCCCGTCCGGAGTTTCCATTGATATTCGGTGTCCGGCTAAATTCACCCATCCAAATGACAGCCGTGTCCTGCAACATTCCACGTTCCTGAAGATCCTCAAGCAAAGCGCTCATGCCTTGGTCCAACTCAGGTAATTTAGTGTCTTTGAGCGTGGGGAAAATATTTTGGTGGTTGTCCCAACCTCCCAACTCAACCTCGACAAAGGGAACGCCCCCTTCGACCAATCGACGAGCCAACAAACAGCCTCGACCAAAGCCGTTGCGGCCATACCGATCTTGAACCTCGTCGGATTCTTGAGCGACCTTGAACGCAGCCATCTGTTCGCTGGTCATCAATTTCAACGTCTTATTGATAACTTTGGCGTGTTCGGTTGCGGCGATGCCTCGATTGTCATTGATGAATCCAGTTTCCATCAAACGCAAAGCCTCAACGCGCCGCGTCATTTGATCAGGCCTCAACCCCAAGTCGAGATCGCGTATTTGACCATTGGAGTTAACGGAAAACGGGGCCCAGGTCATCCCCAGAAATCCAGGTCCTTCGCTGCCGCCGCCGATGGCGACGAAAGGCGGAATTTCGAGATCAGGTCGTGAGCCGGAAAGTTCGTGTGCGACCACCGAACCATAACTGGGATGTTGAACATTCGGATTGGGTACATAACCAGTGTGCATGTAATACCGACCACGCGTGTGGTCGGCTTCGCGAGTACTCATGTTGCGCACGATGGAAACCTTGTCCATATTTTTCGCCATCAATGGCATGTGCTCACAAATTTGGACATCTCCATTGGTCGCGATCGGACGAAACGGACCACCGGTGCTGGCGCCTGGTTTCAAATCCCAGATATCCATGGTCGACGGGCCACCGCCCATCCACAACATGATCGCGGCTTTGTTGCCTTTCTTGAGCACTTCGGCGTTGGCTTTGAGTGTGTGCCCCAACGCCAACGCAGTCCCTGCTAAAGCAGAAGCGCCGGCCATGTGTCGCATAAAGTGTCGGCGGTCCATCCCATTGGGCGTGCGAAAATTCATCTTGGTTTCCTAGCAAAAAAGTTCTAGTGGCGGTACGGACAAGAATTCAGCTGAATTGGAACTCATTGGAAAGTATAACCCTTTCGTCGGCGATTCAAAGGATTTTCGATCAATTTGTCAGTTGGATTTTTCGAAATTCCGGCAATGTTTGAAGTTCGCAGATTTGCATATGGCCAGCGGAACACGATCTTCCTCGCGAATTTGCGGCAAATAATGGTTGCGATTTCCTCGACGAGCGATTAATGATTGAAAATAAACTCGTTGGTATTCAACACGACCCACCAAATATCTTTGAGGGCTTCCGGCGCGTTATTTGGATTGGCGGCAAAGATAGCGTTGGCTAATTCTCCCTCTTTGCCAACTGGTTTACGACTGAGTCCCGCCAGAAAAAGATGTTCTACCTTTTGTTTGTCGCTGAGACTGGAGGTGGCCAAGCGATTGATCAAAGTTCCTTTCTCGGCGCTCGTAGCTTTCTTGATTAAATCGCCGTTGAACATCATCAGGATCTGAGGGATCGTGCCGTTGAAATTGGTGGCCTCCAAGCCTTCATCATTTCCAAACGCAGTATTGAACTGCTGTAGCCACATGTTTTTTTCACGTTCTTGATCTTCATAGCTGCCCATCGAACTGGCTTCCGTGGCCACCATCAGCGATTCATACAGTTGTTCGGCTTGCATTTGTCGAATGTAAAAATTGGAAAATTTGGGAGCCTCACCTAACAATGGATCGTCTTTGAAATTGGATTTATTGCGCACACTGGACAAGCCATAGGGTCGCGACAAGACAATCCATGACATCAACTTTCGCAAGTCAAACTCCGCGCTGCGAAACTCTTGAGCCAAGTATTCCAGCAGCTCAGGGTTGGAAGGAATATTATGCGGACCGAGATCGTCGACGGGAGTTGTAAATCCGTATCCCAGAAAGTGTCCCCACATTCGGTTGGCAAGCGCCCGAGCAAAATAGGGCGACTCAATCATCAACTCGGCTAATTTTTCCCGGCGATTGACCACTTTGACATACCCGCTGCGAGGAATCGCTTGTCCATCGACGAAGACGGGATAGGCAACACTGACCAACCCATTTCGCAGCTCGTAAAATAGTTCAGCCTCGTTGGGGTTCTTTTGACTTTCGCCGGCGAAATCCTGATCTCTCAATTGGGCCGGGGCGTTCATGGCCGCATTTCTGCCACCGCCGAACGCGCGCGATTGGCGGAAGAACGCATTCATCTCCCAATACTTTTGCTGCTTCCAATCGTTGAATGGATGGTTGTGGCATTGTGTACACTGAACCTGCAGCCCTAAAAAGATTCGCGATGTCGCGGCAGTTGCTTGAGCAGCGCCCTCTTCATTGACCTTGTCAATCAAAAAGTTTGTCGCTCCATTGAACTCGTTGCTATCGGGCGTCGTTGTTCCGGTTGCGGTGACCAGCTCTTTAACGATTTCGTCGTACGGTTTTTCTCGAGCAAACGAATCGCGCAAATATTTTTGCATCCCGGCGCGACTGATCATCGAATTGTTATCATTGCCGCCCGTCCGACCAATCAACAGATTTGTCCAAATCGTGGTCCAGTTACGGGCAAACTCTTCTGTATAGGCGTCATCGTACAACAATTTGTCGACGAGATTTTTTTTCTTGAATTCTCCCTTATCCGCAAGAAAACTATTTAGCTCTTTGACATTGGGAATCCGTCCCAACAAGTCCAGATATATCCGACGGCACCATTCACCATCAGTTGCCGGTTCGGAAGGCTTGAGTTCACAATCCACCCAAACTTGTTCGACAAGTTTGTTAATCCGCTCTACTTGGTAATCAGGTTCAACAGCCCTTGAACGGGAATTGGAACCGGCCGAGACAAGGGTCGCTTGATCGCGTTGTGGTTGCTGAGCAACCACAATCGCCGGAACCATCGACGGTAAAAAAAGACCGAGGACGGTCAAGACCACTTTGTACCTGAATAAGTACCGGAAATCTATTTTTTTCACTTGACGACGCTCCGTGTTAACAAGTCGAGTTTGATAGCCCTAGTTTTAGCGAAAATTTTCCAAAAAAACCAAAAAACAACAAAAGACGAATAATTATTATTGAAAAAACAAAATGTTCAATAATAAAACAAGTGTTCAATTTTGCTGTATCAAAATAGAACAGGCTGGTAAGTTGAATTCAACTTACCAGCCTGTACCGAAATAATATTCACATAATTGCGGCCTGAACTGCCCATAAATGGACAGCCCAGGCACTGCCTCGTCTCTATTCCGCATTGAATTGCTTTCGCAACCCAATGCGAACCACTTCCGAAAAACCTAAAGAGCATTCGGCGTGCCAATTCGACAAAGACAATCAAACGTATTGCCGTTTGTGAATCAGGTTCACAAAAGGCCTATTTGGAAATCCAACGGACGATTTGAAATGTGACACTGGCGAACACTAACAACAACAATGGAGACATGGCTGTTACGATCACAAACCGTCCGATTTCATCATAGTCACCGTTTGCGGCTCGCCATAAATGGGCCAAACTGGCCGCCGACGCTGCGAAAACAGCGGTTAGTACGAGAATCGAGACAATCGAAAACCGAGCTCTCGTTTTCGAATTGGGTTCTGACGGTTCCGACATAGGGCCTTTCTATTGAACGACATTCCAATCGCCCGCAGACTCAACTCTGCTTTCCTACAATGCACAACTGGATCAATTGCAAAACGATAGATTTACCAAGTTTTCTGATTTACTCAATTCTACGTATTGTGATGACGATGACTGGTCTGGGAGAAGTTTCGACCACATTGGTGGTCTTGCATTCCCGCAAATGCAATTAACTTTCTCCCAATCGATTTAAGAAAATACATCCAGCGTTATTTGCTTTTGTAATACGTTGGACTTGACCAAAGTTCCGCCCGGATCGATTTCAGTGGAAACCGACCGCTTGCCGGTACCGACCCAGATTTCAAAAGGATTTGAAACTATGCGATCCCTCAGCAATTCAAAACTGTACACGGCAACATTGATTTGTTCCGTTAGCGCTCTGTTCAACCTAACGATTTGTACTGCTCAGCATCCTGCCGGACAAGGCTGCGACTGTCAGGCCGGCGGCGGAGTAACCGCCCATTTGGGTGACTCCGGCTCCAATTGTGGATGTGGAGGGGGCTCGGCAGATTGTGGTTGTGGCGGAGGTTCAACCGATTGTGACTGTGGCGCAGCCAATTTTGGCCAAGGAATGCCTTGTGGATTGCGCGGTCTGAAATTACCCGCCGTTGGTCGCAGAAACGCGGCTTGTGGCGGCGAATGCGGTGGCGGATGTGATTCCTGCTCGGGAGGCCGGCCAAGGTTGTTTTCGGCCAACCCAATAGCGCGCGGTCCAGCGACTGGGCTCTCGTTATTTTCTCGGGGCGCCGCTTGTGGAGATGACTGCGGTGGTTGTGAAAATTGTCGTGGTGGACTCTTGGGCGGTATTGGTCAGGGGCGCATCGCTAGCCGAATGACGGGTGGTGGCTTGGGCAGTCGTGCTGACGCGGGTTGTGCCGACGGATCATGCGGCAACGGGGGACTTTTGGCAAACGTATTCGGCGGCCGAAGGGGTCAAGTTGGCTGTGGTAATGGTGGCTGTGGCTTGGGCGGAAATGGCTTGTGCGGTGGTTGTCGAGCCGGGCTTGCCGGACTTGGTAATGGCGGTTCAGGTAATGGTGTGTTAGGTGGACTTGGCCATGGTGGACTTGGCCATGGTGGACTTGGACATGGTGGACTTGGTCTTGGTCATGGTGGGCTTGGTCTGGGCAATGGTGGTCTTGGAAACGGAATCGGTGGCTGCGGTCGTGGCGGATGTGGCTTGGGCGGAAACGGCTTGTGTGGTGGTTGCATGGCCGGTCATGGCTTGGCTGGAGGGATTCCTCATACCGCACAAGTGCCTCAGGGCATGGGTGGCCAAAGTCCGACGACTGCCTACCCATACTACACAACGCGTGGACCGCGAGATTTCTTGATGGACAACCCGCCGAGCATTGGTTGGTAGAACAATCGCGAGGCGGGGGTCTGGTAAACCATGTCCCCGCTCACGGACTTCAATTTCGCGGCTTAATAACGAAGCGAGCTGTTTTTCAACGGCTCGCTTCTTTTGTTTTTACAATCGACCGACAAAACTCGAAAGCTACTTGGCCAGGTCGGATCTTCGATCATCCGACCTAAACCCCCAACGATCATGTCTGAGGGCGATTTAGCCCGAAATCGTGCGAACGGCCATGAACTGAACTGGCATCAATCCAAGATGCTCGCTATTCTGCACCAATTGTGTTGCGATACGCGGACTCCGAAGGATTGGGAGCACTGCCAGAATCGTCGCCTCAGCGACTCGCGCTATCAAGTCGATCATTCCCCGCATGGAGGCGGTGATTGTGAATTCACTCCCTCGCGGGCACCGAAATGGTGTTGCGCTGGCAATCATGATTGTCAGCGTCGGTCTGTTTTCGGTTTTTATCGGTTGCGATCCGTCGGATGTGGATGCAATCCTCGATTCGACGCCCGCCGACAATGCCGGCCTGATAGCGCCCGCGGATCCGTCGTCCGAGTCCCACACACCGTTGGTTGGTCGACAAGCCATTATTGTCGGCTCATTTAACATCCAAACTTTCGGGCGCGGGAAAATGAGCAAATCTGAGGTCGTGTCCGTTTTGGTCGACATTGCCCGTCGTTATGACATACTGGCGATTCAGGAACTTCGCGATGTCCAGCAAGAGACCATTCCAGAATTCCTCCGCTTGATTAACCAAAACGGCAGCCACTATCGCGCAGCCGTCAGCCAGCGGATCGGATATACCGATGTCGCGTCCAATAGACGATTTGAAGAACAGCTGGTTTACCTTTATGATTCGGATCAAGTGGAAATAATCGGCCAGCCCTATGTCGCCCAGGATCGCTACGCGCTCATGCATCGCCCTCCCTACGTGGCCCATTTCCGCTGCCGCGTTGAGCCTCGCCAACAAGCATTTTCGTGTGTTCTGATGAACGTTCACGTCGATCCCGACGATACGGTCGCCGAGTTTACTGCCCTGCAAGACATCATCCGCAGCATCTTCCCCAATCATCCCGGCGAAGACGATTTCATCTTATTGGGAGACATGAACGCGGAGGCCAGTAAATTCACGGGGCACCGGTGGTTGGCTGATCAATTTGCCACGATTCCGCCCCATTGGAAAACCAACACCCGTCAGAAAGAAAGTTACGATAACATTACTTTTGATGCGCGACGCACGGCAGAATTCCTGAATCAAGCGGGTGTCATGAATCTAATGCAGGAATACAATCTCAGTCGCGAGGCCGCAATTCAAGTTTCCGATCACATGCCGATCTGGGCAGTTTTCGCTTCACACGAGTTTTTCCCCGCAGAACTGACTCAGGAACAACAGTTGTTGCGATGAACTAACTTACGGGGATTTTTCCTATCGAAACCAGATATTCAAAAACCAAATCGACCAGCACGGCACTTGGCAACGCACCGTCGAGGTGTATCTCCGGGCGCAGCGGTGTTTCATAGGGATCATCGATTCCAGTAAAGCCAATAATTTTCCCGGCGCGAGCTAACTTGTACAATCCCTTGGGATCGCGACGCTCGCAAATTTCAAGCGGCGTATCCACGAACACTTCGATAAAATCATTTGGTTGACCCGCGATGGACACGTGTTGTCGAACCAAATCCCGATCTCGCCGATAGGGACTGACGAACGCCGTCAAAGCAATCAAACCGCTGGCGCAAAAAATCTCCGACACACATCCGATCCGGCGAATGTTCTCTTCGCGATCAGCGGGGCCAAAACCCAATCCGAACCGTTTCGCAAATTCTTCACCGTGAACGGGAGCCAATCGTTCCGGACTTGCATTCAAGCCATGCCGAATGTTATCGCCGTCCAAAACATAACTGGCGATCTTGTGCCGGGCCAACTGGACATCGAGTTCGTTGGCAATCGTACTTTTTCCACTTCCCGAGAGACCGGTGAACCAAATCACGCACCCCCGCGGTCGGGCAACCGTTTGTTGGTGCCACACCACTTTTGTTTCTTGTGTCATATCAATCTTCGAATAGGCAAGATTTGATTCCAATCCAATTCTTATCCCACAACCTATCGATTCGAGCAAACTCGAAAACGTTTCGCCGAGCCGGAGTTTTCGCTCCTATCGTCGACGGAGGGAGCTAGCACAGCGATTCATCTGTGGCGCATGGATGACCAATCGCGGAGAATTTCCTCGAACAGCCGTGAGGACGTCCGTCGCGACACTCATCGGGCCAGCCAGACGTCAAACCGTTGGGATCCGGTTTGTTTGGCTATCGTTAGACCGACAAACACCAGATTGCTACGCCCACATCTGTCGAAGGGATCAAGAACCGGGGCGCTCGACCATCGATCTCTGATTCAAAAGGGCTATGGATTGCCGCCGACCTTCAACGTCTCGCCCGCTAATTAACCCATCCCTGATTTCGCAAACCATAAGGATCGCTGCCTTTGGCAGTTCCTCCGCTACCCGGGTTTCCACCATTCCCGCTAAGGGAATTCCCACGGTAAACAGTTTCAATATTGGTCAATTTGAATCTGAGTCCGGCGGCCGGTGGAATCCCGTTATTGTTAAATGGATCTATTCCCGGTCCAACAATCTTCGGCCAACGACCGGTTCCTCGGCCTGTTGGCGGCGGCGAAGTATTGTCGTTTATACCTTTCACTTCATATCCCAAATCGGCAAACGAGCCCCAAGTCGCATTACTAACAAACTTTTCTGCACAAATGACTTCGCCAGTACTCGGGATTACATCGCAGGCGAAACCGGTCATGATTTCTTTTTTTCTAGCTGGCGTAAACACTTGATTGAAGAACGGCGGCAGGTCAGCCCAATGTGACAAGGCAGTACCCCCACCCCCGCGTTGTTCAATCGCCACAAAGGGAGCAATAGGGTTATTAGTCTCCAGGCGATGCCCCCGCAATGCGTATTTGCCGCCAGTGTATTGAACCAAACCAACGCCTCCTACTGCCGTAATCAAGTCGTTATCGAGCCACAGCGAGCCCATTCCCATTGCGTGCGCAATCTCGTGCGCGATCACGGTTTCCAGTATCCCGTCGGAAGCCAAGCCGGGAAGATCATCAAAGTCCAAAACGAGCGTGGCACCGGTCGAAACTGCGTAGCTCTTGGGCGCAAAGAGGGTCCCCCCTTCAAACGTTAACATCGAACTTACACTGGCTGCACCCAACACACCCCCTGGACCATCCAGCACTGGCGTACTGCAAGTAATTGTCAAACGGGTGAGCTGAACCAGAATGGCGTTGGGAAGATCATTACTATAATTCTGAATCCGCGCTTCCCAACGGGCTTCAGCCATTCGGAAAGCTTCGTAATACGCCGGGTCGACTCCAGTCAAATCAACATTAAGTACGTCGGCATGCGCCGCTGACGAAAAAAGAGTTGCCAAACCTATTGCGGCAATCAAATTGACGCGGTGAAAAATTTGTGTGAATGAAAAATCCATGGGAACTACCTATTTGCCTGGTTTGGTAACAATAGTTAGAGATTAATAAACCGAAACGAATAATCTAAAATTCCAAACCGGGTGTCTGAATTTCTTCTCCACGCTGGCTCGGGAACCGGCTGTTGGCGCAAAAATCCTGCCAGCAGCTCATGCAATCACCCATTATTGTAATTCGGCTGATCTAGGCCAGCAACAAAACAGGGCCAAATAATTGCAATTTGCAACATTTGGGACAAATAGGGGGACCGCGTTCCCCTAGAAAGCGATATCACAATGAGAAAAACCGATATGTTCGGCAAAATCCTGTCTTCTTATTCAACCCGCACAAACCAACATCCGATAAAAACATTGAACGGGAAGCCCCCACTATGGTGGCAAGCAATCTGCATAGGCAGGAAGAAAAGCAATGGCTTTAAAACACATTTTTATCTTAGGTTCGCTGTTGGCGACTTACTTGGTTTCCAGCACAACAAACGGGCAGGTCAATGTACCGAGCCCGAAATTTGAACACAAATCGGTTGAGTCAGCGGAATCGACTCGTCCGTTTGCCACGCCGGGAGTGTTCGACTACGACACTCAGGTATTCGCGCCGATCGAATTTACCAATGGTGAGGAAATGAAACCGAATGATGGTTTCTATGCCACCTATGATCGGGTCTACACCAGTGTCTCGCGAGCTGGACACTTTAGCGGCGTCAATGGCGCGGAGGTTTCGACGGGCTCTGACTTCATTTGGGGAACCCGGATGGAGTTGGGCTGGATGTCCGATTCGGATGACGGTTGGGGACTTGTTTACCAACATGCGGACGGCAGTTACTTCACTGCGGGACAAGACATTTTGGTTGCTAACCCCATGCTAGTTACGACCAAGAACGCCAATGTTGAACTGAACAAACTGTTTCGACAGTCGCTGAAAAACGGCGGGTATTTCGAACCCTATGTTGGTGGCCGATACATCAATGTCTCCGATCGTACGATTGAGGACACGACCCAGACGCTCGGTGGGGTAGTGGTGGGCAATCGTTTCAAACAAAACGCCACCAACAGTGCCTTCGGATTTCAAGCGGGAGCTCGGTTCAACAACCATCGCGGCCGCTGGCGAACCACTACCGATGGTGCGATTGCCACGACCTATAATCAGCAACGTTACTTCGCAACAGACATTGCCAACAATCGGACTGCCACCACCAATACGCAAGGCATCATCGAGTCGTACCAGTCCGACCAGGCCTTCGTACCAGTGCTGGATTTCCAGTTCGAGATGGCTTACCACATCAGCCGCGACGTGGCCTTGCGAACCGGTGTCCAAGCCATGTACTACTGGGATGGAATCGCTCGGGCCAATACGTTAACTACTTCGTTGAATCCAAATTCCGCTTTCAACACGAGTGGTGCTGCGGGGGCTGGATTGTTTGACGACAAATTTGTCTCAGCGGGCTTTATCTTTGGTTTGGAATGGCGTCGCTAGGTCCCTTCCTGATCACACAAACCCGGTCAACCTGCTAAACTTGAAACGGACGTCGATAATTTCGGCGTCCGTTTTTTCGTTGTTCTGCCGAATGGGCGGCGCGCCTTGAGGCGGGCTCGTCTCGCAATGAGTCTTATATTTTAGGAATACCAATTGTTTGATCCCCAGAACATTCCTACTGAGCCTGCCGGATCTCCACCGACGGAACGGACCTCGCCAGAACCAGACCGGTCGGCAGCAACAAAGCTCTACCTGCTTGATCCGCAATTCATCCGGCTGGAGATCGTCAGTGGGATGATTTTCAGCGGTATTGTCGCGGTCACATTTTTGGCGGGCCTACTGATTCTCTGGTTCAATATCGGGATCAACTGGATTTGGTTGACGGCCTTGGGTGTGGCCGTGTTGATTTTGTTGGTGCTAAGTTATTTGACTTTCCTCTGGCCCACAAAAGTCTACCAACATGCCCGCTGGCGGCTGGACGATGAAGCCTTGGATATCTACCGAGGGGTGATCTGGCGACATCGAGTATCGATTCCATTGGGTCGCGTGCAACATGCGGATGTCTCCCAAGGTCCATTGCAGCGCCAATTTGGCTTAGCAAAACTTACGGTGCACACGGCTGGTACCCATGACGCTTCGGTCAATCTCGATGGCTTGTCGCATCAGGTCGCATTGGCGTTACGGGATCGTTTGGTTCAACAAAGTCAAACCCAAGATGCGACTTAACTTCGCAACACGAGCAAATCCAGCGATCCATTTCTTTATCGGACAGTCCGTCGATTCCTGGGCAATACCAACATGAATTTACCATCACCGGTAACTGAACTCTCACGGCTGCACTGGACGTCGTTGCTGTTCGATGTCATTTCGCATAGCCGCAATTACCTGATTCCCGCATTGATTGCGGTGTTTAGCGCCGCCAATGGAAACACCAGTGGCTTGATCGTCGCTGGCTTGATTTTTATTCCGGCCCTGCTCACCTCGGTGTTTAGATTTTTTACCTTACGCTATTGCATTCGAGATCGACAACTGATCGTGACCAAAGGTCTGGTTTTTCGTAGCGTGCGCACCGTTCCGGTTACGCGAATTCAAAACATTGATTTCGTCCAAAATGTCCTACATCGAATTTTTCAAGTCGCCGAAGTTCGCGTTGAAACGGCCAGTGGCACCGAACCCGAAGCGACGCTGCGGGTGCTGTCGATGGTTCAAATGGAACGGTTGCGTCGCGAGATTTTTGAATTGCAGGAATCGCAATCGGAGCAAACTGTATTGACAGACAATCTCGTTGCCGACCCGATCTCCACGGCATGTGCCAGCGCTGGTCAAGCTGATGAGCCACCGGCAGCGCTCCAACCGATGCGGCTCGCAAGCTTGCCTGATGCAAGCCAAACGCTGTTGGAGATTCCGATTCATTGGCTGATCCGCGCCGGTTTGGCAAGCAATCGAGGAATGATCATGTTGGGGGTTTTACTGGGTATTTTTTTTCAATCGGATTTTCAAAAACGTTTTGACTTCCACCAATTGGAAAAGTTTATTCCCCAACAGGCCGATCGAATGACGTTGATCTTGGGCTCGATCGTGGCAGTTATCGTAATATCGCTGCTTTTGCGTGTGCTCGGTATTGGTTGGTTTGTGTTAAGATTTTTTGGTTACCGACTGGATCGGCGGGGCGACGATTTAAGAATCTCCTGCGGCTTGCTGACCAAGGTGAGTGCCACGGTCCCACGGTCGCGAATCCAGTTCATCAGTATTCACCGAAATTTGATCATGCGTTGGATGGGTTATTGCTCAGTTCGAATTGAGACCGCTGGCGGCGCGGGAAACGATCATGAAGATGCGACGAAAACCGTTTCGCGCCGGTGGTTCGTGCCGATCGTGCCGGATCAACGTCTGACCGAGTTACTCAATGAGTTGCGACCCGGCCTGGACTGGGACGAATCACAACTGGATTTTCAACCGCTATCGTTGCTGGCGGGTCGACGAATGTCTCGTCTGGCGATCATCGCCGCGATTGTGGCGGGCGGGGTTGGACTGTCAATTAGTCGAACCTGGGGCTGGACGGCAGGCGTGATTGCGTTGCCACTTTTTATCGCCTGGGCCAACAAAAAAAGTCGTTCAATGAATTACGCCCGCATGAAGTCTGGAGTCGTGTATCGCAGTGGAATCTTGAATCGTAAAACCAGCCTGACATTTTTTGAAAAAATCCAAGCCGTCAGAATTGATCAGTCACCGTTTGACCGGCGTTGGAAAATGGCCCGACTGTCCGTCGACACAGCAGCCGCTGGCCCGGCTGAACACCGCATCGAGATTCCCATGCTCGATCAGTCCTGGGCAATGGCTGAACAGGAACAAATTAAACAACGTGCCGCGCTGCAGCGGCCAGTATTCGGCTAAAATGAGCTATGTTCGACCGCAGGCGACGAATCAACCTCTAAATCATCAGGATTGTATCGATGTTTCAACACAAACTGGTTTGTTCTTGCTGGCTGGCAATCAGTTTTTTCGGTTTCGGACACCCCTTGGCAACGGCTTTCCAAAACGAGACCGGCGGCGAATCGGAGACGCGCGTTGAACCGTTTTCGCCGACCGGAGGATTGATTCTGGTCGGTGGCGGCGAGGTTTCCGCTGAAGTGCGCCAACGTTTTTTTGACTTGGCAGGCGGGCCACAAGCCAAAATTGTTGTTATTCCGACCGCCAGTTCCTCCGCCGACGAAAACGAATTTGACTACTGGCTCGAGCCTTGGCAAAAACTCGTTCCGCTGTCCCTGAAGATTGCCCACACCCGCGATCGGGCTGTTGCCGACACGGCCGAGTTTTGCGTCGATCTGGAAGATGCAACCGGTATTTGGATTTCCGGCGGCGATCAAGCGAATCTTGCGGCAGCATACCTGTCAACGCGCGCCGCCCGAGCAATCGAATCGTTGCCACATCGGGGTGGTGTGGTCGGAGGGACCAGCGCCGGCGCGGCGATTGCCAGTCGAGTCATGATTGCCGAAGGGAATGACACGCCGAAAATGGCGACCGGATTCGACTTGTTGCCAGCCGCAATAGTTGACCAACATTTTTCCCAGCGCAAACGAAGCGCACGTTTGATCAAAGCGATTGCCGAGCATCCAGACTGCCTTGGTATCGGCATCGATGAAGACACGGCGGTCGTGTTCCAAGGAAGATCCATGGAAGTCTTGGGGCCAGGGAAAGTTCATTTACGATTCGCTGCTACTCCCCACCATCCGGTTGAAAAAATGGAACTGAAGCCTGGCCAAAGGAGCGACTGGGAAACACTGTTGCGCGCCAGCCGAGAACGATTTGTCGCGCCGTTTCCCGTTCTAAATCAGGCACCGCAAATCGTCTTTCCTAAATCGGGTTCGCTCGTCATCGTTGGCGGTGGGGGACTTCCGAAAGATATCCGGCAACGATTTGTGGAATTGGCCGGTGGTTCCAAGGCGCGAATCGTCGTCTTGCCAACCGCCGTAGAAGATGTCGCCGGTGAGTCCGGTGAGGGAGAGATGTTCCGCCAAGCGGGAGCAGGCTCCGTGATCGTGTTGCCGCAAACAACTCCTGCGGTGTTGGCCAGTGAAGAATACCTTGATCAACTTCGCTCCGCGACTGGCATTTGGTTCGGCGGCGGAAGGCAATGGAGATTCGTCGATCACTATGCCGGGACTCCAGCCTTGGCAGAATTCCGCCAATGTTTGCGGCGTGGCGGCGTGATTGGCGGAAGTTCCGCCGGCGCAACGATCCAAGGCGAATTGCTAATCCGTGGTGCCCCGATCGGAAATGAAATCATGGTGCAAGACGGTTATCGACGTGGCTTTGGTTTCTTGTCAGGTGTCGGAATCGACCAGCATTTTACGCAACGAAATCGGACCGCCGATTTACGCGCCACGATCCAACGATTTCCATCGATAATCGGATTGGGAATCGACGAGGCGACGGCGTTGGTGGTAACGCCCAATCAAGCCGAAGTCATGGGTTCCGGAAAACTGCATGTGTTTGTTGCAAAAAATGTGACCGATGCGGGCGATTCCACGGATATCAGCTCGAACCCCGCCAATGCGAATTCGGCGACGACACTTAGCGAAGATGGAGTGCTGAAAAACAACGGGGCCGACTCCAATTTTGCTGCCATGCCGAATGATATTTTTCATCATGAGTATGGCGCCGGCTCAATCCTGACGGAAGCCGATTTTGTCGTTCGCTGATTTTCCACGCAGGTCAAACGGTTGATTCCGGGGCCCCGCATCGTTGTTGCCTGTTCCCTCGAATCGGACCTTGCCTACAAACCTCATAACCCGTCCAGAATCTAATCCACGGGTAGAAAAAAGGGAGTTCAATCATTCACGTACCCAACGAATGACGATATTTTTGAAAGCACCAACTGGAAACTTCCGGCTTTTCAACGGCCAATTACCCGTGAAGATAGCACCGAATCGGCACCTAGTTGCCTGACAACTCAACCAAACAATAACTGCGTATGGACTTTTTGAAATCTGCCGTTCTGGTAATGGGACTTTGGGGGGCGATCCAAACCGCCTCGGCACAGGGGCAAATGTTTGGTAATCGACAGGTTGGCCAGCCGATTGGTCGTCAAGTTGGACCAAGTCAACCACCCGATGCTTCAACGGGCCGGCTGCAGGGAAATGAGCGGTTTGTGCGGGGGAATCGCCAGGGAAATCAATTTGTTGGGGCGGCCCCGGAAACAGTCGCCAACTTTGTCGGACAAGTCAATGCGGCAGAACAAAGTGCCTCAATTGAACCGGCAATCGGGCCCCCGCCCAATTTTGACCGAGCCCGTTTGATCAATCAACCTCGGCTGGTCCGGCGACCGAATTCCCTGCTGGAATCTCCGCTTCAGATTGGTTTTCAGCTTCCTGCTGGAACCACAACGCAGCTTGGCGAGAAAGCTCAGATTTCGATAAGTCAGGCTTTGGCCGCTCAGTTCGGAAGCCAGATCTCGGTGTCGGTGGCAAACCAGACAGCCACCCTCCACGGTGCGGTTGGCGACGAAGAGCAGGCTCAGTTGGCTGAATTGCTGGCCCATTTGGAGCCGGGGATTTCGAAGGTGGAGAACCGAATCGCGATTGAACGGTCATTGAATTCGAATCCTGAAAAGTAGACTCACCTAATCCGTTTCGCCGTACGACTTCGGAGGGCAAATTCCCGTTGGTTTCATTCTTCGCCGAACTTGATTGCTGCAAGCGATGGGCAAAACTCGGTGTGAGTTCGATCGTTTCGGTTTTCAAGCGATTCGTGGTCGCGCTAGATTTGTCGCGCTCTTGATATTCCGCCAATGAGACCATGGTATCCACCGCAACATCCTCCCGATCAGTTTTTTTGGCGGCCGCGGGAAGCGGGCCTCGTCCGGTCAATGCTTTGCGTGTCAAACTGGAAAGCACGGTTTCGCCGTGATTGCCATCTAATTTCGCGACCAAACTATAGGGTTGGGTAGGCGCATCTACTGGCACGAGTGGGATCCAAAAACTATACGATGGACCCAAATCCGATTTGCTAAAATGTTGTTCCAGCACATTTGCCGGGAAAATGAAACGATACTTGGGAGCCGGGTCCGTCAAATCTTCGCGTTGATCATCAAAAACAAAGATTGTGACTTTGCCTTCCACCTTGATCGCCTTTTGTTCCGCATCGTAAAACATCAATCGGCCTCCAAACCCGCGTTCACTGGGTTTGCCAGTTTGATTATGAACTGCTTCGGTCCACACCGCCATGATCTTTTCGGGGACCGGAATTGTCTCTTCTTTTTCCCACGGGAATTTTTTCGACGACAGATCCAGGCTTTGGCAACCAGACAACAAGATGGCCAACGCCAATAGCAAACACTCAAAGGTTCGCCCGTGCATTCGGATCAATTTATTTGGAAGCATCATGATCAGCTTGTACTAGCGGTTCGGACTGGAATTGAGTTCTGCGGGGACACTTTCAGGTGGCGCGAAATAGCTAGATCTGGACGGAATCGGTTGAGCGGAATCGCCGTCAAGTGCTGGCGATTGAGCGGGTATAGTTGGCGATTGGCCGGGGTAAATTTCCTCGGTCAAAGGCGAATCATAATCCAGATTGACTGGATTGAACGTACCATCGAGCGCACCGTGTAGGGATTCGACTTCCGATAAACACCAATTCATGCGTGCATACTCCATTTGCTGCAATCGCTGTTCATCGCCATGATCGCGAATTACATAGGGTGTAAGAATGATCAATAGTTCGGCCCGTCTGGTGAAATCACCATCGTAACGAAACAGACTTCCCAGTAGGGGAATATCCCCCAGCAACGGAACCTTGCGATCAATGGTTGTTGTTTTCTTGGTAATCAAGCCGCCGAGAATGATGGTTTCGCCTGAGGCAGCACTGACGGTCGCTTGTGCGGTGGTCGTGTCTACGCGAGGCGAACGAATAATACTTCCATTGGGTGCCACCGAAACGGGAATCCCTTCGCTTTCTGGTCCAAGACCGGAACGTTCGGCATCAATTTCCATCACCACGGTACCGTCCGGGCTGATGCGGGGCGTGACACCCAAAATCAAACCAACATTCTCCAGGGCAATGCTGTTCGATTGGCCATTTTGGTTGACGGTAGACCCGATAATCCGCGGAACCCGTTGCCCCACTTGAATGAAGGCCGGTTGATTGTCCAATGTCCTGATCTGAGGTCGACTGAGGATTTCCATTCGTCGACACTCCTGCAACGCGCGCAACAATGCGCTGACACTCTCACTGCTGGCCGACAAGACCAAGCCGCCGAATCCCAATTCGTTGTTGATACGCCCCACCGAAAAATTACTGAGTCCTTGCGATCCGACGACATTGGAACGTCCGCGAGATAAATTACTGCCGCTGTTTCCCAACGGGGCGTTATTGAAATTGAAACCCGGTTCGTTACCCGCCGCCTGTACGATTTGCTCGGTTGAGGTGACCACTCCGCCTGGAGTTGAAGTCTGCGTTGTCGCGGTGGTCGTCACCAAATTCCCCAACAGGCTGCGATCAAACAACACTGAATCCTGGAGCCCCAATTCGATTCCGAACTCACGACTGTTGTCCAGCAACACTTCCGCAATCATGACTTGGATCATGACTTGCGGTGGCGGTTCGTCAAGTTGCTTAATGAGCGCCTCGATTTCCCCAAAGAACCGCGGCGTGGCGCTCAGAATCAAACGGTTACCAATCGGCTCAGGAACGACAATCACTTCGCGCTCCAATTGCTCAAACGGGCTGACGCTAGTGGTCCCAGACAGTTGGACTTGGCGTTCGGACCGCAAAAAATTATTGATCGCCAAAGCCACATCCGTCGCCGGAGCATTCTTTAGACGATAGACCAAGTTTTTGCGCTCGGAAAATTCCTTCTCATCCAACCGCAACAACAATGCGTGAATGATCCGCAAGTCCCCTTCCGATCCGGTAGCAATGATCGAGTTGGTACGCGTATCAACCGAAAATCGCAGCGGCGCGAGTGAAGATTCCTGTAGATCATTGGCCATTTTCAGTGCTGGTCGTTCGGTCGTCTGTTCGGGCATCAGACTGCGCAACATTTGCACGAGTGTGGAAGCGTCACCTTGCTGAATCCGAAAGACCTTGATTTGGGCGGTCGAACCAATGACATCCAATTGCCGAATCAACCCTTCCAACAAGTCAATACTCTCCGCAGGGCCCGTAACAATGAGTGAATTATTGGACGGATTGGCCGTGATTTGAACTTCGTCCAACACACCCGATTCAAGAACATTCTGCCCCTCAGTGCCGCCTCCCAGAAGTTCCAAAAAAGCCGTCTTTTGTTTACCAGTTCCTTGGGCACCGGTGATGGCACTCTGCAATGTCACGGCCAGTTCCGCAGCCACGGCATACTGAATTTTGATGACACGAGCCTGTTGTTTTTTTCGAAAGTTGGGGACATCGAGTTCACTGACGAGGCGACGAACCTCTGCCAGATCCCGAGGCGCGCCGAATGCCACCACCGAATTGGAGCGATCATCGGTGATCACTTGAACATTGGTTCCTAATCCGTCTCGATTCTTAAAAAAGCCATCGAGTGCCAACTGCAGCGACTCGGCATCTGCATTGGTCAGGCGATAAACGTCGAATTGCGTGTTCGGAGCAACGGGTTGATCGAGTTTGTGGATCAAATCCGTGATCGCCACGATAGCTTCACCCCAACCGATCAAGAGCAGCGCATTCGGTTTGCCCAACGAAGTGACCGTGACTCGGCCCGACCGACCGGAGATCAAATCCGCACTGGTGTTCTGCAGGATTTTTTCAATGCTTTCACTGCGACTGTGCTCCAACAAAACAATCTGGTACTCCGGCTGTGTTTCGGCGCTGAGTCGTTCAAGCTCTTGAATGATGCGGCTTAGTTCCTGAACTTCTTTTTGACGTCCTCGCAAAATGATAACCCCTAGTTCTGGGAGTGTTTCAATTTGTATCGAGTCCTGAATTTGCCGAAGTTTTTCGGTTGGTTTGAAATCATCCGTAATCGGATTACTCAATGTTTGTGGGAGTGCGGAATTGGCACCCGGAACCGGCTCCTGGGTGGAACCACTTCCCAATGAGGGCGCGAATTCATTGACTGACGGAATGGAACTTCCCGGTAACTGATAGCCAGCGTTGGCCGTCGATGCTCCTGTGTCGTAAACATCAAACAAACGATGTACCGCTGCTGTCGAAGCATTTCGATAGGCCACGACACTGGGTTTCGAGTCGGCATCAGCAGTGTCGTCGAGCTGCCGAATGAGATCTCCGAATTGAGTGATCTGGTCAGCGTTCCCGGACAGATTGATCACGGGCGTCTCCCAATCCCAACCAAACCGAATCGTGGATTGATCGGCCAATGTGACCTCGTTGAGTATTCCATTCCGTGTCGGCTTCGACGAGAGCCGGCCATCAAACAGGCCCGTCAAGGCGGCTTGCATGAAACGTAAGTCAGTGCGCTGCAATCCGACTTGCAGCCAGCCGGTTCCTTCATTGGCCGCCGGCAGAAGCCTGGCTGAGTTGGCGGGAGGTTCTGCGGCCGGAGAAGCAGTAAACCGTGCCTCGGTTGCCGGAGAATTCGAACGCGTCGCGCCAGCCATTTCAAACTCTTGGATCAAACGACTACACAACTGCAGGGCGTCGGCATCTCCAACGACGACCAACTCTCGCTTGATTTCAGGACTAACAAAGATCTGGTACTGACTTGCGACGGGCATTTTTGATTGAAGAAACGCCTCGACTTCGCTGGCGGTTCCGGACGTAATTACGAATCGCCGATACCCCGTTTCGCGTTCCGCAAAACTCCCTGTTTGTCGGGCCAAGCTGGTTCCGGCAAGCAACCAGCAAATGCAAATCAAGCCTGCCGCCGTCAGAAACATCGACAGAGACGAACGCCGCAACCGACGGGTTAAGAGCAAAAACAGTCGCCAAAAATCCAGATCAAGCATCGATTATCCTTGGTTCGTCACTTGCTCAAATTAGTGATACTGGCGGAGCGTAGATAGTTGGTGGCAAAGCGTCAATCCTTGTAACGCTAGCGGTTCCGGACATCCCATAAGTGAATTGAGGTTGGTATCCTGACGTCCCGAAACACAAACTTGGGACTACGCGCAATTCACGCAACTATTTTTGCTATCACTGATTCCGGCTTAACGACTGGTTTGGCGGCACAGGCGAAAGCGGTAGCATTTCGACGAGAGTCTTCCCTAGCTCCAATCGTCCGACAACTCCGTCGACATCGAGTACGACATTTTCGGTGGCTATTTCTATAAGCCGGATAACGATCGAGTCGAGGTCCAATGTCTCGCCGACATGCAAAAAATGGGTGGCTGGTTGATTCTCGACATTCAACCAGATTTCGTTGCGGCCGAAACGATCCAGGGTGATAGCTGTCAGTCTCGTCCCGCGAATCAATTGGGAGGTTACGCCTTCGCCAAACAAATTGCGTTTGGCAATTCCCGAATAGTCTTCAACTCGCGAGTATACCAAGCGAGCAGATTGCAACTTGCTCAATTCTGCGCGATCCTGAGCGCGATCCAACGCGATGGCTTCAATTCCAATCTGAATCTCCAGGCGATCACTGCCAGCCGAGGGCGTTAGTGAAATCTGATTAATCTTATGCAAATGCCCGGCCTGAAAAAATTCAAACAGCAGTTTGGTAAATTGTCGCAAATTTGCTTTACCTCGAACATTAAACTGCAGCCGCGTGACTTCACCTTCCACAATGGGACTCGAAGAGTCGACGGTCGGATTGGTCAACCCCAGCTGAGTCACCAGATTCAGCAACCAGGCTTGATAGAGCGACGACGCCAACTCAACGTTCGATGGCAGCGAACGTTGCTCGAGATCATCGCGACGAGGAATTTTTTTGAGCAGTCTGTCCAGCTCTTTTTTGTTTTCTCGCAATCGTTTACTTAATGCATTGGCTTGTCGAGTTTCTGCCGCTAACGGCTGCAGATAATAACGCTCGACCAATTGGTTGACCAAATACCCTCCAACAACAATTCCCAAAACCACTAACAATAGTCGTCGTCGATTATTCAACATCAGCGAGTCTCCGGAGTTGATTCGGAGGCGTGCGAAGCACCATCAGTGACCAACGGCAAGCGCTTAGGTACTTGCGATTCTGGCAACGGATTGCGCGAAACCGCTTCACCAACTGGTTCCAGTATGAATTCTTCCCGATCGCGACGATTGACCAGAACCGTGGCGACGAATTGCCAGGGGTACTCCTCGTCTGTCGCGTTTTGACTCAATTTGTTTGTTCGGACGGTATGGTGTTCATCACGGATGGATTGCTCCAAACGCGAGATCACCAAGTCGTCTTTGGCGCGCAAATTCATCGAGGTAAGTCCTTTGCTGTTGGGGCCAATCGACATGGACATGGACTTGACTTGAGCCTGTGAACGTTCGGGAAATTGAAGCGTTAGCTCCCTTAATTCATCCAGCCAATTGATATCATCGCTCCGCCAATTATCGACATAATCGACAATCGCCGTATTCCGATTCAGATTGTCGATTTTCTTGGAAGCTGCATTCAATTCCGTTTTCAATGCGGCATTTCTTTCATGCAGGTCAGCGACCTCACTCAGCCCACTCCAAATTAACAAACCCAACACGCAAATAACCGCCCCGGTGTACAAGACCAGACGCTGATAGATCAGCGGAAACAATTTGGCACACTTGGGGTTCATAAAGTCCACCATCTGCCGTTTGGGTTGCTCAAAAATCGAGCCGAGCAACGAAGCAAACTGGTGAATCTGAGCCGGTGATTCTTTCGTCGCTCGCGAGATGCCTTGGAGCGGATCCAACACTGTGACCTTCATTTGCAAGGCACTTCCCAGCTGGGCCGCCATGGACTCTTCTTCGACCAGATCCCCGAACAGAAAAATGGAATGAGACTGATCCGAGGCGCCGAGATTGGGATTTGCCGTCACCATCAAACTGCGTTGAATTTCGACGGTCAGTTTCTCCGCCAGCAATCCCGGGTCAAAACTGGATGACAAGGCAATCGTGCGAACCAGCGTGATATGTTCGTTCGCAAATACAATCAACTCAGCTTCTGACGGACTGAGACTGAGCAAAACACATTGCCTCAGCTGTGACAAGTCAACTTGCCGTCGAAACAAATTGACCGCCCCTAAATGCCGAAGTTGAAGGCTGGCGGGGCGCCAGCCAACTTTCTTAAAAGTGCCCTCGATAACTTTCTTTTTTTCCGCCGACAATAACACAATCGAAACGCGCGGCATCGCGTCAATATCGTCTTCAAGCGCGTAATAGTCGATAATCGAATGATCCGAAATTGCCGGCCAACGTTCGTGAGCTTGATTTACAACGAATTGAGCAATTTCATGTTCGTCGGCAGGTGGCAATATGGCTTCAGCTTCTTCACACTCCGACCGCGCCAAACTGATCTCGACCCGGGGGTTCTTGATTCGCAACAAACCTTTGATGTCGGCCAACATCGTTTGCAAAGCTTCAGCCCCATCTCCTTCGGCGGCGGCAATTCGGCCAATCGCCCGAACCAGAACCCGACGACCTGCTGTGCTGGCCCATACATAACGGGCTTCATGGCGATCCCATTCAATCGCCAGCAAATTGTTGGATTGGGAGATCATTGGATGTTCGGTTCGATGGGGGATCCGCCGGGAAGCAAGACTGCTAGGTTGATGACATTTTCAACGTCGCGCAAGTCCTTACAGTATACTTGACCGCGAGTCGGATCCGTGCCGTCCACCACGACCAATTCTCTCAAAAGCGACGGTCGAAATGGGAAATAAGACACAATATTGGCTTGAAATACGTTTCCTCCGGTCGTCACGAAAGGGAGAAGTTGTTTCATACGAGTCAAATCAACGATCCCTCGTTCGACTAACCAAGTCGCGTGGACATGAGAAAGCCTACCGTCTGAGGGTAGATGCCGAAAGCTCAATATCTGGTCGGCGATGATCTGTTCCATACCCGGAATTGCTACCAGAACTTCTCGTGGCGCTTCATCAATATTGATTCGCCCTTCCATCACGGAACGTGAATCGACCGTGACCTGATCCATCCAATGTTCTAATTGCCCAGTCGATCCACCACGACGGAACACCAACGGACTATCGATGATCATCATCTGGTTGTTTCGCGGTCGAAACGAAACCACCGCCCCAACCAAGTCCAGTTCCGATTGAAATTGAAACCGAGCGGGAATCGAAAAATCCAAATCAAGTTCGCCGGCAAATCGAGGCAATTGGCCTCGCGCTGGCCCATATTGCCGATAGAGCAGCACAAAATCCGCCAGCGATTTACCCAAACGAGACGTCAATCGTTGGTGCAAGCGAATCAAGTCGTTGTCATTCAAATAGACTCGCGGGTCACCAGTAGCCGATTCATTTCTTTCGCGGCTCTGAACCGTCAAAAACCGATCCCAGCTCACATGTTGCGTCGGCGTCGCACGGCGTTTCAATGAACGTACGTTGGCCAATGTGGTCGGCGAATCCGCGAACCAATCGGTGCGCGACGTCGATTTGACTTGTACTAACTCATCTAGTTGTTTGGGGACCCGATTCGCCGGTCGAGCAGGCCGGCCGTCCGAATCGTATTGTTCAATTTCTGCGCCCATCGGTCGACTCACGGAATCCGCGTCCAACCAGTCCATAATTGCTGCTGCGGCATCCGGAGTCATTCCAGGTAACCCCAGCAACGCATGCTCGCCGCTTCCAGGTTGCCGGTTTTCCCATTCCATCAACATGTTCAAATTCAATTTGGATGATTCATTCGACGCGCCAAACCGGACCGGCTCATCCGCATCGACGGGAATCGATGGCAATATTGCGAAACTACCCGCGTCACCATCGGAATTCGAAACTAATGACTGATGTCGAAAAAAATCTGGATTATCAGTCAAACCACCCAAGCCCGCGCGCTCCTCGCGGGACAGTCCCGCCCAAGCCACCAACAGGCTTTCGCCCGAATTCGACAAATTTTCCAAAATCATTTCTTCGCCCCGCAGATGGGTCGCGCGCAAATTGGTCTGCATCAGAGAAATCAAACCCACGACTGCCAGGCTGATCAACACCAGCACCACCGTAACCACTAGCAAGACAGCGCCGACGCGATGAGCCTGACGATTGTACCGAACTGAACCACGAGGTTCCTTTTTGATATTGATCATTGGTCCTCCTTAGATCGCGATCCAGGCCGGCCGCTTGTGCGGAGCGGCAGTGAAGCTCCCAGATCGATAGGTTGCAATTTGACCATCAACAAAAACTCGGCGTCGTAGGCCAGCATTTGGTCGCCTTCTTCGGTCGCAATGTCGATCTCCAAGGGAATCAACTCTTCCCTTTCGCGGTTCCTCGAATCGCCACTACGTTCGTTTCGACCCCTCGGTTCAGGCTTGAGAAAACGGAATTGAACCCGAATCGCAACCGGCAACCGGTTTTGGTCGCGGCTGTTCCATCGGGACAACCAGGATCTGCCATCGAAATACGCGAATCGAACGCCGACGATATCCGGTAGGTGGTCGCGCATTAGAGTTACCCTTGATACTACACTGTTCCGCTCAGCGGTTTGATCAAAATTTTTGCCAAAGAAATTCGACAACTGGTCCGGCCACGATTCCTTCCCATCCGATTCAACCTCAGCACTCATTGGATCGCGTAGGTCGATGATCGATTCAACTCGAACCAAACCCTGGCCGGTTTCCTGGTCGACGCTCGGTCGACGGGAAGTAGACTTCGTGGACGCAGGTGCCCGATCGATTGCGAACGCTGCCGCTTCGTCGGCCAACCCCAGTTCGTAGCGCACCTGTTTCGTCGCCGGTCCTTCAAAAATTACACTCTCCTTGCGGGTATTGTCCGAATCCAAGGTCGTTCCCGACTCGATCGTTTCCAACGGTTCTACAAAAACTTCCAATGCCAGATGAGCCGAACTACCGCTCAAGGCCACTGTCGGTTGCGTCGGCGAGCTTGCCGATTGCACCTGCACTGGAAGCTGAAAGCCACTTGCGCCAATTCGAAACAAGGCGACATCGGCAGTGTGGTCCGGTAATGGTTGTTCCAACGAGTCGTCTAAAGCAACCAAGTTCTTCAAATCGCGAGTCAGGCGTTGATGCAGCGAACGAATCAATTGATTGCGATCAGCCTGTCGCATTTCCGATTCTTGACGCCGACCCAACAAATTGAACATCGTCCAGACGGCGCCTAACAGTACCATCCCGAGTGACATGGCAATAATTACCTCCAACAGTGAAAATCCGCGCGAACCAAACCGCGACGATTTTCGATTCAACCATTGGTTGGATGGGCTGGATTTCATTCTTCGGACTCGTTTCTTTGAGACCTTTTGGCGGATTCCTCCGCTAACTCTTGCGGACTGAGCGGCAACAAGCAGGCGAGTCGAAACTCTCTGGCCGGGGTCGACTTTTTCGCTGCATCCACATTTCGATCGCGGTTGCCGGCCAGCTCCCCAGGCAGTTTGGCCCAAACCGCAACCTCAACCTGCCGCAACGGCAACACGGGATGTTTGGCCGAGTGAACGGAGTACCAAAAATTCGGATTTTCCTCGCACTCCAACCGTCGTGCATCGTCTGAATTTTCCAAACCCAATGCAATCTGATTCAATTTGTTTTGACACAGAATCTGTTGCTCCAGACCTTCCGTCGACCGTCGAGAAAACATTGCCGCCGTTCCGAGCATCTGCAGAATCAACGCCAATCCGGCGACGCAAATCGACATCGCGATCATTACCTCAAACAGAGAAAATCCGGCGCGCTGTTTCATGTTCCCGCCTTCTCATTGGTCGCCTCACTCGATTCGGTTGGTTCCAAGTCAGTAATTTTGACGCGACCGGCCAAGCCCTGAATCTGGACCGTGATTCGATAGCCATCATCACTTTGAAGCATCAATTTCGCGGATTCCATGCGACCACTAGGATAAAATCGTATCGGCGCTGACCAATCATCCGGTTTTATTACCGATGGGGATTCCGACCGGATGCCTCGATCAGCTGCCGGGCGCCCGTCCGTCCGTTGTGACGACCGTTCGTAAGATTTTCTGGGCTTGGATTCATCAGTAGCGGCAGTTCGTCGGAGGTTCGCGGACGTTGATGCTTTCTGGCCATGCGATCCAAACCTTGTTCCAATCGGCAATTCCCGCTCGCAACTGGATTGCTCCTCTTCCGAGCCAGTCGACACAATCCAATCCGATTCATTGCTCCGTGTTTCGTCGGACCCACGTCGCTGGAAAGGAAGATCATGTTGGACGACTTCGCCGCCGATTCGGTACGACATGGTTTCCGAGCGAAACTGAAAAACCTGCCGCTGCCCGGTTTCCATCGCGGTCAAACGGGCGTTTTGCAAATCGCGTTGCAATTGCTGTGCAGCCCCTTGAATGTAACTGCGGTTCAAGGGTCGTCGCAGCGCGGGCCAGGAAATGGCAAACACAGTGGATAACACTGCCAGTACCAACAACAGCTCCAGTAGCGACAGTCCACGAGATCGCCGGCACATGCGCCGCGATTTCCGGCTCGCCGCGGCCGAAGTCACAAACCCCGCCAACGCTGTCCCCGATGTCATGACTGCGAGTCGCTATTCTTGGATGGACGCGAATCTTCCGATCCGCGCTCGCCTTCCGATTTGTCGCCAGAGGACTTCCAGTTAATTATGTCGTCCTCACTACTTTCTTCCCCATCGGGTCCAAACGACCAAATATTGGGAAAATCTCTTTTGCCGTTGGTGGGGGGGTACTCATAGCTAAATTCGTTTCCCCACGGATCCACCGGAACCTCTTCTCCGTCGAAGTAAGGCCCATCCCAATTTTTGGATCGTTTCTCATCCGAAGGTCGTTCCAACAATGCAAACAAACCTTCTTCGGTATTGGGAAACGAACGATTGTCGGCCGCATACAACTTGAGGGCTTCTTCGATATTCGAAATTTGCAAATTTGTCGACTTGATATCGGCTTTCTTTTGGGAACCGAGAATTCGCGGCGCAATAATGGCAATCAACACTGCCAAAATCGACAACACAATCAAAATTTCCAACAATGTCATACCGGAACGTTTCATAGCATCACCTTCCAAAAAAAAATATCGACCGCATGCCGCAGCATCCGGTTGGCAACTTTCCATTCCCCTACAACGACAGTTTTCGAACTGTCTGGAAATGGTTTTCTAAACTACTTGATGGAGTTACTCATGTCGTAAACTGGCAATAACAATCCCAACAAGATAAACAACACGGCCGCCGCAATTAGCAACAACATTACCGGTTCGATCATCCGTACCAAGATATCGAGCCGACGCTGGATTTTTTTGTCGATCACATCAGCAATTTTCAACAACACCCGATCGAGCGAATTGGACTCCTCGGCGATGCGTATCATGGCCATAGTCGCCGCTGGAATCAGTCCACTTGCACTCAAAGGTTTGGACAATGTTTCTCCCGACGATACATTTCGGGCGGAATCGGCAACTGCTTTTTCCAACAGTTTGTTCCCGATGGACTTACCACTGATTTCCAACGACCGCAGCAGTGGCACTCCGTTAGACAACAAGGTCCCCAGAATTCGACAAAAACGAGACACCGCACTTTGGCGCACAATATCACCGAGTTGGGGAATCCGCAGGATCCAGCGATCCATCCACGCGCGCCCCCAATCCGTACCAGCGGCCTTGAACAACAAGAATCCGACCGTTCCAAAAATCAATAGGATCAACCAACCTTGGTGCAACAAGATCAAACGGCCGGTCAACAAAATTTGAGTGATCGCCGGCAATCCTGCGCCACTCTCGATCAACCGATCGAACAATTGCTGAAATCGTGGTACGATGAATAGCATCAAAAAGACCGTTACAACCAGCCCCGCAAAAATCAAAAAAGCAGGGTAGGCCATCGCGGAGGTGATGCGGCCGCGCAATTCGGATTGTCGTTCCAGATATTCCGCGACCCGGCGCAAAGCGTCTTCCATAAAACCACCCTCGGCCCCCGCCCTCACGACACTGATACAAATTTCCGGAAACTGGTTCGGATATTTCATCAGTGCGTCTTCGAACGAAACGCCTTCGGCGACCTGATTCTTGATTTCTGTTAACGTTGCAGCTAACTGTTGATGCGTTGACTCTTTGGCCAGCACCTCCAGGGCCTCGAGCAAGGCTACGCCATTTTCCAACAAATCGGCCAGTTGATTTAAATGGGTCGCGAGCACCTCAGCGCCAACACGTCTGGATCGCAACAAGTCTGCCCAGGGCAGGCCAATGGATTTCGTGTCCTTGATCGTTAACGGATACAATGAACGCAGACGGAGTTCGCCAATGGCATCATGCCGCGAGTCTGCCGAAATCGACCCACGCATGGTTTGGCCATCCAATGATCGCGCGACATAGGCGAACTCAGGCATTGTCAGCTCCCTGAAATTCGGGCAGGAAAATTGCGGTGATAACCCAGCGTTTTTTCTTAAACATGGTCGATCTTCGTTACTCGCAGGACCTCTTCAATTGTAGTCATACCATTTAGTGCCTTGCTCCACCCATCTTGTCGCAACGTCCGCATACCGGCTCGTACCGCCGCTTTCTGAATTTCACTTGACGTTGCCCGCTCGTTGGAGAGTCGTCGAATTTCGTCGTTGACTAATAGCAATTCGAATATTCCCACGCGGCCCCGATATCCGACGCCGCGACACGAGCGGCAACCCACAGCCTGATACAATGGTTGTCCGCACTCCTGAAACTCGTCCCATGGAAAATCGCTGGGGACCTCATCGCGCGCGAAGGGATGAGGTCGCCGGCACTCCTGACAGACCAACCGTACCAATCGCTGGGCCAACACACCCTCCAGAGTACTGGAGACCAAGAACGGTTCCACGCCCATATCCGAGAGCCGCATAAACGCACTCGAGGCATCGTTGGTGTGCAAGGTACTAAACACCATATGCCCCGTCAACGAAGCCTGAGTGGCATTTTCAGCGGTCTCTAAATCGCGAATCTCTCCAACCAGAATCACATCGGGGTCGTGGCGCAAAATACTGCGCAAGCTTGCTCCAAACGTCAGCCCGACTTTGTGGTTTACCTGAATCTGATTGATCCCATCCAAGTGATACTCGATTGGATCTTCGGTGGTAATGATTTTCGTGTCTTCACTGCGAATCTCGCTGAGGGCACTATAGAGCGTCGTGGTTTTTCCAGAACCCGTTGGGCCCGTCACCAACACGATTCCATGCGGCAATCTGATCAGTCGTTTAAAATTCTCATACAGCTCACCAACCAGTCCGACGCCGGTGAGCGAAAATTCCATGTTGGATTTGTCCAGAATACGCAGGACCACACCTTCGCCAAAAAGCATCGGTATCACCGAGACCCGCACATCGATTTCGCGACCCCCGACTCGCAGGTTGATGCGACCATCCTGGGGCACACGTTTTTCCGCAATATTCATTTTCGCTAAAATTTTGAGGCGACTGATGATGGCGTTGCGAAACCGATCAATCTCTGGCGGTGTGGGCTGTTTCTGCAAAACACCGTCAATGCGGTATCGCAACTTGATGCCACTGTCATGAACTTCAATGTGCACATCGCTGGTTCGAGCTTCGACAGCCTCAGCCAGAATTTCATTGACGAGCTGCACGACTGAAGCTTGTTTGGCCTGTTCCGCTGCTTCGGACCCGTCGTCAGCGACCTCATCCAACAACTCCACCAAGCTGGATTTTTCCGGTTGCAAAGCGATCAAGCCATCAATCGTCTCCGCCCCCAAACCGAGATGTGTTTTGATCAGCTTGGTCAGCTCGGCCGGCGAAACGACGACGGGAATAACGGACATTTCCAATGCCGCACCGGCCGCGTCGATCGCCTGCAAATCAAAAGGATTGGCCGTGGCAATGACAATCGAATTCCCCTCACGATACAAGGGGAAAATATTGTGTCGATGAATAAGACGGGCCGGGAAACCTTCCAAGCAGCTCAAATCCGGGGTAATTTCGCTCGTATCCACCACCGTGATCCGCAACGTAAAGGCGATTGCATTCAACGCCTCATCGATCGAGTCGAATCCGGCCTCCGTAGCAAATCGGTCCAATCGGCCGTCGCGATTCTGAATCGTTCGCGCTAGTTGCAACATGGTTGCGTCCAGCTTCTCCGTCACGCCGTCTTGAGTCATTCCTAACAACCATCCTTCCGCTTAACTAAGGTCGCATGTCTTGTCGTTTGATCGGATCGCCTCAGACGTCCCTGTGGAAGTCGGAGAGTCCTGGTGCCAAAAACATCAACCTTGGAAATGTGTATTGAGGCCGAACTTGATTGTACATCAAATCGATGGTATATCGATCGGTCTGACTTCAGTTGGGGCATGGCCAGTCACCCTAGATCCCGCCCTTTACTTCTTCTGCTGCTCCATTAACAGGTCGAGCGCGCGCTGAATCCGCACAGGGCTCGTGTCCCGTAATCGAATGATCTCGATTGCCTCACCAGGTTCGACTTCCACGACGTGATCTAAGTCCTCCACCACCGCACGTACTTGATCTCGCAATTGCTGTGGTGCCATGACGATGATCGAGTTGGTAATCGTATCAACCCCCAGCGTCAATACAGGCCCCGAGGTTGCAGCATTAACTTGTTGTAACAACGTAGCCACCTCAGCCGAAATTCCCTCGGGAATAGCAACCTGTTTCCTTCCTCCACCCGAACTCAATTGAGTACGGTATAAACTGTTCAAAATGGTCAGAATGCGATCCGCATCTGTGTTGCGAACGGGGATGATCACTGGCTGATTAAGGGCTAGCGCATTCGGCAGATCCGGAGAGTCCAAAGCCTGCATCAGACTATTGACGATTTCACGATCCGAGCGGCTACCCCGCACAATGATCATATTCAATCTCCCATCAGCCGTGATGACAACCGGCATGCCAGCCGCCCCTTGTCGTGAAGTCGCTAAACCTTTAAATAGCTCGCGCAACAGCACCGCCACTTCTTCTGCGCCGGCATTTTGGAGCATGAAAATCTGAAAATTTCTCGACCCCGATTCTGGAGAACCCGATCGCTGAATTACCGAAAGCAATTCTTCCAACTGATTGAGCGCTTCCACATCGGACGAAGTCAAAATCAAACGGCCTTTTTCCGGTATTAACAAAATTGGAGCCAGGGCATTTGGATTCGGGATTTGGGTCGTCAAGTCCTGTGCATTTTGTTGAGTCCGAATCGACGACATGTGTGTCGCCGACGCAACTGAAATCAGTGCCGCGGATTGCCGTATCGACGTTTCGGAATCGGCCGGTGGCAACTCCTTCCGGGGGAGCACGGGAATCGATTGCGGCCGTATGATCCGTAACTCGTTTTGACGAATCTGAGGCCATATTTGTTGCAGTTGTTCCCACACCTGTTCGACATCTTGATTCAACGGAATCACTCGCAACGTACCGGTTCGGGGCGACGCTGCTCCGGGAACGAGACTTGTCTCCCCCAACTGAACTAACAAATCCTTGACGTGGTTCAATTGCAGAACAGTTGCACGAACAATCAACGATTGATTGTCGTAGTCCACATCAATCGCCGGTTCTGATCCTGGCGGTTCATCGCGAAACATATTTCGCAAGGCCGATGCGGCAGTCTGAACGTCAATTTGCGTCAATCGAAAAACCTCGAACTCCTGAGGCTCCCCCTGGAGCGGTTTCAATGTTTGCTCAATCATCAAGTGTTGTTCCGGCGAGGCCAGGGCCAAAATCCGTTGACCACTGGCATCAAAACTGAGTTGCGGGATCACCGGTTCGTTTTCAAATAAATCGGTGAGTGACGCGACGAGCGCTTTGCCGTCGGCTCGCGTCAACAAGTAGGTCCTTAATTGGCGAATTCCAGCTGAACCGGTCAGGCCTTCTTCAGCACTTGCAATCAAGGCTTTTATCATTTCATGCTGATGCGGCCGGGCCACGGCGATCAGCGACCGCGAGTCTTTTTCAGATACGACACTGACCTGCGCGTCGTTTTTGAACAAAGTCTGCAATGCAGTCGCCAACGACGCGGCCGGCGAATGCGTCACCACATAACTACGAAGTTCAATTCCACCCGCCTTGTTGCCGGCACCATCCAGCGCCGTTGCCGTCTGTTCAATCAATCGATGCTGTTCCGCAGAAGCGGTGGCAACCAACGACCTCGTGGTTAAGTCTACGGCGAACGTCGCCCCCGGCAACAATTTTTGCAACACCGTCGCCGCCGCTTGTGGGTCCGCGCGATTCAACGCGTAAACCTGCGAGGTCAAGGCGCGACTCGGATCACCAGTCCATTGGTCGATCGTTGTTTTAATCGTGGCCTGTTCATCGACCGTCGCCAGCACCAACAGCGATTTGCCGGTCGTGTCCGCGACAAACGCTCCACTGGGGACCAGACTCTTCAGCGCTATTGCCAGCGCCGCCGCATCACCACTGGGAACGGGATACACCTGCGATACCGCCGCATTGGGAGCATTGCGGTCGATTTGATCCAGTGTTTCAGCAGCCGTCGCCTGGTCTTTTTCATCGGCCACAACAATCAACGTTCGTCCCAATTTGTCCGCAGAGACCTTGACATTGGGAAGCAATGATGAAATCGCTTCTGCCGCTACCGTCACATCCGCATGTGTTAATAAATAGGCTCGAGCGGTCTTGCCACTAGTCAAGACCTCGCGAAAATCTTCCAACAATGTTTCCATCATCGCATGGACCGGCGGACGTGCGGTCACCACCAGACTATTGGTCGCCGGATCCGTTGCCACCGCGGCTCCCGGTGCCAATTGCAACATCAACGCTTGCCAGTCTTTCGCCGGCAAACCGCTCGCCGGATAAACTTTCGAGATCGGCGATTGAGTGACATCGTCCAGCTCTTTAACCGTCTCGGCTATCAAACGATGTTGATCCGACGTCGCCGTCGCCGCCAGGGATCGCGATGCCAGATCCACTGCCAAAGTCGCCCCCGGCAACAATTTTTGCAACACCGTCGCCGCCGCTTGTGGGTCCGCGCGATTCAACGCGTAAACCTGCGAAGTCAAGGCGCGACTGGGATCACCAGTCCATTGGTCGATCGTTGTTTTGATCGTGGCCTGTTCATCGACCGTCGCCAGCACCAACAGCGATTTGCCGGTCGTGTCCGCGACAAACGCCCCACTGGGGACCAGACTCTTCAGCGCTATTGCCAGCGCCGCCGAATCACCGCTGGGAACGGGATACACCTGCGATACCGCCGCATTGGGAGCATTGCGGTCGATTTGATCCAGTGCCTGCGCAACGATTTCATGATCGGCTTCGCTAGCCACTACCAACAGGCTCTTTGTGGTTGGATCGACATTGATCTTGCCGTTGGCAACAAGACTTGTGATTGCCAGCGATGCGACTTGCAAATCGGCTCGCGAAACGCGATAGGCCCGAATGATTTTTTTCTCCACCAATGCGGCGCGAAACTCGTCGATCAACATCAGGATCGTTTTGTGAACTTGGGGCCGAGCCGAAACCACCAAGCTGCCAGTCGTAGGATCAAAAACAACGACGGCGGTCGGTGCAATTTGAGCAAGTAAAGCCTGCCAATTACTCGCCTGTAACTTATCCACAATGTAGATCCTTGGAATCGCTCGATCCAACTTGGGAAGCCTTGTTTGCAATTCGACAATCGCGGCACTGATCAATGATTGCACCGCTTCAGGAGCAGTCACAACTAATGAATTGGATTCCAAATCCGACTTGATGGTCGCCTGCTTGGACAGTTCCAGCGGTATTGCGTCAATCAACAATGTCAACGAGGTGTCAGGGATCGGGTAGGAGGCTACTTGTTGCGGGACACGCGTTTCAACTGTCGATTGCAAGTCGGTCAAGATCGTCTCGATTTTGCCGTGCTCTTCTGCGGTCCCCAGGACTGTTATGGAGCGTTCATTAGCTAGTTCGACAAAAGCCAATGGCGGCAACTGTAACAACAGCGCCGCCTTTGCTTGTGTTGCCGTAACTTTCTCCAATTCAAACGAGCGAAAGGTCTTGGGTCCTGTGACCAGTTGCCGTTCGGCCTCTTCAATCATCGCTTTAAGTCGCTGATGATCTTCGTCTCGCGCCCACACGGCAAAAAAACCAGGATCGGTGCCGATCATTTTGAGGGCCGGCAGTGCGGCCTGAATGATGGGACGAACTTGACTCGCCAAATCGTTGCGCAATTGATAGGTGCGTAGCAACAAACCACTGATGTCTGGCATGTCGGTTTCCAGCAGACCAATTAACTCGCCGATCCGCAACTGGTCGCGTTCGGTTGCCAAGCCGATAATTTGCGTGGTTGATGCACCGGCCACCAATCTGGCTTGGGGGACCAACGGGCCAATCGCCGCGATTGCCGCGACGCTTCCCGAGCGATCCACTCGATAGACATTGACCGTGAGCGGACCGTCGTTGTTTTCCAGATCGCCCACCTGTTCCAAGGTTTGTCGAATCAGCTTATGCTGTTCACCTCGTGCCAAAACCGTAACCGCCGCTGTGGATAGCTGTGGAATGACGGTCGCGTCGGGAAGCAGCTTGGTCAGCAGGGCGGCCGCTTGTTGGGCATCCATTTTTCCAGTCGAGTAAAGCTCCACCGACAAACTTTGGGGGCCGTCCGGCAAATTGATTTGCGAAACGGCAAGTTTCAATTTTTCATGTTCGTGTGGGCGCCCCCAGGCCATGATTAAACTCTGATCCGTGCTCGCGACCAATTGCATTCGGGGAACAAGTTTTTGCAACAGTGTTAGCATTGTGGACGCTTGACCACCAGGCAATCGGTAGGACTGCAACAACATCGAATTGTCACCTGCCACCGGTTGATTCAATGTCAATTCTTGCAATGCCCGCGAGATTTCCAGATGTGTCGAAGCCGGGGCCCAAATCAATAGTCGCATTCCAACCGGATCGGAGACCATTTTGACATCGCCGAAAATACCTTTGAGAAAATCCGCAACCTGCGTCGGGTCGGTTTCGCCCGTGGGATAGGCATGAACAACAAATGGATCGACACCAACCACCGGCTTCAAAAGCTGGTCTACGATCGACTGAATCAAGCCGTGTTCAACATCGGTCGCCAGCAACGCCAATTCTCCTGGTCGTTGTTCGTCGATTATTTTCACCTGGGAAAACTCGGGGTCGGAAGCGGCCAAAACCGCGTTGAAGCGCGCGCGCAGATTTGCCGGAACGGGATAGACGACCAAACGAGACTTGGCGGACTCTGGCGCGGACGCATTGAATTCCCCCAGCCCTTGCGCGATCCGGGCTTGATCCCGTGGTTTCGCGAATACAGTCAAGCGTCGCCGGGGGGCGTCAACAGTCAACTTCGCGTTTGGAGTCAAGGGCTGCAAAATCGACAGGGCCTGCGCCGGGTCCATCTGTTGTAGTTGGTACACCACATATTTGGCTTCCTCTCGGACGGGCATTTCGGCCAGAAAGCGTTGCAGGGACTGTGTTACTTTCGCTTGATCCTCCGGCCCAGCCCAAACGACAATTTTGTCTTTGGAAGAATTAAGCGAGAGGGAAGCTTGCGGGTGCAGCGGTTTCAAGATCGTCAATAGGCTGTCCGGATCCTCGATGTTGACGGCGACCGATTTAAGTTCGAATGCAGAATTCGGATCCGGTTCGGCCTTGATTTGCTCAATGATCCGTCCGATGAACTCATGTTGTTCGGGAGAGCCCCAAATCGTCAGCCGTGTTGGCGTGGTATCGGTCACCACCTTGATCGCTCCCAGCTCGGCGACCAGCGTAAGCGCAATATTTTGAAATTTCGTTTTCTGTGCAGCCGTCAACTCATAACTGACCAACAGCGAATTCAATGCGTTGGCGTGAATCGCCTGATACTGCTGAATCAATGGTTCCAGTTTGGCGAGATCGGCGGTCGACGCGATGACAAACATCGTGTTCCCTACGGTGTCAGACTGAATCTTGGCGCGGGGCGCAAGCGATTGCAGCATGGTCAGAAAATCAGCTGATGGAGCCGTACGCACCGAAAACGACTTGAGCGACAATCCATCGTCAGCAATTCCACCATTCTCCATCTGTTCGACCAATTGTCGAATAATAGCCAGCTCGGCAGAACTGGCCCGCACCACCAAAGCCGACGTAGCCGTATCGACAGTCACTGTCGCGCGCGGCGAAACGGCCAATGCCATTTGCGAAACGGAGGATGGGTTCGCGCGTCGCAAATGGAAAATTTGTACTTCCTTGGCGGCGTCGACCGATTCCACCACATTCAGTTGCTTCAGAGTCTCCTGAACTTGGGCTTGTTGAGACTCCGTAGCAAACACGAGCAACCGCTGTCCAACTTCGTCCAAAGCAACTTTCGCTTGCGGCGTAACGAGCAAAATCTGTTCCAACAATTGCTTGCCGTCAACAACGGTCGCCAGCGAAAAAATCTGCAACTTCGGCAAGGCACCGTCGGGTGCGGCCCCGGAGTTCAGCTGCTCGAGGTACGATTTCACAATGGCCAATTGAGACGGTGGTCCATAGGCCACGAGTTTGGCAGCTGACGAATCGCCAGTGATGATCGCCGCAGGTGCCAATTGCTTCAATGTGGCAATGGTCGCGACAGGCTCCAACGCACCCAACGCAAACGACTCCAACACAGGAGGCTCGGGGGGTACAGGTTGTGCAATGGCAGGGGGCGGGACGGGCGATGGAATGGTCTGGATCAACAAGTTGATCGCGCGTATTTTTCCCACCGTTTCGGTAACCAACAATTGACGCGAATTCGGCAACGAGGCCATCTTGCCGTAGCTGCCAAGAATCGGCTTGATTTCGGCTTCCACAACGCTCAACGGTTTGTCGCCCAGCGAAAACAACACGCTGACGATTTCAAAAGTTCCTCGCTTGTCCAGTTCGTCCAAAGTCAATCGTGGCAAGATTTCGTCTGGAATGCCGTCTTTGATCTCGACCAGAATCAAGAGTTTTTCGCGCCGAACGAGCGTGAATCCCTTGGTCAATAGGATACTATTGAGCAAATCAATCGCTTCCGCAGGCGTATGCTCACGGTTATCGGTATAGTTGAATGCGCCGGAAGGAGGGTCATTCATGACCAACGAAAGGTCCGCTTGTTTAGCAAACCATCGGAGAACATCTTCCCATTTGGGACTGACGAAATTGAATTTCAGTTTGCGGAGTTCTGGAAGGAGCAACATCCGCTCGTTCTGCTCAGCGGTCAGAATTGCCTTGATCTGCCCGCGATAATCGTTTGTCACGGCTGCTCGATCGGTTTCAGTTGCTGCCGCGATTTTCTCGGATAATTCGGCAACCAGCCGTGTTACATCCAGCCGCTGTGCATCGGTGAGTTCCAAAAACTCGGCGATCTCAGGATGAGCCAACCGGGGGTAGTCAAAATCGGCCACCGGATCCTGGGCATACAGGTTTGAATTACCTGCCAACCAGAAAACCAACAACAATCCGCAAATTATGATTCGTTTTGGCGTTAACACGGCAATTTGCTTTCTGAAACGATCAAGACGTGAGTTCTTGCGTGAAATCGCAATGCGATACATCGGATTCGGATATGCACCGGACTGGCCCCGGTAAACTCAGGCAAACTCAGCCATCCGAGAATTCACGTCCCAAGCACAGTTTTTGGTTTTTTGCATTAGTGTGATTTTTCTTAAAAACAAGAAACGCTCGGCAAATTGCCGGATTAATCGGAACCCCGGGAATGAAAAAAGGCATCGTCCAAATCAAGCCCGCATTTTACCATGGATCTCAGACGTACTTGCTCGAAAACTTCAAAGCAATTAAAAACACCTTTAATTAATATTTTAAGGAACAATAGATTCCCTACTTAATATTTTCGGTTGGCCTTTTCCACGCTGGTTCAAACAGGGTATCCAAAATTGACTTTTTCGAATTTGTGCAATCCTGCTGTTCCAATGCAAAACCGGGTTTTTTAGAATCTCGGGCGCTGTCAACCAGTTCACTCCGAGGACGAAGTAGCTGAACACATTAAAATCCTGTCATTGTTGTGGTCTGATCCATCGCATACCTTCCCTAGAACCGAACCAAAGGGCTATTTGCACGCGCTGCGGCTCGGCCTTCAAGCCGCCGGTCAACTTTGCCCTTTCCGCCAGCCGGACTGCGGCTGCAGCGTTGGGGGCTTTTGTGTTGTTTTGGCCAGCGGTGTTGCTGCCCATTCTTCAAGTCGAACAACTCGGCGTGAAATCCGAATCGAGCATCATCGGTGGTATTTTGGCACTGTTCCAACACGGCAGCTGGTTCGTGGGAGGCGTTGTGTTTCTGTTTTCAATCGTCTTTCCACTTACCAAGATCGTACTGCTATTGGAGTTGAGTTTGCTCGACATGCTGCATCGCAGACATAAATCATTCACGTTGCGAGTGATGGAGTACCTCGGAAAATGGAGCATGATGGACGTCATGCTATTGGCCTTTATGGTCATGCTGGTCAAACTCGGCGATCTGGTCGAGTTTCACATTGGACCGGCGATCGTAGCCTTCGTACTTTGTGTTGCGATGAGCATGGTTGCTTCGATTACCTTTGATCCCCATGGCATTTGGGCGGAAACCAATGACTGACAAAAAAGCTGCCGTGGTGGCTGATGATCTGGAAGTCCAATCCCTGCCCATTGCCAATGTGGGCCCGGCGCGCTTGAACTCGGCGGCAACGTTGGCGGGATCGTACATGTGGTTGGTCGCCTTGATCTGTTTGTTGATTGCGATCGTCTTGGTAGCTTGGTCGCTATCCGAGCGGGGTGTTGCGATTGACATTTATTTTCCGGATGGACATGGACTGAAAGCGGAAGACGTCGTGCGATTTCGCGGCATCGATGTCGGGATTGTGAAAGACGTGAAACTCAATCACGATTTAACCGGTGTCGACGTGCAAGTTGATCTAAAGCCGTTTGCTCAATCGCTGGCCCGCGAGGGGACCCGATTCTGGATCGTGCGCCCGGAACTGAGTCTCGCTGGAATTTCGGGCTTGGAAACAGCGGTCGGGAATAAGTACATAGGCCTGATTCCCGGCGATGCAGATGCCGATTTTCGAAGTTCTTTCGAAGGTCTTTCGACATCGCCGTCCGATGCCTTGGCCAGTGGCGGAATGGAGATCATCATTCGTGGTGAAAAACAACAATCGATCAATGCCGGCTCACCGGTAAATTGTCGTGGTGTCGAGATCGGTCGAATTCTCTCGGTGGGACTTTCACAGGATGCCCGCTTCGTCGATATTCGCGCCAGGATTTTCGAGAAATATATCCCGCTAATCTCGACCAAAACAAAATTTTGGGCCACCAGCGGCGTTAAGTTGGATTTCAGTTTAAGCGCTGGTCTCAAGATCGATGTGGAATCGCTAGAGACTATTACGCGAGGAGGGCTCTCGATGTTGACTACGGAATCCGGTGGTCAACCCGCCAAACCGGGCGACGTGTTTCCGCTCTATGCTCAACTGGCTGAAGAATGGTATGCGGCCGCCAATCTGGTCAGCGCTACCAACGTAAAATTGCGGGGCGTGTTGCCATTGGAAATCGGTTGGAATCAAAAAGGCCTGTTGCGCGGGGAATCAACCAAACAGGCTGCTGTCAACGGAATTCCGATTCGTGATGCCGGTGGAAATTGTTTTGTTACGGTTCCGTCCGATGTCCTTTCCCTCAAAAAAATTGTTGCGGGAACTCTCACCCTCCGACATTCCGCCGACGGAGACTCGCCCATTTTGATTCCGGATTTGCTGTCGGAGACTGCTGAGGCTACGTTGGATGTTCCCCCCCTGCGAAATATTTCTGTACCGGGAAATTTCTCGGCGGATTGGTTTGATCCGACAGCGGTTCGTTTTCCAACTGATGTGGAAGAGTGTTTAGCGGTTCGCGCGACCGGCCCGGCCAAAAGTTTGACCTACTTGCATTATCCGATCGAGCAAGTCGACATCAGCGAGTCGGACCACGGCTGGGTACTAAACAGTTTCGATGGAGATCGGGACGTGTGGCATGGCTCGCCGATTCTCGCGACTGCAGACGGAAAACTGATTGGCGTCCTGTTGATCATCGACCGCCAAGCCCTCATCGTCCCGCCGACAGCAAATTAGCCCTGTATTTTGCGCAATTTCTGTTCGAAGAATCCGGTCCAAGGGAAATTGGGTTGACGAATCATGGTGCCAGGGCAGGGTATCGCGTTGGAGTTTCTGCGGTCGAAACAACCGGACTATTTTTCGCTCACAATTTCTCGATAGGTTAAATTGATCCGTTCGCCGATGTTCAGTTTCGTTTTGGGGACCTCATGTTGCCAAAACTGTTGCATCGTACCGGCCATGATGATCAGCGTTCCATGACTCGCAAGCAACGTTTTTGTTTCGCGAGTTGTGTTATGCCGAATTCGAAACTTGCGTGTCGCCCCCAATGAAATCGAACCAATCACGGGGCCGACTTCGGGTTCGTTGTCCGCATGCCAACCCATGCTGTCGGATCCCGAACGATAACGATTCACCAAGCAAAAATTGTATTGACCTTGCACTTGTTCGATCAGTGCTTTGATCTCCAACAGCGGAGCGATCCAGGGCAACGCGACATAATCCGCTTTGGAATAGCGGTACGAAACCCCGGCATTACCAAAGGAGGCAATCAACCGGGGCTGCCAATGGCCAAAGATTCCCGGCCTTTGTTCCCACTGACAACCATCGCGCAAATGCTCGAAGTAAAGGTCAGCCACATCCGACCCCAGGAACGACGGGACAAATAAAATCCGTCCACCGTCCGTTAATTCAATATTTTCCATGCCCTGATTTTGTTGCGACTTGGAGCGAATGTCGAGTGACCACAATTTTCCCGTTCCGATTCGGAAACTCTCACTTCCATCGCCAGACGGATTTCAGGCAGTTTTCACGAAGAGCACTAATGGGGCAAGATGGCGTTGTGGTAAATGTCTTGTACATCTTCGCACTCGTTCAGCATATTCATGAATTTTTCGAACATGGGCAGATCGTCGGCGCTAATTTCCATTCGTGATTGAGGCAAGAATGTAATCTCGTCAACTTCTAATTCGATTCCCGGCAGTGCCTCGAGCAATGTTTGTTTGGCTTTGAAATACTCGGAGGCCGGGGCAAACAATGTGACTTTGCCCTGCTCGCATTCCACGTCGTTGACATCGACCTCGGCGGTCAACATCGCTTCGAGGACTTGATCGCCGTTGTTCCCGGCGAAAGACAAAATCGTCAAATGCTCGAACAAATGAGCCACGGAGCCAGGTGCACCGAACTTGGCACCGGTTTTGGTAAAACAATTACGAACGTCCGTGATCGTTCGATTGCTGTTGTCTGTTAAACAATCGATAATCATGGAACAGCCACCGGGACCGAAGCCTTCGTAGCGGGCGGTGAAAAAGTCCTCGCCGCCGGCACCACGAGCTTTATCCAGAGCTTTGTCAATCACGTGAGCGGGCACTTGATCCTTTTTGGCTTTCTCGATCAACGTTCGCAAGGCGAGATTACCCGCCGGGTCGGCTCCGCTGTTTTTGGCAATTACGTACAGTTGTTTTCCATACTTGGAATAAACTTTGGTTTTCTGTCCGGCCGTTTTGGCCATCGATACCTTGCGAACTTCGAAACCTCTGCCCATGACGATTGTCTCATTACAGATAGCGTGGAGTTTTTGCGATTGATTCGATGTCATCGAGACTAATCTGGCAAATTAAAAAAATGATTTTCAGCCAAAAAAGTACGATTGACAAGGGTGAATTCTAACTCAATCACCTTGGGACGTAATGGGTGCAATGGACGATACCTGTCACACTCGATACTACCACCACGGCAAGCATTCTGTTTTGTCCCAACGTTTTGACTTCCTTAGTTGGGTACCCCCAAATTTCCTGCAATTTCTTTACATTCCCCGGACGGCCCGACTTCAAAATTACGATCAACGCCGTTTTTATCCCTGTCATAATTTGATTGCACTTTGGAAACGTTTTCTTCCATCAAAATCCGCGGAACAAGTTTGCGTTGATAAATTTTTAACTCCGATTCCAAGGGAACCAGACCGGCGGTCATTTCGGGCTGGTCAGTCAGATACAACACAGCCAACATATCTCGAATCAACTTGATACGACGCAAATAGGATAACGTCCAAGTATCGGGCACATGGCTTGGCTTAACCACGACTCGAAATCCGTTATCTTGGGCAAGATCTTTCAAGTGAACGACGACATCGTCGAACATGATCTCCAAGTATGCCACCAAATCAAACGCCGACGGGGCAAATTCGGCGAAAGGTGTTTTCGAATCGCCATACATCGACATCGTGGCACCTAATTCGACTCGGGCCAAAGCCGTCATCTAGGGCAATCCGCGTCGCATGTAAGGATCGAGCCATTGGGCGTCTGCTGCTTGTCCCGCCCCGCTGACCTGCCCTGCGCCCCGGCTGTCCACGCCGCGGCAAAAGGAAAACTCAGGACGATCATAAAGCATATTGTCGTAAACGGCAATTTGTTCTGTCGTCGATTGTGCGACTAAACGATCCAAGGCTTCCAATGCTTTGCGATATTCGTAGGTCCCGACGATCCGGAAGGGGATGCTCTTGTCGGCTTTGTCAAAAAATTCAACGCGCGTTTCAGTGTTATACGTAGGCGATGTCAAACTGATTTGCTTGAATCGCCGGAACAACCACTTGGACAATTTGGGCCTGTACCAATGGCGGTAATTTACAAGATTCTTTATTGGGCTCGAGTTCTACTTGAGCTCCGGGACATGAGGAGCTGAGAACCCCAAGGAATGCAAGTGTAAGAATGAAAAACGAAGAAGATGGGAATGGCCTCGTCACGACACTGCCCCTTCTCGAAAAGACAAACTACCGTTCCACTCGAGCCCAGAATGCTATTCGTCGAGCCAACAATTCTCAAATAGATTACACAAATTCCACTGGTCAATTTCATTGCGTACTACGCTGTTTTTCCAATTTTTCAAACGAACCTCAATCGTTTGATGCTGTCTCAATTCGCATGAACACAAAATTTCTAGTTGAAAAATTTGAACGCATCGGCGCTCGACTGAAAGTAGTCGCCCGAACTCAACGACGCACGAGCTCAACGGCTGGCTTGGTAAACTTGGATATCGTTCGAGATCGACGAGGTGAATATTTCGAGATCGCGCCACAAAGAAGTTCTAACCTGGACATTGCAGTACTCGACATTCAGTCTGCGGACCGTCATTTGTTGCTGCTGGTGCGCGAGGAAAACTGGAAAAATAAATACTTGTGCGGGCACGACGAACGACACTGGTTCGTCGCCGGAATTCCTGAAACGGCTTCAGTGGGAACTGTCCGACAAGCGATGGAAGCATTACAGCCTCGAGAAGTGCGCAGTGCGCTGGCGCGCCATCGAGTCGCCGGCAACTTCCGCAACCGACGAAAGAACTCGGCGTTCGTCCGACAGGGCGAGTGGTTCTTTCTTCCCGTCGACAACTTTATTGTCGATCAGGCGTTGGTTCTAAACAACGAACCGATCCGACGAGGCAATGGCGGCAAGCCGCACTGGGTAGATTTCTGTTATCGCACCGGCGGCGAATCCGTTCAGGTCTGCGACCGACATCCCAACGGTGTGACCGAGATCGAGTTTCGCAAAATCCTGGCGGCAAACAGCCGCGCAAAGAATTGGGGCTGGAGAACTATGCGACGAAATCCAGGTGTCTATGTCCTAGGTCGAGTTCGCCATCCCGATCACGCAACCATCACGCTTCACGTTTGGCATCAAGTCGTTATGAACACAGAAAATGAATCGCGAGGCATGCGAAACGTAGCGTTCCTCGATTGATTTTCCGGATGAACCGTGTTCATCGGTTGCTTTTTCCAGGATCGCAAATTTCCCAATCCGCTTGATTGGGAAAAATTGCAAAAATGCTCTCGAATCGGTTTTTTACCGTATCGAAAACGAGAGCGGAGGACACGGGGGTCGAACCCGCAACCCATTGCTGGGCAATTGATTTCGAATCAACCTGCTAGCCATTCGCTTATCCTCCAGGTCCCGGCAATCAATGGCGGAGCCATTTTTACCAAGGGATTCAATCAACCTTTTTCAGGTCGATGCAATTCGAGTTAGCATCATACGGTTGAGGAGGGGTTTCGCTCAAGCCGGTTTGCGATATTGACTGTCCGAATATGATTCGAAGCCGGCAATGCACGTCGAGTCTCAAAACGGCCCCCTTAAGGACGGCATTTTCGACAGAGATTCCCAAAATCGCTTGGCAAATTCGTTAAAACTCGGTTCGATTTTTGACAATTTGAGAAACGATGCAAAAATGCCGTTAGCTTTTCCAAGCGATAATAAGTTCACCCAAGGATCCAGCCATGTTATTTCGAGTGAGTGCAGTTGTAGTTTTACTGGTTGTCGCGAGTTCCAATTCGGTACAAGCTCAATCGTTCAAACAAATGGGAACTCGCCGAGGCGCAGCAGCAGGAGCCTTGATCGGAGGGTTGATTGGGGGGAAAAACAACGAAGTCGCGGCAGGGATCATTGCCGGCGGTCTGATCGGTGGCGTGACTGGCAGGGCCATTGGAAACCGTATGGATGCCAATCAATATCAGCAAAATTACGGCAATTACGGCAACCAGCAATATGGGTCGAATTACCAGTCCTATTCCCAACCGGGCTACGGTTATTCCAACTATCAAAACTATAACCAACCCAATTACAACGCGTACCCTTCGCAACCGTACTCAACCCAATATCCATCTTACAACCAATCACAATACGGGGCTCAGTTCCCCGGTCAATCCTCACCTTATTACTCCAATCAGCCGAATTACGGCACCCCACAGAATTCAATTCAGGCGCCGCAGCCCTACCAATATCCGTCCTCGCAGCCCTACCGCGGTTGATAATCTCCCAAATTTGTCAAAGATGAATTGACCTGCCAATCGTGGGTCAATTCGCTTTTTTTGCGTTGGAATCAACATCGCAAATTGCCGCTTGATAGTCGTTTTCAGGCCTCATAAGCCTGACGATCGTTTTCGGTATTTTGGCCCGTTCCGATGACGGGGATTTCTGGTTGTCGACGCACAACCCGGACTGTTGTTTTGTCCCGACAAAAAAGACTGGGGATTTTTTCTGTTTGGCGTTGACGATTGGCTGAACAGACAATAAATTGGTCGGTTTTCCCAGATTGCTGTTCCGGCCGCTGACTCTTCACAGGCCGTCCCAAAATACTGTTTTCTGTGGAAAATGTGTGTCAATCGCTCGGGCGGTTTGTTACTGCACGGGTTGCGTTAGTTGGGCGGCGAACATTGAGTTTGCTAACCCTAAGTTTCTGGATTCGAGTTTGGAGAATAGTTTGTGGCTGGACCAATTCACGAGGTAATTCGCATTCGAATGGAAGCCTACGATCATTCGGTGCTTGATCAAAGCGCTGCTGAAATCGTGGATACCGCGAAACGAACCCATTCCGAGGTCCACGGCCCGATTCCCTTGCCGACACGAATTGAACGTTATACGGTACTTTCCAGTCCGTTTGTGAATAAAAAGGCTCGTCAACAATTTGAGATCAGAACCCACAAGCGACTGATCGACATTGTTCAAGCGACCGCCAAAACCATTGAAGCTTTGAACAAACTTAGCCTGCCGGCAGGCGTTGAAATAAAAATTAAAGCCTCCACCAAGTAAGGTGTTGGTTCGGTGCTGAGTCGCCTCGGAGGTTGACTTGGCGGATTGTTTTAGTAGTTAAAACTTTGAAAAGTATTTACCCCTATCTGTATGAACGGAAGTCTTGAGGATAAGTTGGCCACACCGGTCTAAGGTGGCTTGGCCAGTCTTCTTCAACGACAAGTCCAACGAATACAAGGCGAATAGTCATGGCAAAAGGCATACTCGGCCGCAAGGTCGGGATGACACAGGTGTTTGACCCCGAAACCGGGCTCGTAACGCCAGTCACAGTCATTCAAGCAGGTCCCTGCAAGGTTCTACAGTTACGAACTGAAGAGCGGGACGGCTATTCGGCAATTCAATTGGGCTTTCTCGATAAAAAACGTCCCACCAAAGACCACCGGTCCCGTCCGAGTCAGGCTGCCCGTTCCGAACGGGGGCATGTGGCCGACATCAAGAGTAAGCGTTCAATCGCCGCGGCGGCCGGGACTGGTCAAGTCGTGTCCAAGGCCAATTGTGAGCCGCAAAAGTTCATCCGGGAGTTGCGTGGTGAAACCACTGGCTACGAGGTCGGCAGCGACGTTGTGGTTGGTGTGCTGGAAAATGTCAAGCGCGTCGACGTGATGGGTATCAGTCTTGGACGCGGTTTTTCTGGCGTAATGAAGCGTCACAATTTCAGTGGCCAACGCGCCACTCACGGCGTCAAGAAATGCCATCGCCATTCGGGCAGTACCGGTATGAGCGCAGGTCCTAGCCGCACGTTCCCTGGCAAACGCATGGCTGGTCAATACGGAAATACACAGGTCACCGTTCGCAATCTCGGCTTGCATCTGATTGATGCGGAAAATAATTTGTTGTTGGTTAAAGGTGCGGTTCCAGGTCCGAACGGTGGATTTTTGGTCATTCAAGAGACAAACAAGAAGTAGGTTGGTCACTATCATGGCGAGTTTGCCAGTTTATAACATTAGCGGCACCGAAATCGGCAAGTACGAAATCGATCCGACAGAAATTTCCGCAACCATCAACAAACAGTTGTTGCATGACGTTGTCGTGATGTACCAAGCCAGTCGTCGGCAGGGAACGCATCAAACGAAAAGTCGAGCCGACGTTGCGGGTAGTAAAAAGAAAATGTATCGCCAAAAAGGCACGGGTAATGCCCGCGCTGGTATGCGACGGACAAATATTCGGCGCGGTGGTGGTCACACCTTCGCCTTGAAAAATCGAGACTACTCGTACCGCTTGCCTCGCAAGGCAGTTCGGTTGGCTACGAAAATGGCGATCGCTGGCAAGATCCAGGACGGGCAAGTCAAAGTGTTGGACGCCATTAATATGGATGTGCCAAAAACAAGTGCGATTGCCAAGATGTTGAAGGCGATTGGGTTGGAAGGTAAGCGAACCCTGATCACGACCGCCGAGCATTCGCCAGTCGTTTACAAGAGTGCGCGTAATGTTCCAGGGACTTCGGTGTTGCCATTAAGCGATCTCAATGCATTGGCCGTTTTGCATCCGCATTGCCTGTTGGTGACGCGAGAAGCGATGGAC